>NZ_AUKZ01000004.1 GCF_000425025.1 Streptococcus castoreus DSM 17536 | reverse complement strand
TGTCTCACCGAATGGTCAGTCAAACGCCTAAAAGAAGCGGGTGCTGATGCTGTTAAATTCTTGCTTTATTATGATGTGGATGGTGACAAGCAGACAAATCTGCAAAAACAGGTCTACATAGAGCGGATCGGATCAGAATGCTTAGCAGAGGATATTCCCTTTTTCCTTGAAATTTTAAGCTACGATGAGGGGATAAAAGACACTAGCAGTATAGCCTATGCCAAGGTTAAACCACATAAGGTTAATGGGGCAATGGCGGTTTTTTCAGATGATCGCTATGGGGTTGATGTTTTGAAGGTGGAAGTGCCAGTCAATATGACCTATGTAGAAGGTTTTTCCAGAGGAGAAGTGGTTTATAGTCGTCAAGAAGCGGCACAAGCCTTTTGTGATCAGGAAGCGGCTAGTCATTTGCCTTATATTTATTTGAGTGCAGGTGTATCTGCTCAACAATTCCAAGAGACCTTGTGTTTTGCGTCAGAAGCAGGAGCCAAATTTAATGGAGTGCTTTGTGGTCGTGCGACTTGGTCAGGGGTAGTGCCTGTTTACATTACAGAAGGGGAGGCAGCAGCTAGGAATTGGTTACGAACAGAAGGTTTCCAAAACATTGATGAGCTGAACAAGGTTCTTGAAAAAACTGCTAGTCCTTGGACTGATAAAATATAAAGAAGATATGCTGTCTTTCCTTAAGGCACAGACCTTATCATCTATAAGAAACAACATTCCTAGTAAAAGGGGTCAAGATACGGCACTTCCTATTGGCAATCGCTAGAAGATAATTCGTATTTAAAGAATTTCCAATGTTTGTAGACTTCAGCATACTCTAAGACCCGATTGTTCTTTTTGGAACGTGTTGTCTTGGTTTGCAATACACAAGGAATCGTATTAGAGAGATTAAGAAAGTCTTTGACCTCTTGTGGCGTTTGGGTGATCAGACGAGTTTGTTGGGTAAAGGTTTCTCCAGCCATTTGAATATTGTAGTCAAGGAAAAAGCGTTTATAGAGAGAGCGGTAAGCAGCCAAATCATATTCTTCTGACCATAAATAATCATGAGGAATGTAGGAGAATTGGTAGAGGTAAGGGGCGTCATTAATGGTACGTTCTCTAGCAATAATGTAATAAAATTCTGTTTTATGAAGATCAAGCAAGTTTAAATAGTAAGGATCATTTCCTTTACGGAGACTAAGGACCCGAACTTTTTCTGTCTGTTCCTGAAAGCTATCTAGGTAGGCAAATTGAACCAGTTTTTTTCGTTGTGTTCTGGCAATAAAACTACCAAGCCCTTGCTGGCGCTTGATAAAGCCTTCTTTCTCTAACTCTTATAGAGCACGGATAATGGTGATAGAACTAACTTGAAAGCGCTCAATCAATTCAGCTTCTGTAAAAAATTTATCACCAACATGGTAATGATCTGATAAAATTTGATTTTGTAATTCTTCTTTGATTTGTTGATATTTCGGACGTTTGATTGGCATGGCATCTCATCTTTTAAGTATTATTTACTAGTTATTATAACAAAAAAGTGACAAGATAACGTGTTTCAATTAGGGGAATAGGTCTTGCCAAAATGATATTAGGGTAAAGGAGGCAATGTGAAACGATTTCAAGTAAAAGAAGCATTTTATCTTGATGGAGAACCTTTTAAAATACTATCTGGTGCGGTTCATTATTTTAGAATTGTCCCTGATAGTTGGTATCGGGTACTCTACAATTTAAAAGCATTGGGATTTAATACGGTTGAAACCTATATTCCTTGGAACAGTCATGAGCCACAAAAGGGACAGTTTTACTTTGAAGGTCTTGCGGATGTGGAAGCCTTTCTTGATATGGCTAAGGAATTAGGACTATATGCCATTGTCAGACCTTCTCCGTATATCTGTGCAGAGTGGGAATTCGGTGGTTTACCAGCTTGGTTACTGGAAGAAAACTGTCGTATACGCTCAAGTGATCCAACCTATCTAGCACATGTAGCAGATTATTATGATGTGCTTTTGCCCAAATTAGCGAAGCGTCAACTAGATAAGGGGGGCAATATACTCATGTTTCAATTAGAAAATGAGTATGGCTCCTATGGCGAGGAAAAAACTTATTTAAGGGCATTGAAAGATATGATGCTAAACAGAGGTATTGAGGCGCCTCTCTTAACTTCAGATGGACCGTGGTCAGCTACTTTAGAAGCAGGGAGTCTTATTGAAGATGATGTTTTCGTGACCGGAAACTTTGGGTCTAAAACGTCTCAAAATGTGGCTAATCTAAGAGATTTTATGGCTAAGCACGAGAAGCAATGGCCAATCATGTGTATGGAATTTTGGCTGGGGTGGTTTAACCGTTGGGGTGAAGCAATCATTCGTCGCGATCCTAAAGAGACTGTAGCAAGTATTATGGAAATGATTGAGCAAGGAAGTCTTAACCTTTACATGTTTTGTGGTGGGACTAATTTTGGGTTTATGAATGGCTCTTCAGCTAGGATACAAAAAGATCTCCCTCAAGTAACCTCATACGATTACGATGCACTTTTGGATGAAGCGGGAAATCCTACCCTAAAATATGATTTATTACAAAAAGCCTTGCGAAAAAGTTATCCTCAGTTATCATTTGAGGAGCCTATAAGAAGTCAAACAATGGCTATCAGTGACATTGTCTTAACAGAAAAAGTAGGATTATTTCAGATATTAAAAAATGTAAGCGGTGTCAAAAACACTTTTTACCCACAATCTATGGAAGAGCTAAACCATCCTTTAGGCTACATGTTGTACTGCACCCAGCTTTCCAAATATGCCGATCAAGAAAGATTGCGGGTCATTGATGCGAGAGACCGTATTCAAATTTTTCTTGATCAAAAGCTTGTGCAAACACAGTATCAAGAGGAGATTGGACAAGATATTAAGATTTATCAAGAAAATACAAACACAACATTGGCGATTTTAGTTGAAAATATGGGACGAGTGAGTTATGGTCATAAATTAGCGGCACCCAGTCAGCACAAGGGATTAGGACGAGGAGTGATGGCTGACTTGCATTTTATAGGTCAGTGGGAGCAGTTTCCGCTTGATTTTCAAGACTTGTCCTGGGTCGATTTTTCAGAAGGGTGGACACAAGGTTTGCCAAGTTTTTATGCTTATGATTTTGAGTGTCAAGATTTAGCAGATACTTATCTTGATCTTAGTCAGTTTGGTAAAGGCATTGCCTTGATTAATGGTTTTCATCTAGGAAGATTTTGGCAGTTGGGACCAACCTTATCCCTTTATTTACCAAAAGGGTTATTGGTAAGAGGAACCAATCGTCTCATTATTTTTGAAACCGAAGGGCAATACAGTGAGATCCTTCATTTAACCAAAGAACCCATTTATAAAATCATAAAAGGAGAAAAAGGATGACAATTGTAGCAACACGAATTGATGGTCGGTTAATTCATGGTCAGGTAGCTAACTTATGGACGACTAAATTAAACATTAGTCGCATCATGGTTGTTGATGATGAGGTGGTTAATAGTGATTTGGAAAAAACAGCCTTAAAATTAGCTACTCCAGCGGGCATTAAATTATCTGTTTTAAGTATTGATAAGGCATCTGCCAATATCTTGGCAGGTCGTTATGAGTCGCAACGCTTATTAATTGTGGCGAGACGCCCAAAAACATTCTTAGGGTTACTTGAAAAAGGGGTAGTTATTTCAGAATTAAATGTGGGGAATATGTCCCAGACCCCAGAAACCCGTTCAGTTACTCGTTCTATTAATGTGGTTGATGAGGATATTCAAGCCTTTGATGCAATTAATGCTAAAGGCACTCATCTTATTGCACAGATGGTGCCGGGCGATGTGCCTACAGACTTTATGCCTTTATTGGATAAAGTAAGATAATTCTGTACACCTTAACTAACTTATTTTTGGAGGAAATCATTATGATTCAATGGTGGCAAATTTTACTTCTAACCTTGTATTCGGCTTATCAAATTCTGGATGAGTTAACCATTAATACGTCAGCTGGTTCACCAGTTTTTGCAGGCTTTATTGCTGGTCTTATCATGGGAGATTTAAAAACTGGTCTTTTAATCGGGGGGAGTTTGCAACTGATGGTACTTGGTGTTGGCACCTTTGGTGGCGCCTCTCGTATTGATGCAACATCAGGTGCTGTGTTAGCAACAGCTTTCTCAGTTGCCCAAGGAATTAATGCGGAACTGGCTGTTTCTACTATTGCGGTACCTGTAGCAGCTTTGCTAGTTTATACGGATATTCTTGGTCGTTTTTCAACAACATTCTTTGCCCATCGTATTGATCGTCATGTCGACAATTTCAATTATAAGGGAATTGAGCGTAATTATCTCATGGGCGCTTTGCCATGGGCTTTATCTCGTGCTCTTCCTGTTTTCATTGCTCTTGCTTTTGGGGCAGGTGCTGTTCAAAGTTTGGTTGATTGGGTTGATAGCGTTAAATGGTTGGCAGATGGCTTAAAATTAGCTGGTATGATGTTACCAGGTTTAGGATTTGCCATTTTACTTCATTACTTGCCAGTTAAACGTAATATTCATTATTTAGCCCTTGGTTTTGGAATTACTGCCATGTTAACCGTTATTTACACTAATTTGCAAACCGTGGCGGGGACCTTGTCCAGCATTATTGGAGAATCTGAATTAAAAACAACAGTCTTTAATGGTGCACCTTTCAAAGGACTTCCAATGATTGGGATTGCTATTATTGGTGCAGCTCTTGCAACACTTCATTATAAAAATAATCAGAAGATGACTCTGGTTGAAACAAAAGCTGATGTGTCAGAAAGTGGGGAAATTGAAGATGACGAAATCTAACTACAAATTAACCAAAGAGGATTTTAACCAAATCAATAAACGTAGTCTTTTTACTTTCCAATGGGGATGGAATTACGAACGAATGCAAGGTTCCAGTTACCTCTATATCATTTTGCCACAGCTGCGAAAAGTGTATGGAGATGGCACCCCTGAACTGAAAGAAATGATGAAAACTCACACACAATTCTTCAATACATCAAATTTCTTTCATACCATTATTACTGGTATTGATCTTGCTCTTGAAGAAAACGAAGGCTTAGCTTCTAAAGACGCAGTTAATGGGATCAAGACGGGGCTTATGGGACCGTTTGCACCAATTGGAGATTCTTTATTTGCCTCTCTTGTTCCAACCATCATGGGGTCACTTGCAGCAGGTTTAGCCAAAGAAAATAATCCTCTTGGCATTTTTATTTGGGTGGCAGTGGCTTGGGTTATTAATATTTTCCGGTGGAAGCAGCTAGAAATTGCCTATCAACAAGGAACAAAATTGGTAACAACCATGCGTAACCATTTAACAGCAATAGTGGATGCAGCTTCGGTGATGGGTGTTTTTATGGTAGGAGCTCTCATTGCCAGCATGATTAATTTTGAAGTTAGCCTCAAAATTCCTATGGGAGCAGGATTAGATGTACAAAATCTACTCAATATGATCTTTCCACGCCTTGTTCCAGCCGCATTTACAGGCTTTGTTTACTGGTTACTTGGTCGTAAAGGCATGACCTCTACAAAAGCTATTTTAGTTATTATCATTTTGGCGATCACTTGTTCTGCTTTTGGTCACTTTGTTATGGGGATGAAATAATGGGAAAACAATTAATATTAGTCAGTCATGGTCCATTTTGTGATGCTTTGAAAGCTAGTACCGAAATGATTATGGGACCACAAGAAAGCATACGAACGGTTTCTTTATTACCTTCTGAGGGTCTAGAAGACTTTCGTCACAAATTCTTAGCAACCATTGAAGGATTGGAAGATATTGTTGTCTTTGCTGATTTAATGGGAGGAAGTCCTTGCAATGTGCTTAGTCGTCTCTTGATGGAAGGTCACCAATTTGACCTTTATGCAGGGATGAATATGCCGATGGTGATTGCCTTTATTAACGCTAATTTATTGGGAGAAGCGATTGATCTAAAAAGTTTTGCAAGCGAGAATATTCATCACATTAATGCTCTTATTTGTCACCGAGGAGACGATTAAAAGGAGTCATTTAAGAAATAGTTAGTTTTTACCTAAGTAATTGCTCTTAGTGACAAAAACGATAAAAAACTTCTAGAGTGCGTTGAGATTCCAGCAAAAACATTAGGAATTTTGGTGTTTAGGATTGTTGACAGTTCTTGAGAGGTTTAACAAGCAAAAAAACCTTCCCAAATGAGGAAGGTTTTTAGTAATAATGCCTTGCTTGTTATTTTGCTGCGTTTTCGTCTTTGAGACCATATTTTTTGTTGAAACGGTCCACACGTCCATCTGCTTGCGTGAACTTTTGACGTCCTGTGTAGAATGGGTGTGAATCTGATGAAATTTCCACACGGATAAGCGGGTAAGTCTCGCCTTCAAACTCAATGGTTTCTTTAGAACTCTTTGTTGAGCCACTAAGGAACTGGTAACCTGTAGTTGTATCAAGGAAAACAACTGGGCGATAATCTGGATGAATGTCTTTTCTCATCTTAAAAATTCCTTTCTGCCATGACACTTCCTGTATCATAGTTATTAACCACTCTAGTGTAGCAAAACTTGTGCCACTTGACAAGTTTTTTTGATTATTATTCAGAAAAAAAGTTAGATTTTTTGGCAAACAGTTATTAATTCTTGGAAAATCTGGTGATTTTCTTTTAAACTAGCTGAATTAGCACCGCTGGCAAGAGGATGCCCACCACCGTCATGGCGTTTGGCAATTTCGTTAATCACCTTTTCTTTGCTACGCAAGCGTACCCGATAGCTACCATCCGTTTGTTCAATGAAAATGACCCATGCCTGAACTGTATCAATTTTTCCAGGAGCCGACACGATAGCAGAACTTTCCGCTAAAGAGACATTGAAAGACTGTAACGTTTCTTGACTAAGTAGAATAGAAGCAGCTCCGCTATCATCGACTATTAGGTGATCAAAAACATAACCTTGCAGTTTTGCGATTTTAAAGGGAAATGAGTCCATTTGTCTTGAAATGGCTGCAAAATCAAAATGATAGGCTCTTAACTGGCTGGCAATAGCAAGTGTCTTACGACTGGTAGAAGAATAAAGAAATCGTCCAGTATCCCCAACAATGCCAGTGTATAAGAGACAAGCTGCCTTATCAGACAGTTTTAGGTTTTGGCTAAAAGCAAAGTCAGCAATGATTTCACTAGCGCTAGAAGCTTTGGTATCCACATAATAAAGATCACCATAGCAGTCATCATTTGGATGATGATCAATTTTAATGAGAAAACGCCCCTTTGTGTAGCGGTCATCATCAATTCTAGGCTGATTAGCAGTATCTGTGACAATCACTAAAGCACCGTCATAGGTCTCATCACCCACCTGATCCATTTGACTAATCCATGCCAAACTAGGTTCATCAAAACCTGTCAAGAACACTTTCTTATCAGGAAAGTTTTGGCAAATAATCTCCTTTAAACCAGCTTGGCTACCAATGGCGTCCGGATCTGGATTTTGATGGCGATGAATAATAATTGTGTCATAAGCTTTAATCTTTTTTAAAATCGTGTCAAAAGTTGTCATCATTATTAGTTATTGTCCTTAATCTTTCATCATATCAAGATGAGGAATATCATCTTCTAAGTAAACATCAGAAATTGGCTTAAAGCCAAACGAAGCATAGAATCGTTCTAGATAGGCTTGTGCTTGTGCATAGATGGGCAAGTTTGGGAATTGATCTTTAGCGTGTTCTAGCGCTTTAGCAACTAAATCGTGGGCTAGACCATTTCGTCGGGCATCTTGAGCGACAAGAACTCGCCCTAATTTGATTTGGTCTTTAGTAGGAATCAAGCGGCAATAGGCTTTAATATCATTTTTACCCATCGAAAACAGATGGAGTGCCTCCTTATCAAAGTTATCAACCTCATGGTAAGCACAAGCTTGTTCAACCACAAAAACAGCTACCCGCGCTTTATAAATCTGGAAGAGTTCATCAGTCGTTAATTGATCAAATGTTTTTAGTACCCACATCACAGAACCTCTCCAAAAAGATTATCTTATTTCTCCCATTATAGCATAAAGAGAGCATGTTTTCTCTAAGAGTGTTGGCTAACCAAGAAAGAAGAAAACTGATAACTGGAGATCTTGGTCCGTGGTAAATAGGCGAAGAATAACAAGACATTTAGCTTTTTGGGGAGGGCTAGTAAAGCTGATAAGTTTAGTCCTTCTTTGTAAGCTTAGTTCAAATGACTTTTGGTAGTGTTCGTGTCTCTTTTTGAAATAGGTTGAAGGATTAGGAAATAACTAATTTGCTATAGAGCACTCATGTTCGGTTTTTCATGTGCTTAAACAGATCAAAAACAGTGTTAAGACACAAAATTTTGCTAGTAAACAGCTTTTTAATCACAATATTCGGTTTTAGGCGATCTTTGTTAAAAGATTGATTTATCAGCTTTTTTAAAGATCTAAAAATACAAATATTTAGGTAAAAAATATCGTTGAAACCCCTTGCTTTTTCATTCATTTTTGATATGATATTAAAAAAATCTTTACAAGGAGATACGGCTTGGAAATGATAGACGTAGAAAAAATGGCTAAGGTAGAATTGCATTGCCATCTTGACGGTTCTCTCTCTCTAGAGGTGATTCGCCAATTAGCAGATTTGGCTCAGATAAGTTTACCTGAAGATGATGATACCCTAAAGACACTGGTAACCGCACCTGAAACCTGTGAATCTTTGATGGACTATCTAAAAACATTTGACTTTATTAGACCGTTATTGCAAACTCCAGAAGCTTTAGAGCTTGCCGCTTATGATGTGATGAAACAAGCAGCAGCTGATCAGGTTATTTATATTGAAATCCGTTTTGCGCCAGAACTTTCCATGGATCAAGGACTGACGGCCATAGAGGTAGTTGAAGCTGTCTTGGCTGGAATTCAAAAAGGTCAGGAAGAATTTGGTGTTATTGGTAAAGCGATTGTTTGTGGCATTCGCCAATCGTCTCAAGAAACAAGTCAAGCGATTTTTGAACATGTTGTTTCGCTAGCTCAAAAAGGGCTTGTTGGCTTTGATTTTGCTGGTAATGAGCTGGATTTTCCTCCTAGCGTGTTAGAATCTGTTATTTGTAAAACCCAGGCTCTGGGTCTTCCCTTTACGTTACATGCTGGTGAATGTGGTTGCCCTAACTATATCTCAGATGCTATTGATTTGGGAATAAAGCGCCTAGGACATGTGACTGCTATCCATCGTCAAAAAGCTTTACTTACCAAATTTATTGAAAATGGTGTGACTGCAGAACTTTGCTTGACTAGTAATTTACAAACCAAAGCAGCGAAGTCTCTCGAGGATTTTCCTTACCTAGAGATGAAAGCAGCAAGAGCTAAGGTGTCGATTAACACAGATAACCGAACAGTTTCCGATACTAATTTAAATCAAGAATACCGTCTTTTTATCAAACATTTTAAGACAAGTGCAGCTGATTTTTTCTTACACAATCAAGATGCTATTCAAGCGAGTTTTGCTAGTTCTGCTGAAAAAGAAGAGCTTCTTAGCCATCTTGAAAAATCTTACCGGGCTTATCTCTAAAGAATTGGTGCTTTTCCCCAAAAAGTGTGTTAAAATAAAATCAGTTTAGTAATTTTGGGAGGAAATTATGGCATTAGCAAAAATCGTTTATGCCAGCATGACAGGTAATACTGAAGAAATCGCTGAAATTGTGGCAAATAAATTGCAAGAATTAGGTCATGATGTTGACATTGACGAATGCACGACAGTTGATGCTTCAGAATTTGAGGATGCTGATATTGCAATCGTTGCAACTTATACTTATGGTGATGGTGATTTGCCAGATGAGATCGTTGATTTTTATGAGGATCTACAAGGTTTAGATTTAACAGGGAAACTCTATGGAGTGGTTGGTTCTGGTGATACCTTCTATGATTACTTCTGTAAATCTGTTGATGACTTTGTAGAGCAGTTTGCCTTGACTGGTGCAACTGAAGGGGCTTCTGCAGTCAAAGTAGATTTAGCTGCAGAAGAGGACGATATTGAACATCTGGAAGCTTTTGCAGAACAGTTATCGCAGGCTGTTGATAGCTTATAAATCTTTTTATTGGGAGATGTCAGGGAAATAAATTCCTTGGCATTTTTAGATTATTTGGTTAGTCATCTAAAGATGAATCAGTCTCCGTTTCCAAGCTGAGAGTATAATCAGAACAAACCTTGTCACCAACAGAATAATTCCTTATAATAAAAAAATAATCGAAGAAAATAAGAAAGGGAAAGCGATGACATTAGAAGAAATCCGAGAACAGATCAATCATGTAGATCAAGAATTGATTGCTTTATTGGAAAAACGTATGGAATTGGTTACTCAGATCACCGCTTATAAGCTAGCTAATCATTTGCCTGTTCTTGATCAAGCTAGGGAGGACCAAATCTTAACAAAAGTTTCTGAACTGGTCAAAGAACCATCGTTTGAATTAGCGATTCATGAAATATTTAAAACAATAATGACCCTTTCGAGACATTACCAATCACACCAGCTAGTAGATGGTGGTACGGATGATTAAATTAATGCCAATTATTTCTAGGTGTCGTTTCAAACAAGATTTGGGACTTGTTTTTTTAGCACTACCTATTGGACTGGTTGTTGGTACCATTGATTTTATCTTTGGGAAAGGTCTGTTGATAGTATCAACTTTTAGAGAGCAACATCTGCTTTACTTGCTACCATTTCTTTTTTTAATTGGTCTTGTGATTGTCCTACTTTATGAAACGTTTAGCAAAGAAGGATATCAAGGAATGGGCTTGATTTTTGAAGTAGGATCTGGTCAAAAAGACAGGATTCCTCTTGTGTTGATTCCTCTGATTATGTTGTCAACTTGGCTAACGCATTTATTTGGTGCTAGTGCAGGTCGTGAAGGTGTTGCTGTTCAAATTGGAGCAACCGTTTCTTATTATTGCAGGCACTTTGGAAGATTTGAAAAAGTTTCACGCCAACTTGTATTAATGGGGATGGCAGCTGGTTTTGCAGGACTCTTTCAGACACCAGTTGCGGCAGTTGCCTTTTCTTTGGAAGTCATTTTTTTAGGAACAATCTGCTATTCAGCGCTCATCCCTTCCTTATTTGCAGCCTATATTTCCTCCTGGACTTCGCAGACTTTAGGTTTGGAAAAATTTACTGTTTTAATTAATGAATCTTTAGTGATAACCCCGATTCATTTTGCCAAACTTATTTGTCTAGGCATTCTTTTTGGAATGGTAGGAAATGCCTTTGCCTATTCCCTCAACAGGTTGAAAATCGCTGTTAGTAAAGGGCTTAGCAATCCTTACTATCGGATTGCTCTTAGTAGTTTTTTCTTGTCAGCCAGCCTTTTGATTTGCTATTACGGCAGATATAGTGGGCTAGGGACTAATCTTATCAATGCAGTTTTTTCTAATCAACCCATAATGTGTCATGATTGGTTATTAAAATGGCTGTTTACGATTGTAACATTATCAGCAGGTTTTCAAGGTGGAGAAGTCACCCCTCTCTTTTCAATAGGCGCTTGTTTGGGAGTTGTTTTAGCCCCTTACTTTGGCTTGCCTGTGCTTTTGGTTGCTGCATTAGGATATGTAGCTGTTTTTGGCAGTGCTACAAATACATTTTTAGCGCCTATTTTTATAGGTATTGAGGTATTTGGTCCTGAAAATGTTTTAGCTTATTTCATTGTCTCAGCAAGCGCTTATACGGTAAGTCGTAACCAGTCCATTTATTGCCATCAAAAAGCAATTAGTAATAAATAGCAATCGGGAAAGTCGTAAAGCTTAAAATACACGACAAACGCACGAAGAAAATCTTTTATTGAAAAAATAATGAAAACGGCAAAGAGCTATTGCAAGTTTAAATTTTCATTTGATTATGAATATATAAAGTTGCCAAAATAGTTTTCTTCCTAGAAATTTAACTAGAAAACGATGCTTTCTGAAAAAAAGCAAAGAGTTTTCTGAATTTCGGAAGATAATTCGCCTTTTCAGAAAAATCATGATAAATTTTTCTTCATGCGTTTGTCATGCTTAAAATAAAAAATAACTTTACAATACGTATGCTTTTTGGTAGAATAAAATTCGTGTGTGATGGACACACGACATTACGGCTAATCCGCTAAGACAGGTACTTAAGATTAGTAAGATAGGAGAATAAAAAAATGAATCCATTAATTCAAAGTTTGACAGAAGGTCAACTTCGCTCTGATATTCCTAGCTTCCGTCCTGGTGACACTGTTCGCGTTCATGCAAAAGTTGTCGAAGGATCTCGTGAGCGTATCCAGATCTTTGAAGGTGTAGTGATTTCGCGCAAAGGTCAAGGGATTTCAGAAATGTATACAGTTCGTAAAATCTCTGGTGGTATCGGTGTAGAACGTACTTTCCCAATCCACACACCACGTGTTGACAAGATTGAGGTTGTTCGTTACGGTAAAGTTCGCCGTGCTAAACTTTATTACTTGCGTGCATTACAAGGTAAGGCTGCTCGTATCAAAGAAATCCGTCGTTAATTGAACTCAGGTTCAACGTGATGGGGAGGTTGGGGTTACCTAACCTCTTTTCTTTTAAAGTTAGGAGATGATAGTAGCAAGTCAATCTATGCCCCTCAATGTTTTTTGGCTTTGTTCTTTAGAGACAATGTCTAAAGTTCAGAATGCCTAAGGTTTCATCTTGCATTCCCCCTTTTTCTGGGTTACAATAGATAAGGTAATTATTCTTATAGACCCCTTAGTTCAATGGATATAACAACTCCCTCCTAAGGAGTAGTTGCTGGTTCGATTCCGGCAGGGGTCATTTAAGATCATCCATTCCCTGATTTGCTGATTGGTAAGAATACCCTCTTCGGGAAATTTTTTAAAGCCTTTTAAATGGTCATTGTTGTAAGGGTCCGTTCCTCCCTTTTTGGTTGTCAGCTATTTTATATCTGAAGTTAGAAATAAAGCCAACACTTTTTGAGTTCTTTTTACGTTTGATTATGCTTGAATGGCACACAAAATAGCTCAACTCATCTATGATGTTTATGCGCACGCCTGATATTGCAACATTATTTTGAGATAAAAATAGACCGATATTATTATCGGTCTATTAAATCTTTTAGTTATCGTTTTCTTGGTCATCATTGCTTATTTTTTTATCTGTATCAACTCCAGTTGTCGTATCATCTGCTGGAGACTTTGTTAATAAACCACCATTTTGGTAATCAATGCTAAATCCGTTAGCTGTATTGAATATACGGACAGTTTCATCAATATAACCGTCCGAGGAAAGCGCAGAGACTAAAACGAATCGGGGCAATAGTTCGGTTCCTTGATAGATAGGAACTGCTTTATAGTAAACATGGACTTTAGGGTTTTTATTTATATAATCTAAAACTTTATTTTCAATATATTGCATTCCCCCTTTTCTGTCATTATTACCTACATTTTGAGTACGTGTACCGGTTACCAAATTATTTCTAAAAGGTTTCCCTCCTAAACTATCGGCAATTAAATGGCTTCTATCAAATAGGTAACCGTTACGAACGTTGCCATTACTTAGCAAAATGCTAGCGTTTCTATTATTGGATACCTTACTGACGGTTTTGGGGCTATGATTATAGTTAGATTCAGTGGCTCTTTGGTTATTTTCCTTGAAAAAATAAGAATACCACCCACTTGGCTCAGGCTTACATTCCCACTTTTCACGATAACCAGCAGACATATTAATCATATCTTTTGTGATCACACCAAATGCTGTTCCAGATCGTCCATAGCCATCCAGTGTGGCATATTGAATATCTGATACGGTGATGTGTTTCGTGCTTCGTCCGCCTTTTTTGTAAACTTTTTCAGTGGTACGATACAGTTTAGGAAATTCGTCAGTATTGATATGAGACTTTCCTTCAACGCTGTAATAATCCGGATATTGTTCTAAAGACCATGTCAATGAAGTTTTAGCATTTTCTGCATAGGTGATATTGGCAGTTGTATCACTTATGGGAAGTACTCCGAGCATTACGGCGACTAAAACAGTAACTACTGAGCTTTTAAACAGTTTTCCCCAATTTTTAGACATAGGAATGTCCTCCTTTTATTTACCAGTTAAGTATATCACTTTTTGGCTAAAAAATGCAAAATTAATGTGACTATAATGATGTGCTAAAATTTTTTAATGTTTCTGGATAGACAATACCCAAATCAACAATGGATTTATGCTAATAGACGACGCATTTAAGCAAGCGATTGATAATGGAATATTATCATAGGTAATACAGTAATATGCCTCGTGAACAGTAAAAGATGATGAGGTTGTGACGGTTGGAACGGAAAGCGCACAGGTAGAATTAAAGCAGTAAAATAAACAGAGGGCAAAAATAATTTATAATTGATTATAAGTGAATCATATTATATAATGGTAGGCAAATATTAATACTGTTAGACACTGCTAGATATAATTGAGGATAATAGATTTTCTGGGTCGTTTTGAACTCCAGAAACCATTTGTTAAAGACCTATAAAAGGGGATTGTGGCAAGTTTTAGTGAGTTAGATAGCTGATAGAATTATTCATAAAGCGCTGATCAAAAAAGGAAATACTTGTGCTGTTTATCTTCTTTTGTTTGGCTTAACGATTACATAGAGAAGTCTGCAAGGGAAATGATGAAGATGTGTTACCTTAGTCTTAGGCTAAGGGCTCTTTTCATTTTAGGCATGAGTACTTAAAGTCAGTAATGTCCTGATGGTTTGTGTTAGTTAGAAAGTAGGTCAACTTATTGTCAAACAGAACATCTATTGAGCATCGTATTGATTACGCTATTATTTTCCCGGTTTTTTGTTTATTGCTTTTGGGACTCATTTCGATTTATGTGGCAACACGGTATGATTTTCCGCAAAACATCCCGACAGTCATGTTACAACAAGTTTTATGGATTGCCATTGGGGTTGCGGTAGCCTTTATTTTGATGTTTTTTAGTACAGAAGTCTTGTGGAAGCTAACTCCTTGGCTCTACTTACTTGGTCTTGGTTTGATGGTTTTACCTTTGATTTTTTTCAGCCCTCGATTGGTAGCAGCAACAGGATCTAAGAACTGGATTACAGTTGGTTCAGTAACCTTATTTCAGCCTTCAGAGTTTATGAAGATTGTTTATATTTTACTGATGGCCAGATTGACTGTCTGGTTCAAAGGAAAAAGGGAACGAACACAGTTTAAAGAGGATTGGAAATTATTAGGTCTTTACGTAATGGTGAGCCTTCCCGTAATGGTTTTGCTTGCCTTACAAAAAGATTTGGGAACCGCCATGGTATTTATTGCCATTTTAGCGGGTATTGTGCTCATCTCAGGTATCTCGTGGTGGCTGATTATTCCAATATCATTGGTTGTTATGATTTCGATAGCTATTTTCTTTCTCATTTTCTTATTTCCAGAAGGTAAGGATTTGCTTTTGAGGTTGGGAATGGATACTTATCAATTAAATCGTATTTTAGCTTGGCTTGCCCCTTTTGAATTTTCAGAAACCATTGCTTATCAACAGACACAAAGTATGATTTCCATTGGAAGTGGTGGTCTACTTGGAAAAGGATTTAATGTTTTAGACTTACCAGTTCCTGTGAGAGAAAGTGATATGATTTTTACGGTTATTGCTGAGAATTTCGGATTTATTGGCTCGGCAATTCTGTTAATGCTGTACCTTCTTTTGATTTACCGAATGCTCAAGGTAACATTTGAATCTAATAACCTTTTTTATACTTATATTTCAACCGGTTTCATTATGATGATCCTCTTTCATATTTTTGAAAATATTGGTGCGGCTGTTGGCATACTTCCTTTAACAGGGATTCCTCTTCCATTTATTTCCCAGGGTGGGTCTGCTTTGATTTCAAACTTGATTGGAGTTGGTTTAATTTTATCCATGAATTATCAACATGTCCTAGCACGTGATAAAAAAAGTGAAAAGGATTTGAGTAGAAGTTTACGCTACCATTGAAAAAGAGGAAGTTAGTGCTTGTTAATATTGCTAGCAACCTCTTTTTATTTGCTGAAACGGCTATAAAATTAAGCACATTTATGATATAATAAAGGGTATGAATTATCATGATTATATATGGGATTTGGGTGGGACGTTGCTAGATAATTATAACATGTCAACTCAGGCCTTTGTTCAAACCCTAGCTTTTTTTAATCTTCCCAGCGACCATGATGCCGTTTATCAAAAACTAAAAGAATCAACAGCAATTGCCGTTGCCAGTTTTGCCCCAGAGCAGCCACAGTTTTTGCAGAAGTATCAGCAAAATGAAGCAGCTAAGTTGGCACATCCAATTTGGTGTTTAGGCACAAAAGAGATCTTGACAAAAATTGTTGCCTCGGGTTCTCGTAATTTTTTGGTATCCCATCGTGATCAGCAAGTAAACCAACTTTTAAGTCGGGCAGGGCTGTTGTCTTATTTTACAGAAGTAGTGACGGCTTCTAATGGTTTTGCACGTAAGCCTAGCCCAGAGAGTTTGCTTTATTTAAAAGAGAAATATGATATTAGTAGTGGCTTGGTTATTGGAGATCGTGATCTTGATAAGCAGGCGGGACAAGCAGCTGGTTTTGATACCTTGCTTGTTGATGGTAGAAAAAACCTATTGGAGATAGTAACGTAGATGATTGAAGAAAATAACCAAGTTGAAGAGAAAGCACAAGAATATGACGCAAGCCAAATCCAAGTCTTAGAGGGCCTCGAAGCGGTTCGTATGCGTCCAGGAATGTATATTGGGTCAACCGCCAAAGAAGGATTGCATCATTTGGTATGGGAAATCGTCGATAATTCGATTGATGAAGCTTTAGCTGGTTTTGCAACCCATATTAAAGTGTTTATTGAAACAGATAACTCAATCACCGTTGTGGATGATGGTCGTGGCATACCGGTTGATACTCAAGCCAAAACAGGTCGACCTGCGGTTGAAACCGTCTTTACTGTCTTGCATGCGGGAGGTAAATTTGGCGGCGGTGGTTATAAGGTATCTGGTGGATTACACGGTGTAGGCTCATCTGTCGTTAATGCCTTATCAACTCAGCTAGATGTTCGTGTTTATAAAAATGGTCAGATCTACTACCAAGAGTTTAAGCGTGGTGCCGTTGTGGATGATTTAGCCATAATCGGCACAACAGATTTAACTGGGACAACTGTTCACTTTACACCAGACCCGGAAATTTTTACAGAAACTACCGAGTTTGATTACAAGGTCTTAGCAAAACGTATTCAAGAATTAGCCTTTTTAAATCGTGGTCTGAAAATTTCGATTGCAGATAAACGATCAGGTATGGAACAAGAAGAACATTTCCATTATGAAGGTGGTATCGGTTCCTATGTTGAATTTTTGAATCATAAAAAAGACGTTATTTTTGACACTCCTATTTATACAGATGGTGAGTTAGAGGGTGTTGTCGTAGAAGTTGCAATGCAATACACAACGAGTTACCACGAGACCGTTATGAGTTTTGCGAATAACATTCACACTCATGAAGGCGGAACACACGAACAAGGTTTCAGAACGGCCCTCACTCGAGTGATTAATGACTACGCTAAAAAGAATAAGATTTTAAAAGAAAATGATGATAACCTAACGGGTGAGGATGTTCGTGAGGGATTGACGGCTGTTATTTCTGTTAAACACCCAAACCCGCAATTTGAAGGTCAAACTAAAACAAAATTAGGAAATTCTGAAGTTGTAAAAATCACTAATCGTCTATTTAGTGAAGCTTTTCAACGTTTCTTATTGGAAAACCCGCAAGTTGCTCGCAAGATTGTGGAAAAAGGGATTTTAGCTTCTAAAGCTAGGATTGCAGCTAAACGTGCACGGGAAGTCACTCGTAAAAAATCTGGCTTAGAGATTTCTAACTTACCGGGTAAATTGGCAGATTGTTCATCGAATGATGCTAGTCAAAACGAGCTTTTTATTGTCGAAGGGGATTCAGCAGGCGGTTCTGCTAAATCAGGGCGAAATCGGGAGTTTCAAGCCATTTTGCCAATTCGTGGTAAAATTCTTAATGTGGAAAAAGCAACGATGGATAAAATTTTGGCTAACGAGGAAATTAGAAGCCTTTTTACAGCTATGGGAACCGGCTTTGGAGCAGACTTTGATGTGTCAAAAGCACGCTATCAAAAACTTGTCATCATGACAGATGCCGATGTCGATGGCGCCCACATCAGAACCTTACTTTTAACCTTAATTTACCGATTCATGAGACCGGTTTTAGAAGCAGGTTACGTTTATATTGCTCAACCACCAATTTACGGTGTCAAAGTTGGTAGTGAAATTAAAGAATACATTCAACCGGGTGTTGACCAAGAAGAACAGTTAAGAACAGCTCTTGAAAAATATAGTCAGGGACGCTCAAGACCAACGGTTCAGCGATACAAGGGGCTTGGAGAAATGGATGATCATCAACTCTGGGAGACAACAATGGATCCTGAAAATCGTTTGATGGCACGTGTCACTGTTGATGATGCTGCAGAAGCTGATAAAGTTTTTGACATGTTAATGGGTGATCGAGTAGAGCCAAGGCGTGAATTTATCGAGGAAAATGCTGTTTATAGTACGCTTGATATTTAGTCAATTATGTTTTGAAAAGCACTTGAAAGTATGCTATAATCGTAACGCTATACTGTATTTTTGATAAAATTTAATAAAAGGCGATTAAATGGCTTCAGATTTTATTGAAGTAGACATTGATCAATCGCATTTAATAATAAGGAGATTCAGATGTCAAGCGGAATTATCTTGCTGATTGTGGCCATAGTCCTATTAGTGATTATTGCCTATCTAGTTGGTGTCATTATACGAAAACGTAATGGTTCGTTAATTGCCAGTCTAGAAGAAAGAAAACAAGCATTATTTGCCCTGCCTGTTAATGACGAAATTGAAGATGTTAAATCGCTTCATTTGATTGGTCAGAGCCAAACCTCTTTTCGAGAGTGGAATCAAAAGTGGGTCGATTTAACCTTAAATTCTTTTGCCGATATTGAAAATCATATTTTTGAAGCTGAAAATTTAAATGATACGTTTAATTTTATCCGTGCTAAGCATGAAATCAATAGTGTTGAGAGTCAGCTGAATCTGGTAGAAGAAGATATTGCTTCTATTCGTGAAGCCCTTGGTATTTTAAAAGAGCAAGAAGAGAAAAATAGTGCTCGTGTGACTCATGCTCTAGATCTTTATGAAAAATTGCAAGCCTCTATTTCGGAAAATGAAGATAATTTTGGCTCCACAATGGCTGAAATTGATAAGCAAATGAAGAATATTGAGACTGAGTTTTCACAATTTGTTGCTCTCAATTCTTCGGGTGACCCTGTGGAAGCTTCAGAAGTTTTAGATCGAGCGGAAGAGCATACCATTGCTCTAGGGCAAATTACCGAACAAATTCCAGCAATTGTTGCTAAACTTGAAGACGATTTCCCAGATCAACTAGATGATTTGGAATCAGGTTATCGCCGGTTGCTAGAAGAAAATTATCATTTCCCGGAAAAAAACATTGAAGCGCGTTTCCAAGAAATTCGTGAATCTATCCGTGCCAATGCTTCTGAGCTGGTCACTTTAGATTTAGACCGTGCGAAAGATGAAAACACCCATATTCAAGAACGTATTGATTCTCTTTATGAACTTTTTGAGCGTGAGATTGTAGCCTACAAAGTAGCCGCTAAAAACAGTAAAATCTTGCCGAAATATCTAACTCATGCGAAATGTAACAACGAACAACTAAAAAATGAAATCTCTCGTTTATCACGCAAATATGTTTTAAGTGAAAGTGGAAAACTTAATGTTAAAGCTTTTGATAAAGATATTAAGGAGATTGAAGAAAATACACTTGAAATTGCCGAACAATTTGAAAGACAAGAAAAACCCTTTTCAGAATTACAGGTGATTTTTGAACGTAGTATTAAGACTTTATCATCAGTCGAATCAGGTCAAATTGATGTTTTTGAAGCGTTAAAAGATATTGAAAAAATAGACTCTCAGGCGCGACACAATCTTGAAATGTATGTGACACAACTTCATATGATTAAGCGCTACATGGAAAAGCGTCATTTACCAGGAATTCCACAAGACTTCCTTAGCACCTTCTTTACAACAAGTTCTCAGTTAGAAGCTTTGATGGATGAATTGAGTAGAGGGCGGATTAATATTGAAGCTGTTTCGCGCTTATCGGAAGTGGCAACTGTTGCTATTGCCAATTTAGAGGAATTGACTTATCAAGTTGTCCAAAATGCAATATTGACAGAACAATTACTTCAGTATTCTAACCGCTATCGCTCATTTGAGGCAGGTGTTCAAAATAGTTTTGAACATGCTTTGAGACTTTTTGAAGTAGATAATGATTATCAGGCTTCCTTTGATGAAATTTCTTATGCACTTGAGACAGTAGAGCCAGGGGTTACAGAACGTTTTGTTAATTCCTATGAAAAAACACGTGAACGTATTCGTTTTTAAGTTCTCAAATCCGTAACTCTGTTGCGGATTTTTAGTTTATTGCGGCTATTGGAGTAAGTGGTGAAAAGCTAAATTTTAGAGAGGAATTGGGTTGTTTTATCTTGTTTTTGTGTGTTAACGAAGTGGGAATTGGGCGCATTTTTTATTAAACCAATCAGTCAAAGTCTCAGCTAGTCTCAATAAATTAGGCAGAATTATCTTTAATTTTAGGGGTAAGAACAAGGAACAGGTTTGACCAAAAATGCGATAGTTACAGGCGTTACTGCTGTGTTTTATCTTACGTTAAAGAGTTTTTGCCAAAATGATTTTGGTTTTTCGGATTTTTGAGGTGTAAGAGCCTCTTCTTTTTTTGCTTGGCTTAATAGGACTTCTATTCGTGTTTCTTCTAGGTTTAGAGCATGATCTGTATGAAGGACAAGAGCAAACGGAGATGTCATCTTCTTTTCAGTGATGATTGTTGCAGGCAAGTCATTTTGCTTGGCTAATTTCATGTAAACCATTTGGTAGTTGGTATCTAATTTTGAGGAAATCTTTAGGAATAAAGGCTTGTGACGCATACTAAGAATTGGTAGTTCTTTTTCTAAATAAGCCTTAACCTCTTCTTGTGTAATTCCTTTTAGTGGGGCGTTTAGGACGACTCTTTCAGCATATGTTCCTAAATAATACCGCTGCTGATCAGGGTTTAAACGTTTTTCACCTAAAGCACTTTTTAACAATTTATCATCGAGTGTTTTCATAAAAAAATCTCTCATTTTCTTAATAGTCTCTTTTATTATACCCATATGTGAGTAAAAATACCAATTTAGTCCTGTTTGTAAACTTTCTGTAAATAAACGAAAAACAATGAATGTGAAATTGAAACCGGAATCTCCCTTTCATAAAGTTGCTTTTTAAGTTGATTAAGGCACTCGTTTGTGGTATTATTAGCATGTAAAATATAAAAACTCATAAGGAGAGTATTATAATGTCAATTATTACTGATGTTTACGCTCGCGAAGTCCTTGACTCACGCGGTAACCCAACACTTGAAGTAGAAGTTTACACAGAATCAGGTGCTTTCGGACGTGGTATGGTTCCTTCAGGAGCTTCAACTGGTGAGCATGAAGCCGTTGAACTCCGTGATGGTGACAAATCTCGTTACCTTGGTCTTGGTACACAAAAAGCTGTTGATAACGTTAACAACATTATCGCTGAGGCAATCATCGGTTACGATGTTCGCGATCAACAAGCTATCGACCGTGCAATGATCGCACTTGACGGTACTCCTAACAAAGGTAAACTTGGTGCTAACGCTATTCTTGGGGTTTCTATTGCCGTTGCTCGTGCAGCTGCTGACTACCTTGAAGTGCCACTTTACACGTATCTTGGCGGGTTCAACACTAAAGTTCTTCCAACTCCTATGATGAATATCATCAACGGTGGGTCACACTCAGATGCTCCAATCGCATTCCAAGAGTTCATGATCATGCCTGTTGGTGCACCTACTTTCAAAGAAGGTCTTCGTTGGGGTGCTGAAGTTTTCCACGCTCTTAAGAAAATCCTTAAAGAACGCGGACTTGTTACAGCTGTTGGTGACGAAGGTGGATTCGCTCCTAAATTTGAAGGAACTGAAGATGGTGTGGAAACTATCCTTAAAGCTATTGAGGCTGCTGGTTACGAAGCTGGCGAAAACGGCATCATGATTGGTTTTGACTGCGCATCATCAGAATTCTACGACAAAGAACGTAAAGTTTATGACTATACTAAGTTTGAAGGTGAAGGCGCTGCTGTTCGTACGTCTGCAGAACAAATCGACTACCTTGAAGAATTGGTTAACAAATACCCAATCATCACTATCGAAGATGGTATGGATGAAAACGACTGGGATGGCTGGAAAGCACTTACTGAACGCCTAGGCGGACGTGTTCAATTAGTTGGTGACGACTTCTTCGTTACAAATACTGAATACCTTGCTCGTGGTATCAAAGAAAACGCGGCTAACTCAATCCTTATCAAAGTTAACCAAATCGGTACATTGACTGAAACATTTGAAGCTATTGAAATGGCTAAAGAAGCTGGTTACACTGCAGTTGTATCACACCGTTCAGGTGAAACTGAAGATTCAACAATCGCTGACATTGCAGTGGCAACAAACGCTGGTCAAATCAAAACAGGTTCATTGTCACGTACAGACCGTATTGCGAAATACAACCAATTGCTTCGTATCGAAGACCAACTTGGTGAAGTTGCACAATACAAAGGTATCAAATCATTCTATAACCTTAAAAAATAATCTCTTTATGGGGTTAGGGGCTTAAAACCCTTGATATTAAGCGCTTTGGGGCATCGTCCCAAGGTGCTTTTTTAGAATTTACTACCCTTTGTACTACCCCTAGTGAAAATTAGGTATAGTAAGAGGGTAACCCAAGATGGGGAAACCCTTATAAACTATTGATTGCTGTTTCATAATTTGAGACAGCTTTTTTTGCGTTCTCTTGATTGGTATGCCAATAAACATTTTCTGTCATCATCAAATTAGAGTGTCCTAGTCTGTATTGTACATCTTTAGGGCTAGCTTGAGCGTAGAGCATCATTGTCGTATGTGTGTGACGGAAACCATGGAATGATACATTAGTCACGCCAGCAGCCTTAAAATGCTTATTTAGGCGTTGTCTTAATTTACAAGCATAAGCATACTTTTCTGTAAATACAGAGAATACAACCGTTTCAGACCGCCCTAGTTGCCATGATTGCACTTGTTGGCGATTTTTGTATTGCTTGAGCATCAGTAACGTAGCATTATCTATTGGTATATCACGATAACCAGCGCTTGATTTAGGTGAGTTTATCTCTTGAAATCTGTTGACTGTCTTGTTGATGCTGATAATACCATTGTCTAGGTCAATATCAGACCATTCAAGAGCTAGAGCCTCACCGATACGGCAACCAGTAGCTAATAAAGTCTTGTATAGGACAATATCAAACAGGTTTTCATAGTTTGATTGGTCTAAGGTATCGAGATAATCAAGAAATTGTTTTAGTTCTTTGTTATCTAGGTATTTTACACCAGCTTTTTCTTTTTGCTGTTTACGTGGCACAATAACATCATTAGCTGGGTTATACGTTATCACTTGTAGAGAAACACCGTATTTCAAAATACGCTTATTCATGTTATGGAGTAAGGAGTAGTTAGCAAATGCCCCTTTTTGCCCTGTATTAGCCTTGTCAGCCCATTTGTTTACTTGTTGTTGGATAATAGGCGTAGTGAGTTTAGATAGCTTATAATCGCCAAATACAGGCAATAGATGCACCCTAACCAATCCCTCCATAGATTGGCGAGTATTTGGCTTAACTGTATTCTTGTAACTATCCCACCAAACTTTTACAAGCTCTTTATATGTTGTAATTGTCGGCTTGTCTTTAACTGTATAGCCATTAGCAGCAAAAGCATTGATAGCATCACGCGCTTTTACCCTAACCCCCTTTTGAGTAGTTGCTGTAACAGTTGTACGGGCTTTCTTGCCCGTTAGTTGGTCAACACCTAGAGAAACACTAGCATAGTAAACTTTTTGACCGTTCTTTTTGATTTTATCTTTGATTTTCATGTATTTGTACCTTTCTTTCCATCAGCAGGCAAGGCGCGTGGTTTTGTCAGGTATTTATACATGGGGTTTGTTAGTTATTGTGATTTTGTGCTGTTGTTTTCAATAAGGATAAGACTGCCTCTTGATTTTCTTTAGGTGATTTAGCAAAGTTTACCAATAGTTCTTTTAGTGGTTTTTTTAATTCCATAGCATAGAAAGTGTAAAAATCTTCTAAGTCAATTAAAGTATCCTCTAAACCAAGATTTTTATATTCTTTTTTTGCCTCAACCATCCACTCAATATTGTATTCTTCGGAATTTTCATTTTTAAATTCAATAGGTGCTGTTAAATTTTTAAGACCTAGCTTGAATAAACCAAAAGGGTTAAATTTATTTTGCTCCCCATCTCTTAAATATGATACAGGAACATCATAAAAGTCTGCCACTATATTCCAAAATTCATCATTTCTTGGTGAGCGTTTACCATTTTCATACAAAGAAAGCTGTCCATCGCTTACAACATATTCTTTATCTTTTTCTAGTCTAGCACTCAATTCCTTAAGTGTTAGACCATTTTTTTCTCTTAAAGATTTTAATTGATTTCCCATTTTGAGACCTCCTAATACCATAATAACACAAATTTGATAATATTTGTTTAAAAAAATTTTCAAAAAAGAAGTATATTACTGTTGACACTTCTAAAACGAAAGTATATAATTTAATTACTTTCAAAATGAAAGTTAAGAAAGGAGCTGTTATCAATGATTATTACTATCGAGATTGCTGAAAAAGTCAGAATAAAAAGAGCACGGCTTTCAATGACTAAAACAAAACTAGCTGAAAAACTTGGAATTGCTAGGCAAACACTGGTAAAAATCGAACAAGGTCAGTATAAATGCCCCAAACGCATCTATGAAAGCGTGATGACTTGGCTAGTAGAAGAAATTTAAGTCAAACAAAAAAGCCATGTACAGGCGACCAAACCAACGTACACGGCTAAGGAAAAATAACAAAACTCAAGCAAAGGCAAGGCGCGTGGTTTTGTTAGGTATTTAGCAAGGGCGAAAAAATCAGAGACCCCTTGTCAAATATATTTATTTTAATTCTACCAAAAACAAAGGAGAAAATCAAAAATGACGAAAAAACAAACTAGAGTAACTTTATTAGATTTTGCTGAAAAAATCCATCTAGCAGAGGGGAAAACATTGGCAGAGTTGACAAATATCATAGGTTTCAGAAGTAAAGAAACCGCTAAAGGTGGCTTAGCTTACTGGAAAAGGAATGGAAAAATCAATTATAAATGCCAAGGGGGATTTATAGTAATTTTGAACTTACTGACCTAGAGTTAAAAGGTACGATAAACGAAAGAAAAAATATAGCAGTAGGTCGTAAGCTAAAAGCTGAAATTTATTTTAAACAGGTAACTGAAATTGAATTGATTATAGCAACACCAGCTATCAGCGTAAAAGATAAATTGAAAGCTATTGAGTTACAACAAAAAGCATTGCAAAAACTATCTGATGATATGATGGCAGAACTAACAAATTAAGTATAAAGGAGAAATTCAAAAATGCAAGAAATTAAATCACAACAGGAACTAGAAAATGAGAAAAAGAAGTTTGCTGATTTAGCAGATATGGCAGAGGCTGTAAAGAAAGCGTTAGATTTACAATCTATTGCATTCGATGCAATTATCAGCATAGAGGATAACTCTATTAGAAATTTGGCAGCTGTAAAAGCACTGAATGCAGCGTATGACCTTAACCAATGTTTATCAAATGATTTACAAGAATTACATGACAAGCTATATGAGGAGGTCTAAGAATGAATGAGTTAAACTTAACCCCTACCGAAAGTATTATCTTGATTATCGTATGCTTGGTTATTCTATTCTTATTATGGCGTTATGAGAGCTATATAGAGCTTGATATTAGCCCACAAACTGACAAGGTGGAGGAAAACACCATAGACCACGTAAAAGAGCATTATGGGGTTTGTGTATGGCTTGCTGGTAGGAAATTTAACTAGGAGGTGAGTATGGGAACATTTTCGGTTGAATTTGAACATGGCTTATTAGATAGGGTTGATAAGCTGGCACAACAAAAACTAGAGCTAGAGAAGAAGTTGCAAAAGAAAACCGGTCTAATCACGGCTAAGGAACTTAAGGATGAGCTGGATATTTCCGGAACAACATTAAAAAATTGGATGGATGTTGGACTTGTATCGTATCAATCCCCCTTTGAGAGTAGTAAGAAACTTTATTTTAAGGTTTCTGATGTGATTAACTTTCTTACAATACGCTAGGAGGTCTATTGTGGAAGTTTTTATTATTGATGGTGATGCGTGGAGAGGTAAGGCGCATTATTCACCTAGTTTAGATATTGTGTTTATCAGTGACAAAGTGGATAAACACGCGCACAATGAACTGATTGAGCGTGTAACGAAATCAAGTCATAGAACGATTTGGAGGTAAAGTAAATGAAACTAGACAAAATGAAATTTTTAGCGACAGGGGAGGAGTAAACTTGGCAGAAGAGAAACGCTATTGGTGGTTGAAGATGGAGCATGATTTTTTTGAACAAAAAGAAATGAAAGCCTTGAAAAGGATGGCAGCAGGGTATGTATATACCACTATTTATCTAAAACTGTTGCTGAAAAGTCTAAAAAATAATGGCTCATTGTATTTTGAAAGTATTGAGGATGATTTTGTATCAGAGCTTGCATTTGATATTGATGAGACAGTAGAGGATGTTGGTGCGGTGTTTGATTTTCTAAAACGCAAAGGACTACTGGTTGAAATATCAGAGGATGAAGTTTCATTGCCTGGCGCAGTGCAGCGGATAGGCTCAAAAACTCAATCAGCAGTAAGGATGGAAAGGATGAGAGAAAGGAAAAAGCAGAATAATGACGTAACAATGTTACACCAAACCGTAACCCCGTTACAAGATGGTTACGTAGAGAAGAGTAGAGAAGAAAAGAGTAGAGATAGAGAAAGAGTAGAGGTAGAAAAAGAACAAAATCAACCACCTACCACTCCCCCTATCCTTAATCAAGATTTTGTAAATCTCTATAAATCATTTGAGGCTGAAACTGGCAAAGCCCTATCGCCCATTCAGCAACAAGAATTGCAATATATGCTAGAAGATTTTAGCGCTGATGTTATTCATGAGGCATTGAGAGAGGCAGTAGGTCAAGGAAAGGCTAATTTCGCCTATATTGAAGCTATTCTCAAACGCTGGGAACAAGACGGCTTGCTAACGGTTGAACTCGTTAGAAATGCCAAACAGGCGCGTGAGGCTAAGAAACAACAACCAAAACAATCAGTTCCGCTTACTCGTGAAGAATGGGAGGCGAACTGGTCAGAAGAAAATCCATTTTAGAAAGAGGAGTTAAAACATGCTAACACAAGCTGAATTTATCGCAAACACAAAGACACTAGCAGAGACTTGCCCCATTCATGGTATCCCGTTAATGCAACTTGATAGAGTTGTTAAAATCGCTGGGGAAGATAAACCTCGTAAGCCGTCTCCGTTTTGTCCTGAATGTGCCCAGGAGCAGATAGACAAACAGGAACAGGAAGAGGTAGAAAAGCACTTAAACGCTAGTATCTATCAGAAAACCTATAATGTGCTTATGCGTGACAGTACAATCCCAGAAGATTTAAAAGGGGTATCTTTTGATAATTTCATTATTGAGACACCAGAGGAAAAACAGCTGTTAGATTTTGTAAAAAATCAAACTCAGAAATATCTTGATGGCATGAATGGAAATACTTTGCTAACGGGCACTACAGGGGTCGGAAAAACTCATCTAGTTATTTCTCTTGCCAAAGAGCTAAACGAGGCGTATAGAGCCAAAGGAGAGCCTAAAAGTGTATTGTTTATTAACCTTGCTGAGATACTAAGAGAAATCCGAGAGAGTTTTAAGTTTACTAGCAAAGAGGGTTATTATTCGCGGATGCTAAAAGAGGTTGATTATCTGATTTTGGATGATTTAGGGGTCAAACTTGGCAACGCCTCGGGTCAATCTAAGTCAGCATGGGAGGAGGAGTTTATTTTTGATGTACTTAGTCATCGAAATAATACTATCATAACCACCAATTTAAGCAATAACGAAATAGCAAACCTTTATAGCGAACGTGTCGCAAGTCGTGTCCGCACAGGATTAGAGGATAACTATTTTAAAGTATTTAGTATCAAAGATAAGCGGTACTCAATAAATCAGCTAAAAAGTAATACTTGATAATGAACCAACTTACAAACCTAAACAAAAATAGACACTTTTCATGGGGGGAGAAATTGCCCCTTTGAGAAATAATGCCATGCTTACCTTGACCAAATAAATCAAGCGTGGCAATCTAACCGATTTGAAAACAACTAAAAGAACCCTACCTAAACCCCTATGCTTTCCATCGCCAAACAAAACATTAAGCATAGGGTACTTGGTATAAAAAAACTAATTGAAAAAACTATCGAATTCTTACAAACAGGGTAACAAAAAGGGTAGTAAGTTGGCTTTGTATTTATTGAAAAGTCAGTAGTATCAAGCATCTACCTACTATCAGATTATAATAAAATCAAATAAAGGAGATTATAATGACAGAAAATGACGATAATAAATTATTAGAATTAATGGAAAAAGGCTTTGTTTTATTCTCAAAAAATGGTACAATTAAGTATATTGAAATTCCTAAACATGGTATAATCACGCTAAAAGCACAAGATGGCAAAATTGTTTGGAAAGAAGTTTCAATATCAAATAAAGTTTAATACTGACTTGAATAAACAAGAGGTATGATATACAGATTTTAGTAGTCTGTTTGTCATACCTCTTTTTATTTTGTCATAAGGAGGAAAAACATGACACTAACAACAATTAAGAATGACATCAAGGCATTTGGAAAGAAAAAATTAGAATATATGCGTGGTTATATCGCTATGCAGGAAGATTTTCAAGATAAGTTACAAAAACAATTGATCGGGAAAGTGTATGCAGAACAAGAACTTTTGAAATATAAAAAAGAGGGCGAAAACTATTCCCAAAATACTGTTCAGCTATTATATCAGCAACTAGAAAAAGAGAAAAATGCTGAACTAGCAAACCATAAATTAAAAGAAGAACCTATCACAGCAGATGATGCAGCTGAGTTAACGTTGTTATCTAGTATCAAATTAACAGCGACAGAAATGAGAGAATACCTAGAAAAGTATAAGAATAAACCTTTAGCCCTTAGAAAACTAGAGGATATTATGGAAAACGATACCACCCTTGCATATATCGAAATTGACATGGAGCAATTCAACCAGCAACAACGCCTTGAAAAGCTAGTACATTTCCTTAATAGAAAAATTGATTATTTCCATGGTGGTTTAATTATTAATGGAGATAAGATTGATTTAGTACAGCATGAAATGATTGTTGAGGGTAATTCAGAGGCAATGGATGCAGAATTGCAGAACTATCTAGCATAGGGAAATAAAGGGGCAACCCTTTATTTTGATAATGAGGAGGTAATAGATGGCAAAAAATGAAAATGATAGCCTTACATCCAAGCAAATTAAATTCATAGATGCCATGCTTACCGAGCCAACGATAGAAAAAGCTTGCGAAAAAGCAGGGGTATCACGCGCAACAGGTCATAAGTATCTAAAAGTTGCAGCAGTTAAAAAGACATTGAGGATAAAGCAAGATGAGATGATGGATAAAACAACTCAAATGCTTTATTTAGCATCATCTAACGCTGTTTCTGTACTCAATGATATTATGATGGATAGCAAGGTTAATCCGTTTATAAGAACTCAAGCAGCAAAGGCTATACTTGAACAATCTTATAAGACCCATGAAATTTTTGGAGTTGTAAGGCAGATTGAAGAATTGAGGTTGGAAATTGAAGAAGTATCTAAAGGAAATCAAAGAGTTACAAGAACTAAGGGATTTATTGAGTAATAGAAATTTGCCAGAGTTTATTATTGTTGAAGGTAACAATGACTTAGGGGAATTTTTTCGAATTGATGACGAGCTATTTAGTGATATTGAACTTTTAGAGAACCTTAAAAAATGGCGTGAGTGGGAAGTTGCAGTTATTATTGATGATGCTAACCGCACGTTAAGCGAGGATGAAACGGAAATACTATACTTTCCTACCCATGAGGACAATATGGACTATATTAGGGTTAACAAAGGTCTAGAACCTTTGTATCATGCGCTAAGCAAGCCCTATGTGACAATTTCTAAAAGTGAATGGCTAGAGTTGTTAGATTGATAACTTAGGAGGTATAGATGACCAAGAAGAAAATTGAGCGTATTTCTGTAATACATCGAGAAAAGATTTTATGGCTCAAGTGGTATTTCATGCGAGATAAAGAACAACCCAAGTATAGTGTCCTTGAGCGTAAAATGTTTGATGCTGCTAAAAACCAAGATATGCTAGCTTATCAAAAATATGCTACTATCAAGCAGATAACAGATATTAGGGTACAGACAAGCCTAGAGGATGTGCTAGAGACTGTAAAAGAGGTTTATGTATATAATCGTATGAATGTTATTGGAGCTTGTCAGAGGATACTATTTCTTACTCAATCATCAGCCTATATTAAGCTGAATAAGTGGTTTGATACCTATTCTGATTTGTATTTTAGCATTGTGCCTTTACCTAATATGGCAATATATCATGAGATGGTAGGTATCTAGTTGATTGTGTGGTATAATATTCTAAAGCACAAGGAGTAGTATATAGGGATTACGCCTTGATGGAGGAGATTCTGGTTCGAATCCGGGCTATTGTGCTAGCATCTAGGAAACTAGGTGCTTTTATTTTAAAAGTGGACAAAAATGCGATTTATTGGTATAATCTAATATGGTAATTGAGGTCGGAAAGGCTCCCGACACACCCGATGCGGTACCTGAGATGCTGGATACGCCGCCCAGCCTTTTACTTTTCAGTATCATACCGCTCCCTTGGAATTAACCGAGGGAGTTTTTTATATAGTTTTTGGTATTAAGTAATTGATTTTTTGCTTTAATAACTTAAAAGTATTTACAAATAATAACTTTTAGGTTATAATAGTTCCTAGAAAGAGGTGCTAATAGTGCATAATATCTATTTTTATAAGGATAAGAATGGGAATGAGCCTGTTTTAGATTATATGCGAGAGCTTGCCAGTAAAAAAGGGAAAGATAGTAGAATTAAGCTCAATAAAATCAATGATTATATTGAGCTACTAAGCCAGCATGGAACACGCGCAGGCGAACCCTATATTAAGCATTTAGATGCTGAAATTTGGGAACTAAGACCACTTAGAGATAGAATTTTATTTGTGGCTTGGATTGATGGTAGTTTTGTTTTACTGCATCATTTTATGAAAAAGACACAGAAAACACCTAAAAGAGAAATTGAGCAAGCTAAACGTGAGCTAGCAGATTTAAAAGAAAGAGGTTTAGACAATGAAAAATAATGCTATTGGTAGTAACTGGAAAGATGTAAGAGCTGAATTATTCAGCAAAGAAGAAATTTTGGAAAGTGATATGCGCGTGGCTATCATGAGTGAGCTTATCGAGGCTAGAAATGAAAGGGGCATTAGTCAGAAGAAGCTAGAGGAGCTTAGCGGTGTTAGTCAGCCAGTTATCGCTAGAATGGAAACAGGAAAGACAAGCCCACAACTTGATACAGTATTAAAAGTATTGGCAAGTCTTGGTAAGACCTTAGCTGTTGTTCCTTTGGAGCATGAACAAGCATAAAAACATAGCACCCGTTAAGGTGCTGTTTTCTTGCCTGTTGAACTCATAAACTTAATACCTTTTTTACTGCCCCTCTAATATATTGTACTTGTTTGTACTTTACATTTTAGAATGAAAAAGGTAAAAAGTGGGTTAATAATTTAGTGTATTTTATTGAACTGTTTGATATTGGGATAACCTTAAAAAATAATCTAAGGTATTATTACTCAACTGGTTTAACTGGTATTGCTAAGAAAAGACAGTTCCAATTATCAAGAGCCAGGTAAAATGGACAGTAAAAAAGTAGATTAATTTGTTAGGTATGTCTCCTTATATTCCATAGGAGTCATACCTTTTAATATTTCTAAAGTTATACCACTCAATGTAATTTTCACTTGCTGTATCAACTCCTCTCTGCTACTTGGTGGAAGTAATCGTGAATGCTCACTTTGGAGTTGGGAGAAGAAATTCTCACAGGAGGCATTGTCATAACAATTCCTCTTATCAGAATGAAAAATCGTAATGGCATACTGGTCTAACTTTTTTGAGATAGAGTTGAATCGTATTTGATCAGAATGAAGAACACAAATTCGTGTAGAATCCCAAGTATCATTGAATAATAAGTCTAGATTGTTAAAAAACTAGTTGGTTGTCATTGAAGTCTGATAGCTTATAAACATACAATAGAGTTGTCATGAACTTAGGAACATTGTGGTAAACGTAACTGACCTCTATTGTTAGTTTCTGGAGAGGCTGTTCTGCTTTAAATTATTGGGCAAGTACGTTGTAGTGGACGTGTCTTGCCTTTTCGTTTATCCCTGTTGAGTGCAAGGCTGATAATGTTTCTTCCGAATAGGAGATACCAATCTTAGAATGCGCATGTATTGCATTATTTTCTTCGAGTTGTGGATTTTTTAGCCCTAACAAAAGAACCTCCTTATATGAACAGCATAGTGCTTTTTCTACTGTCTATTATAAGAGAGGTTGTTCAAATTATTATTTTTTGCTTAATTTTTTCTAAATTAATATAGAAAAGGTTTACATTTAAATCTTTTTTTACTATAATATAGATGATAAGAATTAGATAGTTGTTCCATTACAGTAGTACAAATTAGCTAGCCTTGTCCTGTAATAACTCTTTTAACCTAGCTTAAAAGATAAGCTATTTGCATTCTTATCGGTTGTTTATTTGTTGAATAAGGAGGTAAGCGTTATGTTACAATTTACTTCAAACATTTTAGCTACTAGTGTAGCCGAAACAACTCAAGTTGCGCCTGGAGGCTGCTGCTGTTGCTGTTGTACTTGTTGCTTCTCAGTGAATGTTGGATCTGGTAGTGCTCAAGGCGGTAGCGGAGCCCCTACACCAGGTAAATAATCTATTTAATATCTCTATTTGACGGTGGCATCGGTGTGATTAGTTTGCTAGCGACTAAGTTACGGTTAGTAACCGCTGATGTGGCTGATATTAATAGGGGTATTAGGACATGAGATAGTGGTAATCGTCTTGATTCCAATGTCTCGAGGTGGTTAGCAGGTACTAAGCAGTACCTGCTAATTGCTATATGTTTAGTGGAATGAGGTAGGAAAGATTACGATGCCATTTTTTACGAAAGAAAAACCTGTTTTAGACGATCGTCCCCCATTAACTTCAGAAAAGGCAAAGCAATTATTTGAATTTAATACCAATCATCTATCTTTATCAGGCTATCATCGTCAAACGGTACTAAAGACGTCAAAGCAGTTAGTTGCTCAGCACTTAATGCCTAATGAGACAGATAACCTTAGTCAACGTTTTTTGATGAATTATAAGGCTCATAATGATTATTTGGGCTTTCAAGCTAGTGTCGCCGACTTTTTTACAGATTCTGCGGTAACAACTTTTTCAAGTAGTGCTTATTTTGAAAGTAGGGAGGGCATTATTCCCTTACCTAAAGCAACGAAAGTAACAACAGCACTTTCTACCTGTATTACTCAAAGAAGAAGTCATCGGCAATTCTCCGATAGAGAAATGCCCTTCCAAGATCTGGCCAATCTCCTTTATTATGCTTGTGGTGTTAGTGCTGAAGCGACAATTAAAGATGGAATGTCAGATAAGGTTAGTCTAAGAAACTGTGCTTCTGGTGGTGGTCTATACCCAATTACCTTGGTTTTTTATGCTAGAAACATCAGTAAGCTCGAAGATGGTTTCTATGAATATTTGCCTTATCAACATGCGTTAAGGTGCTACCATATTAGCTCTGAAGAGAATATTAGGGCCTTTGCAGAATTCGGTGCTATTAATGCTGAGAACTGTAATCTTGTCATCATTTATGTGTATCATTACCTCAAAAACACGCGCAAATATGGCAATCAGGCGACTGCCTATGCTTTTATTGAATCAGGTGAGATAGCTCAAAATATTCAACTGACAGCAACTGCTCTTGTTTATGGCAGTATTGATATTGGAGGTTATAACAAGGAATACCTCCAAGAAAAATTAGGGTTAGATGGTCTAAGTCAACATGTGATTCACATGACGCTTGTAGGAAATAAGGAGTCTCAATGAAATACCAATTAAATAGTAATGTTCGTATCGTCCAATTTCAGGATACGTTTTGTTTTAGAAAAGGTATCTGGGATTTTAATGAAGCTGTCCTAGATGTCACGCAAGAACCTCAAGAATTACAAACGGCTTATCGAGAAATAGTTTCAACTTTGATTGAGGGAGGCATTCTTGATACTGAGCGTTATGAGAATGACTTGGATGCCGACTTATTTGCAAAGTTAATGGAAGTCATCACAGCATTATATTACAATGATGTGCTTGTGCTGGAAGATGATTATGCCCTTGAAGAAAATGTCATGAAAGTGTTAATGGGTAATTTTCGATTTATGGCAGAAGCAGGGCACACTAAAAATACCGCTCCCGTCCTCTTTATCAGTGATTCAACCTATGTTAATGAGTCAGCGAAGTTACTGGCTGATCAATTGCAGTTGCATTTGCAGGTGGCTAGTGACGACTTGAAAATGCTGATTCAACAAACCGATGTGACGTCTCGCTTGGACGCCTTGACCCATCAACGTCATATGAAATGTTTATCTGAAGCTTTGGAAAGTTATCAAAGCATTGTCGTTTGTCAAGAGCGCTTGAATATCATGATGTTACGTCATCTGAACGAAATCAGCGTATCCCTCAACAAGCAATTAGTGCTTGGTTTTGTGGATGGACCTTTCTTACATGCTTGTACTCTGAATCCTCCTCATAGTGCTGATTTTGATAGCTTGGAAAGACGTGTGCTGGCACGTTTACAAGATCATGCTCTCTACCAGCACTTTGCTAAGCAAGTCTTGCCACCAACACAGGCGGTCAGCAAAGCTTATCTTCCTTTGCTCAATGTCTTGATGAATTTGGTTGTTAGCGAAGCGTTTATTATTGCTCAAACAGGAAGTTCAAAATTTGAAGGTCGTTTGTTAAGTATTTATTTGCCAACGCTTGAAATTCAGGTTCAAGACATTCTGAAAATGTCAAACTCCCAAGCACAAGGTAGTCTAGCAAGGTTAAAATATGAGGATCAGCAAATTTCAACACGTGAGATTGTTAGAAAACTCCTTAGTGAAGAATAAGGAGGTAGAGTGATGTTACAGTATTACCCTTCTTTTAATCATATTTTTGGTGAACTCAAAGGTCTAAGTGGTAACAGAACAGGTATTTTAAATCAATCGCAAGTTCCTGTCTGTAATCATCCTCACGATGTTTACTTAAAGAGTGTGACTGGTCAGATGCCTGATTACCATAAGCAATTTATTGGGGAATTAAGTCGGGTCAGTTATCACATTATCGGTTATGGTAGCCATTACGAAGAAGCCCTCATTAGATACTTAGGGGAAAGTATTGAACGTTATGCTAGTATTATTTCTGGTGATTTGTTATCGGATCGGATTGTCTATGCTTCCTATAAGGAATTGAGCCAGACAGATCGTGTCATGCCTTTAGAATACCTGCAAGTCTTTACCCAAGATCAAATTGACCGCTGCCTAGACTTGCACATGACCATGTGTGATAAAATGGTGACTGAAGATGATGTCTTGGGGTGGGTCAAGTGCCCTATGTTTTTTGAAGACCAAGACATGTACGTTCCGGCTCAAATGCTTTGCATTGGTTATAAGACTAATGAGGCTGTGGGAGAAAAGCATGTTATTCCAGGATTTTCAACGGGGACGGCATCTCATACCAGCCTAGAAGCAGCTATGTGTAATAGTGTGATTGAATATATTCAAATTGATTCTATGATGCTGAGTTGGCATACGAAAAAGCCTTGTCCTAAGATTATTATTGATGACCCAGACATTCAGGCGATTCTGGAAGAAGCTAGGTTGGGAAAAGAAAGTTTATACGAGATTATTCCTATTGATATGACCGTAGGGGATGATAACCCGCTTTACACCTTTGGGATTATCCTCAAAAATAAATACAATGAAGGTCCATATCTCTTGTTTGGTGTGCAGGCAGGCTTAGATCCCAAACATACCTTGCTAAGAGGAATTATGGAAGCGGCAGCCATTAGTTATAGTTATTACTATAACCTCTTGTACAAAAAGGATGCTCTCCAAAACATTGAAAGTGAAGCGCCTCTCTTTTTAGATTTGGATAGCAATGTGTTCTATTACGCCCATCCAAAAGATCAGAACTATAAATGGCAGGCTTTTGAACCTTTAATTTCAGGAGAAGTCTTGCTTAGCGACTTGGAAGACCATTCTGGTAAGGATAAGAAAGAGGACTTGAAGATATTATTAGCTTATACTAAAAAGGTTAGTCCAAATGCAGTCTTTCTCGATATTACCCCTCCTGAGGCATCAGAAAAAGGTTGGTATGTGACCCGTGTGTTAACCCCTGAACTTCTCGAAATGTGCATTCCAGCTTTTCCTTTTGCTAATCATCCGCGAATGAAACAGTTTGGAGGTGTCACAAATGCCTTTGTTCACCCAATGCCTTAACCTTTGCCTATTACTAGTAACCGTTTGCCCGTCAATTCCGATGCAAGCTATTTTTGGGAAAGTGAGTGGCGGCTATGGGTTTAACCTGATTGGTTTTCTAAGAGCGGTTCTTGTTTACTACTTGATCGCTTTAATGGGTATCTATCTATTGTCACCTCAGCTAGGTTTATCTTTTGGGGCAATTAATGGGAAACTCATTTTCATGGGGCTAGGATTGAGTGTTTTGATCTTAGTGATTGAAGTAGCCTTCTTGCATGGGCTTCGTTGTTGGCAAAAGCAACAGTGGCTTCCATTGAATTTGTCCTTTGTTGGAACGACACAAGAATGGGACAAACTGGGCTATCCGTTACTCTTAGCTGTTTGTGAAGAAATTACTTATCGTTTTTTATGGTTTCATGTCTTATTTGTCCAATGGCAGTTGCCTTTAATCGTGGTATTAGCCGCCACAAGTTGTTGTTATGCCTTAAACCATTTATTGATGGGGAAGTCTATTTTCTATGCCAAACTGGTAACGGGGCTTATTTATGGTAGTCTTTATCATCTTACGGGAAGTCTCTGGTTGGTTATGCTCATTCATGTTACGAGTAATTTGTTGGTGGAGTGCCTTGGTCATCTTCAAGCAAGACATAAGAAGGTGGTGGATTAATGATGATAGCAGCCTTGCTAACAATTTTAAGTCTTATCACTCTTTGGTTGACTAGTCATCGGAGACGTCGTTTAGTGAGATGGCACTTTAAATGGATAAGGGCCTTGTCCTACCAAGATTGGCTAGATGTTTTGTTGAGTGTGATTCAGTTTGGGGTTGTTGCTTTAGTCTTGCTATGGCATTCCGCTGAGTTTACTCTAGAGGAGTTGCTGTCTTTCTTGGGACACTTAAGCTGGCAATGGCAGCTCTTGTGCTATATGGTCTTATACCTGTTAGCATTGATTGAAATGACACTCTTGGTTTTGGTCCTTCTCTTTGATTTTGTGCTCCAAAAGGATAGTCGTTTGCTCTTTAAAAAGCTAACTTGGTTGGCCTTTAAAAAAGATAGACCAATGACTAGTTTACTGGTAATTAGTCTGATCACAGTGGTTGATAGTATCTTTTACTTTGGTCTGCTAGTCTTTTTAGGAACACGCACACCGATCAGTGTGCTGCTACTTGTTTTGGGCTATGCTTTGGTCAAGGCTTGTCGCTATTCAGGTTGGTTAAATTGGCTGCTGGCTTTCTGTCTTTTTGCCGTTATTGGGCTATGGGCAGTTACTGCTACGCTACTGTATGGTTGGTTAGCTAGTTTGCTACTATTGACCTTGACTTATCTGATGATTAGTTTTAAAGAGCAACAGTAATATTGAAAAAAGGAGTAATATATGAGTTTTGTGCAATTAACAGATGTTGTTAAAGTCTATAAAGGTGGCAAAAAAGCTGTCGACAATGTCTCATTGACAATTGAAGAAGGTAATATTTATGGCTTATTAGGACCAAACGGTGCTGGCAAATCAACCTTGATTAATCTTATTTTGGGACTGATTCCCTTGAGTTCTGGTGATGTAACAGTTTTACAAGAGTCTCAGAAATCCATCCGAAAAATTAGTTCACAGATTGGTTATGTTCCTCAGGACATTGCTGTCTATCCTGACCTAACAGCTTATGAAAACGTGGAATTATTTGGTTCCCTGTATGGCTTGAAAGGAAGCCAGCTAAAGGAACAGGTCTTAAAGAGTCTAGAGTTTGTTGGTTTGCAGGCGCAGGCCAAACAATTCCCTAGCCAATTTTCAGGAGGAATGAAAAGGCGTTTAAACATTGCTTGTGCTCTGGTTCATTCTCCTAAGTTGATTATTTTTGATGAACCAACTGTTGGCATTGATCCGCAGTCTCGGAATCATATTTTAGAGTCTATCCGTCTCTTAAATGCAGAAGGAGCTACGGTTATCTATACCACCCATTACATGGAAGAAGTCGAAGCCCTCTGTGATCATATTTTTATTATGGATCACGGTCAGATTATTGAAGAAGGCAATAAGGTTGAACTTGAAAAACGCTACGCTGCAAACTTGAGTAATCAGATTATGGTAACCTTGACAGATTCTCAAGATTTGGATGTGTCTGATAAACCGGGTTGGAGCTTGGTAACTGCTGATGATGAAGTTGTTCTAGTGATTGAAGATGGTGACATTGCGACAGTGGTCCGTCAATTGACGGAGGCTAATATTGGATTTAGTGAGATTAAACATAACCACTTGAATTTAGAAGAAATCTTCTTGCACTTAACCGGTAAGAAGTTAAGAGATTAGAGGTTATCATGGTTTTATTACATTTAATCAAAAAAGAGAGTTTGCAGATTTTTCGAAATCGAACCGCCTTGTTGATGATGGTTATTTTTCCAATTGTAATGATTGTGATTTTAAGTTTTGCCTTTAAATCAAGTTTTAATAAGGCGACAACAGTTCCTAAGTTAACGGTGCGTTACCACTTGGAAGGAAAAAAAACAGATTATCAGAAGAATTTTCTTGCCTTTTTAAAGGTCTTAAATAAGGAGCTGAAATTAGAAGCTAAGCCTAGTAAGTCGCTTAAAGTGGATAAAAAGAAAGTTAGCGAAGGGGCTTTGACAGCCACTTTGGAAGTAAAGAGCAATCAAACCATCAAAGTAACAACTAATGCGATTAACCAGCAGAATGCTGACTTGATTAATATGTTGGTGACCAGTTACGTGGACAATGCGAAGACTTATGATTCTATAGCGGACCTGTATCCTCAACGGTTAAAGGCGGTTAAGAAGCGGAAGGTGGATTTTATTAAGGTAAGTTCTGTTCAAACGAGTAAGGGCATGACCTCAGCTGATTATTATGCCATTTCTATGTTCACCATGATTACATTTTATAGCATTATGTCAGCGATGAATCTTGTTCTATCAGATCGTCAACAACGTACAACCAATCGCATTCACCTTACAGGTGTTTCTCCTAGTCTTCTCGTCTTTGGGAAATTGATAGGGGCAATGTTAGCTACAACAGTCCAGTTGGGCATCCTTTATATCTTTACCAGATTTGTGTTGCGAGTCAATTGGGGAACTAATGATTGGCAGATTATTGGTGTGACAGCTTCCTTGATTTACTTATCCGTGGCTATTGGTATCGGAATGGCTACCAGCATTAGGAATGAAGCTTTCTTGACGGTAGCTTCAAATGCGGTTATCCCTATTTTTGCCTTTTTGGGAGGTAGTTACGTCCCTTTGGCAACTTTAAATAGTCCTTTTATCAATCAGTTGTCTAATATTTCTCCAATCAAATGGGTTAATGATAGTTTGTTTTATCTTATTTTTGGTGGGCAATCCAATCCAATCCCTGTGACGTTGATGGTTAATATTGGTCTTGGAACAGCCTTTGTCCTAATTGCTTTGATAGGGATGAGAAAGCAGGTGACCACATGATTCGTTTTATAAAAACTTTATTTGTTAAAATACGACGGAAAAAAACCAGTTATGTGACCTTCCTTTTGTTGCCTATTTTAACAACACTTTTAGCTTTATCTTTGAGTTTCTCGGGAAATAATCAGGCTAAAATTGGTATCTTAGACAAGGATCAAAGTCAGATTTCGAAGCAATTTGTTGCCCAGCTTAAACACACGAAAAAGTATGATGTTTTTACCAAAATAAAGGAAAAACACATTGACAGTTACCTTCAAGCTAAGTCTTTAGAGGCTGTGCTGACCATTGATAAAGGGTTTTCGGAGAAAGTATTGACAGGTAAAGCGCAAAAACTCAAGCTTCGCGCCATTGCTAATAGCGAGATTACAGAATGGGTGAAGGCGCAAGCCAATTATCTTTTGGAAAACTACAATATCATGGGTGACGTAGCTGCAGGGAATCAGACCATCTTTGATCGGCTTTTACAAAAAAACAAGAGCTTAAACTACCATGTTCAACAAGAGACGTTGGCAGACCGCTCACGTAGTAAATCGGTGTCATCCACCACTACCGGTTTCTTGCTCATTTTAATGTTGGGCAGTACTAGTGTGATTTACGGGGGGATTTTGACAGATAAGTCTAGTCAAATCTACAACCGTTTAATCTTGTCACGCTTGTCACGCTTCCAGTACATGCTGAGTTATGTATGTGTTGGACTTGTCGCTTTTGCTATCCAAATTGTGATTATGTTTAGCTTGTTGAAGGTCTTTAACGTCAGCTTTTATATTCCTACTCCGATGCTTTTAGTAATTTTCTTACTTTTTAGTTTATTGGCGATAGGTTTTGGTTTAATGATTGGTGCAGTCACACAAAATACGCAACAAAGTAGCCAGTTGGCTAACTTGATCGTGATGCCAACTTCCATGTTGGCTGGCTGTTTATGGCCTTTGTCCATTACACCTTCATACATGCAAGCTATTGGGAAATTACTACCGCAAAACTGGGTTCTCTCAACCATAGCCATTTTCCAAAGTGGTGGGGGGCTTGCGCAAGTCTGGCCATATCTCTTAGCTCTGTTATTAACGGCGCTAGCCTTTATAACCCTTTCGAGTTTCTTATTAAAACCTAACCAACCATAAAGGTTTTGAAAAATAAAAGAATTTAGGTCTTCTTACTACAAAGAAGGCATGATAATAAAGACAGCATTGATCTTATTGACTCATTTATCGTGAGTCAATAAGATCAATGCTTTTTTGAGAGAAAAACAGATAACTTTCTAAAATAAAGGTTGAATGATAAGAAAAATCGCTTTTTTAAGAGTATCCAAGGGATTAATGTTTGTTTTTTAGTTAAAATATACAAATCAATTTAAGAGACAGCGGTTACAATGTGGCATAACATTAACTTTTGACAACAAAATGTTTCAAAATGTATTTATTTTAATTATCAGTTTTGTTACAATAGGCGTGTATTAAACAAAAGGAGTTTTTATGTTAAATAGGAAAATTTTCACCTATGCTTCATTGCTAGCGATGGTCGCTGCTCCTACGGTAATTGAGAAAGTTGTTCTGCAAAAAAGTCCAGTTTATGCTGACGAGATAGTAGCTTCTAGAACGGATGTGTCTATTGTTAATGGTGTAGGAGAGGTATCGCCTATTGCAGAAGGTATAGCAGATACTATAGGAAATACGAAGCCAACGCCTACAGTAACTACTGAAACGATGAAACCTGTAGATACAGATAGACAACGACAAGTTAGTCCTACTGTGTTGGCAACTGCTAATGGTAGTCGACCAATTGCTGAAGTAAGAACCAGTTCAGAAGGTAAGTCTTATACTGTTACGGGCAAGATTATTAGTGTGGTCAATGGTTGGGGAGGTAATGGCTTTTATATCCAAGACAGTAATGGTACAGGGCTCTACATTTACCCTGAGAAAAATCTGGGTTATGTCAGTGGAGATATTATTCAATTAACAGGTGCACTCACTAATTTCAAGGGTGAGTTACAGTTGAAAAATATCACTGCACATAAAAAATTATCAGGTCAGCTTCCTACTCCTGTTAAAGAAACAACTATTTCAGAATTAGAAAATACAAATCCCTCAACCTTAGTCAAGTTGTCACATGTAAAAGTTGGGAAAATATTGTCAGATAAATACGGAACGTCATCCTTTGAGGTCACGGATGGGAATGGGAAGAGTGTCGCGGTACGTTTGGATAATCGGACGGGTATTAAGACTTCTGATTTACTAACCAAGATTGGTGAAGGGGATCTTATTCATTTAACAGCTATTCATTCGACTTTTGAAGGAAAATTGCAATTAAAACCGTTTGCTCTCGAACAATTTGAAGTTGCTAAGCAAGCTATTCGAAAAAAAGACATGAGTTTAGCTAGTCAAGTTGTCAAAATTGGTGATATTCAAGGAACTGGTCACATATCTCCGCTTTTGAAAAAGAAGGTTACAGTTGAGCAAGTAGTGGTGACTTATCTAGATGACTCAACTCATTTTTATGTTCAAGATCTTAAGGGTGATGGTAACATTGCAACTTCAGACGGTATCCGTGTCTTTGCTAAAAATGCCAATGTTAAAGTTGGTGATGTTTTAACTATTTCGGGAGAAGTAGAAGAATACTTTGGTCGCGGTTATGAGGATCGCCAAGAAACAGATCTTAGTATTACACAAATAGCTGCAACATCGGTGACAAAGACTGGAACCGCTCAAGTCCCAGAGCCTGTAATTCTAGGCAAAGATCGTATAGCTCCCGCTAATATTATTGATAATGATGGGTTACGTGTTTTTGATCCACATGAAGATGCTATTGATTATTGGGAGTCTATGGAAGGTATGCTGGTTGCAGTGAATAATGCCAAAGTTCTTGGTCCAATGAAAAATAAAGAAATTTATGTTTTGCCTGGTTTTAGTACAAGAACCTTGAATAATTCAGGTGGTGTATTGCTTCCAGCCGCCGCCTACAATACGGATATTATTCCAGTCCTCTTCAAAAAAGGCAAACAAATCATTAAAGCAGGTGATTTCTATACAGGAAGATTAGTTGGTCCGGTGTCATATAGCTATGGCAATTACAAAGTGTTTGTTGATGATAGTCAAAAGATGCCAATCTTAAACGATGGTCATCTAAAGCCTGAAAAAACAATTCTCCAAAAAGATTTAAGCAAGTTAAGCATTGCTTCTTACAATATTGAAAATTTCTCAGCCAATCCTTCTACGACAAAGGATGAGAAAGTGAAACGGATTGCTGAATCCTTTATCCATGATTTAAATGCACCAGATATTATTGGATTAATTGAAGTACAAGATAATAATGGACCAACAAACGATGGCACAACAGATGCAAGTCAAAGTGCGCAACGTTTGATTGATGCTATTAAGAAATTAGGTGGTCCGACTTACCGTTATGTTGATATTGCTCCTGAAAATAATGATGATGGTGGTCAGCCTGGCGGGAATATTCGTACTGGTTTTCTTTATCAGCCAGAGCGTGTTAGCCTTTCTGATAAGCCAAAAGGTGGTGCTAAGGATGCTCTTTCTTGGGTAAATGGGGAATTAAATCTTAGTGTTGGTCGTATTGATCCAACTAATGCGGCTTGGAAAGATGTCCGCAAGTCATTGGCAGCAGAATTTATTTTCCAAGGCAATAAGGTTATTGTAGTGGCGAATCATTTAAATTCTAAACGTGGAGATAATGCCCTTTATGGACGAGTTCAGCCGGTAACCTTTAAATCAGAAAAAAGGCGGCATGTGTTAGCTAATCTTTTAAGTCAATTTGCCAAAGAAGGGGCTAAACATCAAGCTAATATTGTCATGTTGGGTGACTTTAATGATTATGAATTCACTAAAACCATTCAACTGATTGAAGAAGGGAATATGGTTAATTTGGTTAGTAGACATGATCTTTCTGACCGTTATTCTTATTTCTACCAAGGGAATAATCAAACTCTAGATAATATGTTGGTGTCACGCCATTTGCTTGGTCACTATGAATTTGACATGGTCCACGTTAATTCACCATTTATGGAAGCGCATGGTCGTGCCTCTGACCATGACCCATTATTGCTTCAATTAGCGTTTAAAAAAGAAAGTAAAGTATCCACAAGCCCAATGGATCCAATATCAGATATAAAGAAGAAACAAGAAGTAGAGACTCCAAAACCATTATTGTCTGCTTATCAAAAATCAAAAAGCAACCCCTTACCTAAAGTCGGTGAAAACGTTGGTAGTATTTTGACGATTTTAGGAATGACTAGCTTAGTTACTTCTGTTAAACTTTTTATTAAGCGCTATGAAAAGGAATAAAAAGACGAAGAACGTGTACTCCCCAAAAAAGTTGGATAAATAATTATTGAAAGGATTTCGTTCTGCATTGAACAGGGCTAAGTCCTTTTCGTTTTGGTTTGGCTGATTTGTTACTGTGAAAAATATAATCTGTAATAGCTTGTTCTAGCCCATCGAGAAATTTAAAAGTATCCTCATATCCCTAAAACATCTCAGATGTCAAAATACCAAAGGAACTTTCCGTCGTGGCATTATCTGGGCTGTTGCCTTTGTGTAATATGGAATAAAGGTTAATGATAAGACTGATGTTAGTATTGCTACTCTTGGTTATCAGGTTTCCTTGTAAGTTTTTGCTGGAAATGTTTTCTCAAGCACGGTTGTAACTTGTTTCAAATCTGGTGACCATGACATGTAAAGTTGATAATATCACGACTAATCCCATCAAGAACGAGTGACAGATATGATTTCCATCTGGCAAAGCAAATTCAGTCACCACTGTATAACACTTCTCATAAGCTTTAGAGGCTTCAAACTGATGTTTAATTCTTACCTTCTCACCCCTCATAAGACGAGTATAAATCAATTCTTCATCAATTTTTGAACGTTCTTATGGTTCACAAGAAAGCTGTGATAATGTAGTTCTAATGCGATAATAACTATAATCTTTTGGTATTGGAAAACCACAGAAAATCCTTATTAGCTGCTGTTTTAGGGTAGCTGATGTTACTAGCATTGACTTTGTCATGCATCCATTTTTGTGATAAAATATAGAAGTTGCTTGGCAACCCTTGGTGCTTAGTTCCCTTTCATCAAGCATATTCGAAACGTAGATAAACCTTTAGGTTGTTATCCTGACGTTAAAGGAGAAAAAATGATAAAACTTACTGTGCGTGACTATGTTCACATTGCTTTGGTGGCTGCTCTTTATGTGGTCTTAACCATTACCCCGCCTTTGAATGCTATTTCTTATGGGATGTACCAGTTTAGGGTATCTGAAATGATGAATTTTCTAGCTTTTTATCATCGCAAGTACATTATTGGAGTGACTGTAGGCTGTATGATTGCTAATTTTTACAGTTTCGGTTTGATTGATGTTATTGTTGGAGGGGGATCAACTCTAGTTTTTGTCACATTAGGTGTGTTGTTGTTTGAAAAATATCAAAAGGATTATTTATTCAACGGCATGCTTAACAAAGCTTTCTTCTACTTTTCTTTCTTTTTTGCAACCTCTATGGTTACAGTTGCGATGGAATTGTATTTCTTTGGAGCACCTTTTTTATTAACTTGGTTTACCACTGCTACGGGAGAATTGGTATCACTTCTTGTTGGGGCTATGGTTATTGATAAGGTAGCAAAGCGCATCGCTTTTAAAGGATAATGACTAACGTCTACTTAGGGGTAGGCTTTTTTATTTTTCTGCCAATTAGGCAATAGCTTATTTGGCTTCTTTTGTGATAAAATAAGGGTATGGAAAAACGCATAAGAGAATTGACAGATTTATTAAATCGCTACCGTCAAGAATATTATACCAATGATGCTCCGTCGGTTTCTGACAGTGATTATGATCAGCTTTATCATGAGTTGGTGGCTTTGGAAAAAGAGTATCCAGAGTATGTGCTGCAAGATAGCCCGACCCAGCAGGTTGGTGGAACCATATTAACCGGTTTTGACAAATACCAGCATCAGTACCCACTATTTAGTTTACAGGATGCTTTTTCGCGCAATGAATTAGAACTTTTTGATAAGCGGGTTAAAGCTGAATTTCCGAGTGCTCAATATTTAGCAGAACTCAAAATTGATGGCTTATCAATCTCTCTCGTTTATGAGAGAGGTATCCTACAAGTTGGTGCCACACGTGGAGATGGTCATATCGGTGAAAATATTACTGAGAATATCAAGAAAATTAAAGATATTCCCCAGAAACTTGACCAGCCACTAGATATCACGGTTCGTGGAGAGGCTTATATGTCTCGTCAGTCCTTTAAACTAATTAATGAAGAGCGTCGGGAAAACGGTGAAGCAGAATTCGCTAATCCTAGAAATGCTGCTGCAGGAACTTTGAGACAGTTAGATACAGCAATTGTTGCGAAACGTCAATTGGCAACTTTTTTATATCAAGAAGCTAGCCCAACAATAAGCAGTCATCAGGATAAGGTTTTAAAAGAGTTGGCAGATTTGGGTTTTTCGGTGAACAATAGGCACTATCTCTCTTCTTCCATGGACGAGATTTGGGCATTTATTCAATCGGTTGAAGCAGATAGGGATCGGCTGCCGTATGAGATTGATGGGGTCGTTATCAAGGTTAATCAGTTAGCCATGCAAGAAGAACTTGGTTTCACTGTAAAGGCACCACGTTGGGCGATTGCTTACAAATTTCCAGCTGAAGAAAAAGAAGCGAAGCTTATTTCTGTTGATTGGACAGTGGGACGAACAGGTGTGGTTACCCCAACGGCTAATTTGACACCAGTCCAGTTGGCTGGAACGACTGTTAGTCGTGCCACTTTACATAATGTGGATTATATTGCTGAAAAAGATATTCGTGTAGGTGATACTGTCATTGTTTATAAGGCTGGAGATATTATTCCTGCTGTTTTGCGAGTGGTTTTTGATAGCCGAGATGAGCAAGAACCGCTAGTGATACCAACCCAATGTCCGTCTTGTCAAGGGGATTTAGTTCATTTTGAAGATGAGGTTGCCCTTCGATGCATTAATCCTTTGTGTCCAAGTTTGATTCAACGTGGTTTAGAGCATTTTGCGAGTCGTAATGCGATGAATATTTCTGGTTTGGGTCCTGCTATTGTGGAGAAATTGTTTTCTGCAGGTCTTGTCCATGATGTGGCAGATATTTACCGTCTGACAAAAGATGATCTCCTTAAATTGGAAGGAGTCAAGGAAAAATCAGCTGATAAATTACTAACAGCTATTGAACAATCTAAGGCTAATTCGGCTGAAAAATTATTGTTTGGTTTAGGTATTCGCCATGTTGGTGCTAAGGCTAGTCGTCAGATTTTAGCCACTTGTGGCGATTTGGAAACACTTTTGACGATTGAGATAGACGATATTGCTAAGATTGATGGGCTTGGTCTTGTTATTGCGAAATCACTGGTTCAGTATTTCCAACAAGAGGCAGCCATAATTTTAGTTCAGGAATTAAAAACGGCTGGTGTTAATTTGGCTTATTTAGGGCAAAAAATGGATAGCAGCGCAGCACTTTTTGGTTTAACTGTTGTATTAACAGGAAAGTTAGAGAAACTGAATCGTAATGATGCTAAGGCAAAATTGGAGAGGCTAGGAGCAAAGGTTACCAGTAGTGTTTCCAAGAAAACCGATTTAGTGATTGCTGGTAGTGATGCGGGTTCTAAATTGGAAAAGGCACAGCAGTTAGGAATTAGAATCGAAGGTGAAGATTGGTTATACCATCTTTAAGTGAGGTAGGTTTATGAAAAAACAAATGAGAGCACGTCTCATTTATAATCCAACGTCAGGACAAGAGATCATGAAAAAAAGTGTTCCTGAAGTCTTAGATATTTTGGAAGGGTTTGGGTATGAAACATCGGCCTTTCAAACGACAGCAAAAAAGCATTCGGCTCTAAAGGAAGCCAGAAGGGCAGCGCAGGCTGGTTTTGATTTGCTGATCGCTGCAGGTGGTGATGGCACCATTAATGAGGTTGTTAATGGCATTGCACCACTCAAAAAGAGGCCTAAAATGGCTATTATTCCAACTGGAACCACCAATGATTTTGCAAGGGCATTGAAGATTCCGAGAGGAAATCCTAGTCAGGCTGCTAAGGTTATTGGCAAAAATCAAACCATTCAAATGGATATTGGTCGAGCTAGAGAAGATACTTATTTCATTAATATTGCTGCGGCTGGAAGTTTGACAGAATTAACTTATAGCGTGCCAAGTCAATTAAAAACCATGTTTGGTTATTTGGCATATCTCGCTAAAGGTGTTGAACTGTTGCCACGTATTAGTAATGTTCCGGTCACAATCACCCATGATCATGGTGTTTTTGAAGGAGACGTTTCCATGATTTTTGCAGCAATTACCAATTCTGTTGGTGGTTTTGAGATGATTGCACCTGACGCCAAATTAGATGATGGCATGTTTACCTTGATTTTGATCAAGACAGCTAATCTTTTTGAAATTGTGCACCTCTTGCGTCTAATTTTGGATGGTGGCAAACACGTTACCGATCGTCGTGTGGAATACATTAAGACTAGCAAAATTGTGATTGAACCACAATCTGATAAACGCATGATGATTAATTTAGATGGTGAGTACGGTGGTGATGCCCCTATTACACTTGAAAATCTAAAAAATCACATTACTTTTTTTGCTGATACTGATTTAATTTCTGACGATGCTTTGGTGCTAGACCAAGAAGAATTGGAAATCGAAGAAATGGTTAAGAAATTTGCCCATGAAGTTGAAGATTTAGAACAAGAATTGGAGGAATAATCAAAGTGATGGATAATGCTATTACCGTTCATTACCATAGTCGTCAAGGCAATTACTTTAATTTAAGCTTATGGCAGTGGCAAGATGGAAAATGGGGGAAAGACGCTTACTTTTCTCGATTTGACAGTTTTGGTGCGGTTGCCCAATTAAGTTACCCTGCCCCTTATTTTTTAAGTCATGCTTATGTGATTGTCAAAGATCAATTTTGGAAACATAAGACAATTGACTTTCGCATTAATCGTGATTATGGGGTTTCTAAAACGGAGGTTTGGCTTGTTGATGGTGATGATACGGTTTATTATTCAAGGCAAGCAGCAGTAGCTAGTCGGTCGTACGGGCGTCGTGTTGCTCATTCCTTTGATATGGCCGTTAACAGTAAAGCCTTTGATCGGCGTTGGGGATTTAGTGGTTGGCTTGGTTTTCGTTATACACCTGATCAGACAATATTTCGACTTTGGGCACCGACAGCTGAACGTGTGGATTTAATTCTGTATGATTCAACTGCTGAACGTGCCAGTGTTTCCAAAGTGATTCCTATGGTTCGTGGACAGGAAAATAATCCTGAGGACCATTCAAAAAATACACATGGGGTTTGGGAATTGTGTTTGAAAGGTGACTACAATTATCATGCCTACCGTTACCGTGTTTACTATCGGAAGCGGACATTTAGAGATGTTCGTGATCCTTATGCCATCGCGACAACGGCAAACGGGAGACGCTCAGTTGTTATTGCTCCGAGTTATCTTAGACCAGAAGGATTTAATGTTAGGCAAGGTAAAGAAGCAACTTGGCGCTTGGATAATCCCAATCAGGCTGTTATCTATGAAATGCACGTTCGTGATTTTTCAAAATCAGTCACATCAGGTGTTAGCCAACCGAATCGAGGGAAGTTTAGAGGTTTAATTGAAAAAGGTACTCGCAATGAATTTGGAGATAAAACCTGTTTTGATTATGTGACATCACTTGGTATTACCCATATTCAGTTACAGCCAATCTTTGACCATCATCAGGTGATTGATGACAATGGGGAGTACGCCTATAATTGGGGTTACGATCCAGAAAATTATAATGTCCCCGATGCTAGTTTTACAAGTAATCCCCATGAACCTGCAACACGCATTTTAGAATTAAAAGAAGTGATTCAAGCTTATCATGATGCTGGTATCAATGTCATTATGGACGTGGTTTATAATCATACTTTCTCATCAAGGGATTCTGTATTTCAATTAGTTGTTCCCGATTACTATTATCGAATGAACCCAAATGGAACTTTTCAAAATGGGTCGGGTTGTGGCAATGAGACCGCCAGTGAAAAGGAAATGTACCGCAAGTACATGATTGATTCCATTCTTTATTGGACGAAGGAATTTAATATTGACGGTTTTCGTTTTGATTTAATGGGCTTGCACGATATTGAAACCATGAATCTTATTCGACAGGAACTAAATAAAATCGACCCAAGAATTCTCATGTTTGGAGAAGGTTGGGATATGGGAGTTGGGTTAGCGCCTGAAGATAAGGCAAAAAAAGACAATGCCTATAAGATGCCTGGGATTGGTTTTTTTAATGATGATCAGCGCAATGCAGTTAAGGGTGCCGAGGTTTATGGTACTTTTGAAGAGGGCTTTGTATCTGGCGCACCGACAGAAGATGTTGTCGCTAAATCCATTTTGGGCAGTGATGAATTAGTGCATTACCTAACACCGAGCCAGGTTGTTAATTATGTCGAAGCACATGATAATTATAACCTTAATGATCTTTTTTGGGCTTTGAATCCTCACGATAGTAAAGAAGAACATACCAAACGAATTCAGCTGGCATCCGCTATGAATATTCTGATGCAAGGCATGTGTTTTATGCAAATTGGTCAGGAATTTTTACGAACAAAATTATTTGCAACTGGGGAGCAAGGTGAATTGACCCATGCAGATAAAGAAAGGGCTATGAATTCCTATAATGCTCCAGATCAAGTCAATCAAATTGACTGGAGACAGGTTACTCTCGAAAAAGAAACTCTAACCTTTATGAAAAAATTAATTTTTTTGAAAACGACAACACCCCTGTTTTCATATCGCACTTTTGAAGAGATTCGTTACCATGTCTATATTGAAAAAGCTGATAGGAACACAGGCTTTATCAGCTTTACAGTAGATGATAGTCGGAAATACAAGGTTATTTTCACAACATCTGGAAAACGCTTGCAATCACATGATAAGCATGTTATAATTGAAACAAATGACAAGCGCTTTCAAAATAATGAGTTGACTATAAATCATTTGACAGCGATGATCCTTGATATTACAGAATAACCTGAGGTTTCTCAGGTTATTTTTGTTTTCAGTGATCAAGTGTTGTTTGTATCCCTTTTAAAGGGTTAGGAGAATTAGGTTTAAAATGGAATTTCCTAATTTAAGCAAAGGGTTAAAAGTAAGAGAGGGTGATGGAATGGATACGGAGTTAGCGCTTTATACATTTGGTACCGGTGATAATTTTCACTTGCAAGATTACTTGGGTGTTCATCGGGTTGATAATGCTTCTAAAGAAACCTATGTCTTTAGGGTTTGGGCACCAAATGCACAAGAAGTTAGTTTGATTGGAGATTTTACCAACTGGACAGCAAATCCAATTGCTATGAAGAAACACGAGGCAGGGGTTTGGGAAATTACAACAGAGTTAGCCAAAGAAGGTGATCTTTATAAATATTTGGTTAAACGGCAAGGGGGTCAGCTAGTTGAAAAAATTGACCCTGTCGCTTTCTTATTTGAAGCAAGACCAGGAACGGGAGCTGTTGTCAAAACGTTACCGGACAAGAAATGGCACGATGGCTTGTGGATGGGACGAAGAAAACGTTTTGGTTTTAAAGAACGCCCTGTGAATATTTATGAAGTTCATGCTAATTCATGGAAAAAAGATCATGAAGGCAAGCCTTATGACATGTCCCGCTTAAAGGATGAATTGATTCCTTACCTTAAAAAAATGCATTATACGCATGTCGAATTGCTACCAGTGATGGCACATCCTCTTGATATGAGTTGGGGCTATCAGCTTATGGGCTATTTTGCGTTTGAATCGACTTTTGGAAGCCCAGAAGCTTTTCAAGATTTTGTTGAGGCATGCCATCTCAATAATATTGGTGTGATTGTTGACTGGGTACCAGGTCATTTCACACAGAATGATGATGCCTTAGCCTATTATGATGGAACACCAACCTTTGAATATCAAGATCACCACCGAGCACATAATTATGGTTGGGGAGCCTTAAATTTTGACTTAGGTAAAAATCAAGTTCAGTCTTTTTTGATTTCGAGTGCACTATTTTGGCTAGAAACCTACCATATTGATGGGATTCGTGTTGATGCTGTTAGCAATATGCTTTATCTAGATTATGATCAGGGACCGTGGACACCAAATAAACATGGAGGAAACCAAAATCTCGAGGGGATTGCTTTTCTTCAGAGATTAACTCAAGTTATTAAAGAACGACACCCAGATATTATGATGATAGCCGAAGAATCCTCTTCGGCAACCCCAATTACTAGTCCGATTGAAGAGGGGGGACTAGGATTTGATTACAAATGGAATATGGGATGGATGAATGATATTCTCCGTTTTTACGCAGAGGATCCCTATTACCGTCAGTTTGACTTTAATCTCCTAACGTTTAGTTTTATTTACTGTTTCAACGAACGTTATATTTTGCCATTTTCGCACGATGAAGTGGTTCATGGAAAAAAGAGCATGATGCACAAAATGTGGGGCGATCGTTACAATCAATTTGCTGGCTTGCGTAACCTTTACACCTATCAAATCTGTCATCCAGGTAAAAAATTGCTTTTTATGGGTTCAGAATTCGGGCAGTTTTTAGAATGGAAGTTTAATGACCAACTAGAGTGGCACAATTTAGAGGACCCTTTCAATGCAAAAATGCAGCTGTTTACAGCTGATTTGAATCGTTTTTATAAAGAACATAATATGCTTTGGCAAAACGATGAAACCTATGGTGGGATTGATATTATTGATGCTGACAATAAAGAAGAATCTGTTTTATCTTTTTGTCGTATCAACAATAAAGGAGAGTTATTATTGTGTGTCTTTAACATGACACCTGTTGAAAGACCAAACTTCACAATTGGTGTCCCGGTTGCTGGTATTTACGAAGAAGTTATTAATACCGAAATGGAAAGTTATGGAGGTGTCTGGAAAGAGCACAATCCTAACACTAGAACAGTAAAGGGAAACTGGAAGGATTATAAACGAACTTTATCCTTTACTTTGCCAGCATTGGGGGCCAGTATTTGGAAAATAAAACGCCGTCAAAAAGATTAATGCCTGATTAAATCAACTCAGTGTTCCTTTTGTGATGGAATAAGGTAAGCTGGAGTTGTCGAGAATAGAAAGGTTTTGACATGACTTTTTTGAATTGATGTCAGAACGGTGATGAAAGGAGATTTAAATGAAGAATGAAATGTTAGCTCTTATTTTGGCGGGAGGGCAAGGGACTCGCCTAGGAAAATTGACACAGAGTATTGCAAAACCAGCCGTGCAGTTCGGTGGTCGTTATCGAATTATTGATTTTGCACTTTCAAACTGTGCTAATTCAGGGATCAATCATGTCGGTGTCATAACCCAATATCAACCATTAGCCTTAAATAACCATATTGGGAATGGTTCGTCTTGGGGGTTAGATGGTATTAATTCTGGTGTTACGATTTTACAACCGTATTCGGCAACTGAAGGGAATCGTTGGTTCCAAGGGACTAGTCATGCCATTTATCAAAATATTGATTACATTGATAGTATCAACCCAGAATATGTCCTTATCTTATCTGGAGATCATATTTATAAGATGGACTATGATGATATGCTTCAAAAACATAAGGATAATATGGCTAGTTTAACAGTTGCTGTCATTGATGTGCCATTAAAAGAAGCAAGTCGCTTTGGAATTATGAATACAGATACCAGTGGGCGTATTGTCGAATTTGAAGAAAAACCAGCTCATCCTAAATCAACCAAAGCATCCATGGGGATTTATATTTTCACATGGAAACGTCTTAGGACCATGCTAGTTAATGCAGAAAAAAACAATATTGATATGTCTGATTTTGGACAAAATGTTATCCCTTCTTATTTGGAAACAGGTGAAAGTGTATACAGTTACAACTTTAAAGGTTACTGGAAAGATGTTGGAACCATCGAATCGCTTTGGGAAGCCAATATGGAATACATTGGAGAAGGAAATGCCTTAGATAGTCGTGACCGTTCATGGAAGATCTACTCTAAAAATCACATTGCTCCACCAAACTTTATCACAGAAGAAGCCGATGTCTCAGACTCTCTTATCGTAGATGGCAGCTTTGTTTCTGGAACAGTTGAGCACTCCATTTTATCAACAAATGTTCAGGTGAAAAAAGAAGCTCAGATCAAGGATTCCTTTATCATGAGTGGGGTTATTATTGGTGAAGGTGCTAAGATTACACGAGCCATTATTGGTGAGGGAGCTGTTATTGGTGATGGGGTAGTCATTGATGGAACCGATGATGTACAAGTTGTTGGGTATAGTGAAGTAGTGGGGGTTTCAAATGAAGATTGATAAATACACAGCCATTTTAGGAAGTTCGATTGGTTTTGCAGAAATGAAAGGCTTAACAGATTCAAGACCATTAGCCAATCTTCCTTTTGATGGGAAATACCGTCTCATTGATTTTCAATTATCAAATCTTGCTAATGCAGGGGTTAGAAGTATCTACGGTATTTTTCGTGGACAAAATATCCGTTCTGTTTTCGACCATATTCGTTCTGGTCGTGAGTGGGGACTTAATTCCTTATTAAGTCATTATTTCCTCGGCTTTTACAATACCAAAGAAGACTCTAAAGAAGCTGACAAAGATTATTATGAGCAAATTTTAACCTATTTGAAACGCTCAGGATCGGATCAAACCATTTATATGAGTTGTGATATTTTGTGTAATATCGAATTGGAGCAAGTTATTCATCTGCACACTGCCAATAAACGTCATATTACCGTTGTCTACAAAAAGATGCCGGTTCAATCCATCTCAAAAGCTAATGATGTTTTAGACATTGATGAAACAGATACTGTTATTCAAAGACGTAATGTTTCAGGAGAGCACCTCCTTGAAAAAATGTCAGCTGGAATCTATATTATTGATACCCCGTGGCTTATTGAACAAATGGAAAAGGAAGCTCAAAAAGAAACTCCTCAAAAACTCCGTTTCTTACTTCGAGATTTAACCGTTTCAGAAGGAGCACTTGGTTTTGAGTATACCGGTTATCTGGCTAATATCCATTCTATTAAATCTTATTTTGATGCCAACATGGATATGCTTGATCCCCAAAAATTCTACTCCCTTCTATACGCTAATCAAAAGGTTTATACACGGGTCAAAAACGAAGAATCAACTTATTTTGACCAAGCTTCGGAAGTGAGAAATTCACAGTTTGCCTCAGGAAGTATCATTAAAGGCTCTGTTGATCATTCAATCGTTTCACGCAACTGCCGTATTGAAACTAAGGCAAGGATCAAAAATAGTATTTTATCACCAAAAGTGACAATTGGCGAAGGTGCTGTGGTTGAAAATGCTATTATTGATAAGTCTGTTAAAGTTGCCCCAGGAGTTACTATAAAAGGTAGTCAAGAAGAACCAATGGTTGTTGCTAAGGGGACTGAAGTTGTTGAGGATATGATAAGATGAAAATAATGTTTGTGGCAGCAGAAGGGGCTCCCTTTGCTAAAACAGGTGGTTTAGGTGATGTGATTGGTGCTTTGCCTAAATCCCTTGTTAAAAATGGTCATGAAGTCTCTGTCATCTTGCCTTATTATGATGCCATTGACCAAAAATTTGGTGATCAAATTGAAGATGTGCTTTATTTCTACACACAAGTAGGATGGCGCCGTCAATATGTTGGTCTCAAAAAATTGGTTAAAGACCAAGTGACTTTCTATTTTGTAGATAATCGGTATTATTTCTTTAGAGGAAAGGTTTATGGCGACTGGGACGATGGTGAACGTTTCGCTTATTTCCAGTTGGCTGCTATTGAAATACTCGAAAAAATCCACACCATTCCTGATATTTTACATGTACACGATTATCATACAGCGATGATTCCTTTCCTATTAAAAGAAAAATACCATTGGATTGAAGCTTACAGAGGCATTAAGACTGTTTTTACCATTCATAATATTGAGTTCCAAGGTCAATTTGATTCAGGCATGTTGGGGGATTTATTTGGTATTGGTTCCGAACGCTATGATGATGGTACCTTGCGCTGGAATGGTTGTCTTAACTGGATGAAAGCGGCAGTTTTATATGCCGATCGTGTGACGACCGTTTCCCCATCTTATGCAAATGAAATCCAGACTCCAGATTTTGGGAAAGGTTTAGATCACCTAATGCGCATGGAGTCTGGCAAACTATCAGGTATTATTAATGGTATTGATACAGACCTAATAAACCCGGAAACAGATCCTAATCTAGTGGCTAAGTTTTCAGCCGATCATTTACTGGGGAAAGCTACTAATAAAAAAGCTTTACAAGAAAGGTTAGGACTTCCTATTTGCGAGGAGATTCCGATGATTGGTATTGTCTCACGGCTAACCGATCAAAAAGGGTTTGATTTAGTGGTCCAAGAGTTAGACTATATTCTCCAACAAGATGTCCAGTTAGTTGTTCTTGGAACGGGTTATAAAAGTTATGAAGATGCCTTTTTATGGTTTAGTCAAGTTTATCCAGAAAAGTTATCAGCTAATATTACATTTGATTTAGAATTAGCCCAGCAAATTTATGCAGCTTGTGACCTTTTTCTAATGCCAAGTGCCTTTGAGCCTTGTGGTCTCTCGCAAATGATGGCCATGCGTTATGGCACTATACCAATTGTTCATGAAATTGGAGGCTTGAAAGACACTGTTATTCCTTATAACCCATTTGATAAGACAGGAACAGGGTTTGGCTTTGATCACTTTTCAGGCTTCTGGATGACCAATGCGCTTTTATTTGCACTTGATGTTTATCGTCATCACCAAGAAGATTGGAAAATCATTCAGAAAAATGCTATGATAAGAGATTTTTCATGGAACACTGCTAGTTTGGTTTATTTAGACCTGTATAAGTCTTTGAAATAAATTTAAGCTTTTTCAGTCACTTAAAAACGCATGACACTTGAAAATTTAATAGTGCTATTGGAATATTATAAGACCAGTGAAACGGCATAAGCCGTTTTTTCTGCTTATCAGACTTTTTGAAATATCTGATTATAACAAGGGATTAATCTATTTTTTAACGAAAATCCCAACGTTTTTTGTTAATGTTATAAAAAGGTTAGTATTAGTCTAAGAAAGCGTACCCAGACTAAAGAAATCTGTTGACATTCTTAATTTTAAGGAATAGAATAGCAAAGTAAAAAAAATTTTAAGGAGTATTCTACTATGAATCCTATTTTCGCATTGGCATTGGCCTGTTTCGGTGTTTCTCTTGCTGAAGGTTTCTTGATGGCAAATCTTTTCAAATCAGCGTCTCGCCAGCCAGAAATTATCGGGCAATTGCGCTCTCTAATGATTTTAGGGGTTGCCTTTATTGAAGGGACTTTCTTCGTTACTCTTGTTATGGCCTTCATTCTTAAATAACAGCCTATTTTATAATAGAAAAGGAGGGTGTTAGATGGAAGAAGCTAAAATACCTATGCTAAAGCTTGGTCCAATAACCTTTAATTTGACCCTACTTGCTGTTTGTATTGTCACGATTGCGATTGTATTTGCCTTTGTTTTTTGGTCAAGTCGCCAAATGAAATTGAAACCCGAAGGAAAGCAAACTGCTTTAGAATATTTGATCAGTTTTGTAAATGGTATAGGGGAAGAGCATTTAGATAGTAGCCTACAAAAATCTTACTCGCTGTTACTCTTCACCATTTTTCTCTTTGTCGCTGTTGCTAATAATTTAGGGTTATTTACCAAATTGGAGACAGTTAATGGCTATACCCTATGGACTTCGCCAACAGCCAACTTGGCTTTTGACCTTGCCTTATCCCTTTTTATTACCCTCATGGTGCATATTGAAGGGATCAGACGTCGTGGCTTGGGTGCCCATTTAAAACGTTTGGCTACTCCGTGGCCGATGACTCCGATGAATTTACTCGAAGAATTTACAAATTTCTTATCACTTGCCATTCGGTTATTTGGTAATATTTTTGCGGGGGAAGTTGTTACAGGTTTGATTGTTCAACTGGCAAATTATCGTATCTATTGGTGGCCGATTGCTTTCCTTGTAAACATGACATGGACAGCCTTTTCAGTCTTTATTTCCTGCATACAAGCTTTTGTTTTCACAAAACTAACGGCAACCTATCTCGGAAAAAAAGTTAATGAATCAGAAGAATAAGGAAGGAGAACAAACGAATGTCAGTCACATTTGGTGAACTCGTTGGGAATTTTATTCTAGTAACAGGTTCGGTAATCGTCTTGTTACTCTTGCTTAAAAAATTCGCTTGGGGTGCAATTGAATCAATTTTACAGACACGTTCACAACAAATATCGCATGATATTGATCAAGCTGAACAGTCACGATTAAGCGCACAAAAATTAGAGGCACAAAGCCAAGCTAACTTAGAGGTTAGCCGTTCAGAAGCAAGTAAAATTATTAGTGATGCCAAAGAAATTGGTCAATTACAGGGTGATAAATTAGTGGCAGAAGCTACTGACGAAGCGAATCGTTTAAAAGAAAAAGCATTGACAGATATTGAACACAGTAAATCAGAAGCTATCTCAGCAGTTAAAATGGAAATGTCTGATTTAACTGTTCTTTTAGCGGAAAAAATTATGGGAGCTAATCTTGATAAGGCGGCACAAAGCCAGCTTATTGATCGTTATCTTGATGACTTAGGAGAAGCTTAATGACCAAAAAAGAACAGGCTCTTATTGAGCAATATGCAAAAAGCCTTGTTGAGGTGGCAAGCGAACATGATGTCCTCAATCCCTTACAAGCTGATGTGCTTGCCATTTTAGAGACTTTTGAGCTAACTTATCTTGACCAAAGTTTATCAAGTCTAGCTGTTCCACATGCTGAAAAAGTCCAACTGGTGAAATTACTTCAGGGAGATAATTGTGTTTACATGAATCATTTCTTAGATGTTGTTTTACAAAACGAACGTGAAGTCTATTTATATCAAATGCTTCAGGCTGTTTTAAAGGAAATAGCGATAGTTTCCAATCGGCATGACGTGGTAGTCACTTCATCGTTACCTTTGACTGAAGAACAAAAAAATCGTGTTCGGGCAGTTGTTACAAAGAAATTTGCGATGGAAATGGGTCGTTTAATTGAAAAAATAGATCCTTCGCTAATTGGAGGATTTATTATCAGTGTCAATAATAATGTGATTGATACCAGTATTCGTCATCAATTACAAGCATTTAAAATGAATTTAAAATAGAAAGTGGTGTGACTTTTGGCAATTAATGCACAAGAAATTAGCGCTTTAATTAAAAAGCAAATTGAGAACTTCCAGCCAAATTTCGATGTCACAGAAACTGGAATTGTTACCTATATTGGTGACGGTATTGCCCGTGCCCGTGGATTAGATAATGCCATGAGTGGTGAACTTCTTGAATTTGAAAATGGTGCCTTCGGTATGGCTCAAAACCTTGAGTCAAACGATGTAGGTATCATTATTCTTGGGGATTTTTCAACGATCCGTGAAGGAGATGTGGTTAAGCGTACCGGTAAAATTATGGAAGTACCAGTTGGTGAAGCTCTCATTGGACGTGTGGTAAATCCACTCGGACAACCAGTTGATGGCTTGGGAGATATTGAGACAACTGGTTTTAGACCTGTTGAAACGCCAGCTCCTGGAGTGATGCAACGTAAATCCGTGTCTGAACCATTGCAAACTGGATTAAAAGCTATTGATGCTCTTGTTCCAATCGGTCGTGGACAACGGGAGTTGATTATTGGTGACCGTCAAACGGGTAAAACCTCTGTTGCTATTGATGCTATCTTGAACCAAAAAGGTCAAGACATGATTTGTATTTATGTGGCTATTGGGCAAAAAGAATCAACCGTCCGTACACAGGTCGAAACCCTTCGCCGTTATGGTGCTTTAGATTATACAATAGTTGTGACAGCATCAGCCTCGCAGCCATCGCCGTTACTTTATATTGCTCCTTACGCAGGTGTTGCTATGGCAGAAGAGTTTATGTACCATGGCAAGCACGTTTTGATTGTTTATGATGATTTATCAAAACAGGCGGTAGCTTACCGTGAATTGTCACTATTGCTTCGTCGTCCACCAGGTCGTGAAGCTTACCCAGGGGATGTTTTCTATTTGCATAGCCGTCTTTTAGAGCGTTCAGCCAAAGTTTCAGATGATTTAGGCGGCGGCTCAATCACAGCTCTGCCATTTATTGAAACGCAAGCAGGAGATATTTCTGCTTATATTGCAACTAATGTGATTTCTATTACAGATGGGCAAATCTTCTTGCAAGAAAACCTCTTTAACTCAGGGATTCGTCCAGCGATTGATGCAGGTTCATCTGTGTCGCGTGTTGGTGGCTCTGCCCAAATTAAAGCCATGAAAAAAGTTGCGGGTACCCTTCGTTTGGATTTAGCTTCTTATCGTGAGTTGGAGGCTTTCACTCAATTTGGTTCAGATCTTGATGCTGCAACGCAAGCTAAATTGAATCGTGGGCGCCGTACGGTTGAAATTTTAAAACAACCATTGCATAAGCCATTACCTGTTGAAAAACAAGTGGTTATTCTGTATGCTCTGACCCATGGTTTCTTGGATGATGTTCCAGTAGATGATATTTTGGCATTTGAAGAAGCGCTTTATGACTACTTTGATGTTCATTATAATCACTTATTTGAAATAATCCGTGCAACCAAAGACCTCCCTGAAGAAGCTGACCTTGATGCGGCTATTAAAGCTTTCAAAGATCAATCAAATTTTAAATAGATAGAGGGAGGATGCTAGTATGGCAGGATCTCTAAGTGAAATTAAAGCCAAAATTATTTCAACTGAGAAAACAAGTAAAATCACTAGTGCCATGCGTATGGTTTCTTCTGCAAAACTGGTGAAATCAGAGCAAGCGGCTCGTGATTTTCAAAGTTATGCCTCAAAAATTCGTCAAATTACAACCGACCTTTTAAAATCAGATTTGACTACAGGTTCTGATAACCCGATGTTAGCTTCTCGTCCTGTCAAAAAAACAGGTTATATTGTGATCACATCTGATAAAGGTCTTGTTGGTGGTTATAATTCAAAAATTTTAAAAGCAATTATGGAAATGATTGTGGAATACCACGCTAACGGTGATTATGAAATCATTTCGATTGGCAGTGTGGGTTCAGACTTCTTCAAAGCAAGAGGGATGAATGTGGCTTTTGAACTTCGTGGTCTTGCAGATCAACCGAGTTTTGAGCAAGTGCGAAAAATCATTTCACAATCAGTGGGTATGTTTGTCAATGAGATTTTTGATGAATTGTATGTTTGTTATAATCATCATGTAAACAGCTTGACCAGTCAGGTGCGTGTTCAGCAAATGTTGCCAATTTCTGACTTGGTTGCTGATGAAGCAGCAGAAGAAGGTGTTACTGGTTTTGAATTGGAACCAAATCGTCATGATATTTTAGACCAATTGTTGCCTCAATTCACTGAAAGTTTAATTTACGGTGCCATTATTGATGCTAAGACTGCTGAACATGCAGCAGGAATGACTGCCATGCAGACAGCGACAGACAATGCTAAACATGTGATTAATGATTTAACCATTCAATACAACCGTGCTCGCCAAGCAGCGATTACTCAAGAAATTACAGAGATTGTTGCAGGAGCAAATGCACTCGAATAAGATTTTATTTTGAAATATTGTCAATTCTCAATTTTATCAATCAGGATAAAATGACCTGTGGGATTTATCGTGTGATGGCAGTCAAATGTCTCAAAGTTAGCTAACTGATTAGTTAATTTAATAAACCCCGCCTATCGAATATAAGGAGAAATAAATGAGCTCAGGCAAAATTGCTCAGGTTGTTGGTCCCGTAGTAGATGTTGTGTTTGCTAGTGGTGACAAACTTCCAGAGATTAATAATGCATTGATTGTTTATAAAGATAGTGATAAAAAGCAAAAGATCGTCCTTGAAGTTGCTCTTGAACTTGGTGACGGTATGGTGCGAACCATCGCTATGGAATCAACTGATGGGCTTACACGTGGATTAGAAGTTCTTGATACTGGGCGTGCGATTAGTGTGCCAGTAGGAAAAGAAACCTTGGGGCGTGTCTTTAATGTGCTTGGTGAAACCATTGATTTGGAGGAGCCATTTGCAGAAGATGTGGACCGTCAACCAATCCATAAAAAAGCCCCAGCATTTGATGAATTATCAACATCATCAGAAATTCTTGAAACTGGTATCAAGGTAATTGACTTACTTGCCCCTTACCTCAAAGGTGGTAAAGTTGGACTTTTTGGTGGTGCTGGAGTTGGTAAGACCGTTCTTATCCAAGAATTGATTCACAATATCGCTCAAGAACACGGAGGAATTTCAGTCTTTACCGGTGTCGGTGAGCGTACGCGTGAAGGAAATGACCTTTACTGGGAAATGAAAGAATCAGGTGTTATCGAAAAAACAGCCATGGTTTTTGGTCAAATGAATGAGCCTCCTGGAGCACGTATGCGTGTTGCCCTTACTGGTTTGACGATTGCCGAGTATTTCCGTGATGTGGAAGGTCAAGATGTGTTACTCTTTATTGATAATATCTTCCGTTTCACTCAAGCCGGTTCAGAAGTGTCAGCTCTCTTGGGGCGTATGCCTTCTGCCGTTGGTTATCAACCAACACTTGCTACTGAAATGGGACAATTGCAGGAACGCATTACCTCTACTCAAAAAGGTTCGGTTACTTCTATCCAAGCCATCTACGTGCCAGCCGATGATTATACTGATCCAGCGCCAGCAACGGCATTTGCTCATTTGGATTCGACAACCAACCTTGAACGTAAATTAACACAAATGGGGATTTACCCAGCAGTTGATCCATTGGCATCAAGTTCGCGTGCCCTGTCACCTGAAATTGTTGGTGAAGAGCATTATGCGGTGGCAACAGAGGTTCAACGTGTCCTTCAACGTTACCGTGAATTACAGGACATTATTGCTATTTTAGGCATGGATGAATTATCAGATGAAGAAAAAACATTGGTTGGACGTGCACGTCGCATCCAGTTCTTCCTATCGCAAAACTTCAACGTTGCTGAACAATTTACAGGTCTTCCTGGATCTTATGTGCCTGTTGCTGAAACCGTTCGTGGCTTTAAAGAAATTCTTGAAGGCAAGTATGATCATCTTCCAGAAGATGCCTTCCGTTCCGTTGGTCCAATTGAGGATGTGATTAAAAAAGCCGAAAAAATGGGCTTTTAGTGAGGTGATGCCATGACACAAATGACTGTTCAAGTGGTAACCCCAGATGGAATCAAATATGATCACCATGCCAAGTTTATTTCAGTAACAACCCCAGATGGAGAAATGGGGATTCTACCAAATCACATTAATCTGATTGCGCCTCTACAAGTTCATGAAATGAAAATTCGCCGTGTCGGTGAGGATGAGAAAGTGGACTGGATTGCTATCAATGGTGGTATTATTGAAATCAAAGATAATGTGGTTACCATTGTTGCCGATTCGGCAGAGCGTGACCGTGACATTGATGTCAGCCGGGCAGAACGAGCCAAACTAAGAGCAGAACGTGAAATTGCACAGGCTGAAACCACTCATGATATTGATGAAGTTCGTCGCGCTAAGGTTGCCTTACGTCGTGCCTTGAACCGGATCAACGTTGGTAAAAAATAAGACCACTAAAAAAGTAGGAGAAGGGGAACCAAGATCTGGTCAAACAGTTTTTTGGATCGTTCCCCCTCTTTTTTATAGCTAAAATAATAAGAGGGTAACTAACAAAACAAACCTAATGAGATGACGTTGCGTCTATTTAGATTTGTAGGAGCCCTCTTTTTGCTGTAGTTGTTTTGAATGATCGATAAAAGGCATGTTTTATAAGGGAGCTCGTAAAAGGAAGTAATTGTTGGTTGCTTTTGTTATCTATTTGGACTGCTTGCTGAGGTATGTTATAATAAGCCTATGGAATCAATTACAAAATTTATGAGTTTTTTATGCCATTTATTTTTTATTGGCTTGAGTTATCAATTATTATTTAGCTTATTTGATTGGACAAAACTAATTCGTAGTCGTCCAGAAAATGTCGGCAAGCTGCGCCTTTTTATCTTTTTATTGGCTATTGTCCTTGGTTATTTGGTTAGTCATTTCATGTTGGAAGTGATTCAGATTAGTCAGTCCCTCTTTTTTGAGTTTCGTTAAGACTTGAATAACGCAAGTATGGTATAATTTGACTACGATTATGAGAAATGAAATGGAGAACATTGTGGATAAAATAATCATTGAAGGTGGTCAAACACGGTTAGAAGGAGAAGTTGTTATCGAGGGAGCAAAAAATGCTGTTCTTCCTCTACTAGCAGCGACGATTTTACCTTCAAAAGGAAAAACAATTTTGAGAAATGTTCCTATTCTTTCCGATGTTTTCACTATGAATAATGTTGTACGTGGCTTGAATATCGCTGTTGACTTTGATGAATCAGCCAATGCTATTACGGTTGACGCTTCTGGTGATATTTTAGATGAAGCTCCTTATGAATACGTTAGTCAGATGCGTGCTTCTATCGTTGTTTTAGGACCCATTTTAGCACGTAATGGACATGCCAAAGTTTCAATGCCAGGTGGTTGTACTATTGGTAGTAGACCGATTGATTTGCATTTAAAAGGTTTAGAAGCCATGGGAGCTAAAATCACACAACAAGGTGGAGATATTACAGCACAGGCAGATCGTTTAAAGGGTGCTACGATTTACATGGATTTTCCGTCAGTTGGAGCTACGCAAAATCTATTGATGGCTGCAACGTTAGCTGACGGGGTCACTGTTATTGAAAATGCTGCTCGTGAACCTGAAATTGTTGATTTAGCCCAGTTATTAAATAAAATGGGGGCGAAAGTTCGTGGAGCTGGTACTGAAACCCTAACAGTTACCGGTGTGACGAGTCTACATGGTGTTGAGCATGATGTGGTGCAAGATCGTATCGAGGCAGGAACATTTATGGTTGCAGCTGCGATGACATCTGGAAATGTGTTAATCAAAGATGCTGTTTGGGAACATAATCGTCCCCTAATCTCAAAATTAATCGAAATGGGCGTTTCTGTTACTGAAGAAGGGACCGGTATTCGTGTGCAGGCTGATACGGCAAACTTAAAACCAGTAACTGTTAAGACCTTACCTCATCCGGGATTCCCAACAGACATGCAAGCACAATTCACTGCTCTCATGGCAACGGTTAAAGGAGAATCAACGATGGTGGAAACTGTCTTTGAGAATCGTTTCCAGCATTTAGAGGAGATGCGACGGATGGGTTTACAATCTGAAATTCTTCGTGATACTGCCATGATTCATGGAGGCAAGGAATTGCAAGGTGCTCCTGTCATGTCAACAGATCTTCGTGCTAGTGCTGCTCTTATTCTAACAGGAATGGTTGCTAAAGGGACAACAATAGTTAATAAATTGTCTCATTTAGACCGTGGCTATTATCAATTCCACGACAAGCTTGCTAAGCTAGGTGCTACGATTCGTCGTGTTAGTGAGGATTAGCTGATGACAAGTGGTTTGAGATATGTTTTGAGACAGCTATCGCTTATTTTTGCTGTCGCCTTCTTAGCTTGTTTGTTCTTAGCCATAGGTTTAATGATTGGCTATCGTTTTATGGGAGATGGTGATAATGCTTTGTCTATCTTGTCCATCGATAAATGGACAGAGCTCATTAATAAATTCACTGGACAGTAGATTTGGTCTGTTTTAGGGCTTAGATCAAGTTATTGGATAAGTGGGGGAGTCTGTTAATACTAAAATAGGTAAAGACTTTTAAGTTATTAGTATTGATTTTGGATTTTAGTGATTTGATTGTAAGGAATCGTTTCTACAAGCGATTTGCCAGATGGTGGTATTGAGGCTCGCTGTGGTCATTTAAAATTGACTCGTGTTGTTTCAATCTTCAAATAAGGCTAGTGGCTGATTATCAATTTAATGCCTATTCATTCTAAAAAGTCAATGATTTAGCATTGTCACTAAGAGTTTTTTTTGATAGAATAAAGCTAATTGAATAAGAGTCTGTGAGACCAGTACTAATATGGAAGTTAATAGGGACTGGAGGCCTTGACTGGAAGCCTTCTGAATGAAAGTATTAGGAATTCACTCAGGGAAAGGCTGCTAATTAAGGTCTGATACAATCAGATAAAAACGGATGGTACCGCGTGTCAACGCTCCGCTCATAAGGTGGAGTGGTGGTGCGCTTTTTTTATTGCTAATAAAGAAAGGAAACTAATGGATTTACAAGCACAGTTAGAAGAATTAAAAACAAAAACTCAGGAGACCTTAAAGACATTAAACGGCAACCATGGCAAAGAATTACAAGACTTGCGTGTTGCTATTCTTGGGAAAAAAGGTTCCTTAACAGAGTTGTTGAAAGGGTTAAAAGACCTGTCAAATGAGTTGCGTCCAGTTGTTGGTAAACAGGTTAATGAGGTGCGCGATCTTTTAACAAAAGCCTTTGAAGAGCAAGCTAAGATCGTGGAAGCTGCTAAAATTCAAGCACAACTTGAAGCTGAAAGTATTGATGTCACTTTACCAGGTCGTCAGATAGCACTTGGTCACCGTCATGTTTTGACTCAAACGAGTGAGGAAATTGAAGATATTTTCTTGGGCATGGGCTTTCAGATTGTTGACGGGTTTGAAGTTGAAAAAGATTATTATAATTTTGAACGGATGAATCTGCCAAAAGACCATCCAGCTAGAGATATGCAAGATACTTTTTACATCACAGATGATATTTTACTTCGGACGCATACAAGTCCTGTGCAAGCCCGCACACTGGATCAACATGATTTTTCAAAGGGACCTCTCAAAATGATTTCTCCGGGGCGTGTTTTCCGTCGGGATACAGATGACGCAACTCACTCTCATCAATTTCATCAAATCGAAGGTCTGGTTGTGGGGGAAAACATTTCTATGGGTGACCTTAAAGGAACTCTTGAAATGATTATTAAGAAAATGTTTGGTGAAGATCGTAGCATTCGTTTACGTCCATCTTATTTCCCATTTACAGAGCCGTCCGTTGAAGTGGATGTTTCTTGCTTCAAATGTGGTGGCAAGGGCTGTAATGTTTGCAAGAAAACAGGCTGGATTGAAATTCTTGGTGCTGGTATGGTGCATCCACGGGTTTTAGAAATGTCGGGTGTTGATTCTGACATTTATTCAGGCTTCGCTTTTGGTCTAGGTCAAGAACGTATTGCCATGTTACGTTATGGTATCAATGATATTCGTGGTTTCTATCAAGGAGATTGCCGTTTCTCTGAACAATTTAAATAAGGCGCAACTCAGTTATCGGTAGCTTAAAAAATTTTTCCATCAGCTTAATCAGGTATGGACATACAATCGAAAGGTCACAGAGTTGGCTTTGAGAAGCTTTCTGAGCAAGCATCTTGCCGAAGATGATGGGTTGGCTGATGACGAAAATGTTGGTTTTTTAAAGAGCAATTATCGTATGGAAAGAAAGTCTCTCTTAATGGAGGAGATAGGCTGTTATTTTTTGTTTACGATTAAAAAAATAGGAAAGGAATTGAACCAAACCAAGACTAGTCTAAATGTCATAGTTTTTCTACGAAGTTTGAGGTTTGGTCTCTAAGATTATGTTAGTATCTTATAAATGGTTAAAAGAATTAGTAGATATCAATGTGACACCGGCTGAATTAGCTGAGAAAATGTCGACAACAGGTATCGAAGTAGAAAGTGTGGTGACACCTGCTACTGGGTTGTCAAAATTAGTTGTAGGTCACGTGGTTTCTTGTGAAGATGTGCCAGAAACACATTTGCATCTGTGTCAAGTGGATACGGGTGATGAGCAACTTCGTCAGATTGTTTGTGGTGCCCCAAATGTGACAGCTGGTATTAAAGTTATCGTGGCAGTACCGGGTGCCCGCATTGCCGATAATTATAAAATCAAAAAAGGAAAGATTCGTGGTATGGAATCGCTTGGGATGATTTGTTCCTTGCAAGAATTGGGGTTGCCAGATGCTATTATTCCAAAAGAATTTTCAGATGGGATTCAAATCTTGCCAGAGGAGGCTGTGCCAGGTGATGCGATTTTTAAATACCTTGACCTAGATGATGACATTATTGAATTGTCTATTACACCAAATCGTGCCGATGCACTTTCCATGCGTGGTGTGGCTCATGAAGTAGCGGCTATTTATGGCAAGTCAGTGACATTCCCTGAAAAAATGTTGCTAGAATCTGATAAGGCGACTTCAGAAGTTATTGATGTGGCAATTGTATCAGATAAAGTCTTGGCTTATGCTAGTCGTGTGGTTGAAAATGTGACGGTTAAACCAAGTCCTCAATGGTTGCAGAACCTTTTGATGAATGCTGGTATTCGCCCTATTAATAATGTGGTTGATGTGACTAATTATGTGCTATTATATTTTGGTCAACCGATGCATGCATTTGATTATGACAAATTTGAAAACCATCATATCCTTGCACGTGCTGCTCGTCAAGGAGAAAAGCTTATCACACTTGATGGGGAAGAACGTGAGTTGACTGTTGAGGACCTTGTGATAACGGTGGCAGATAAGCCTGTTGCTTTAGCTGGTGTGATGGGAGGACAGTCGACTGAAATTGATGCATCTTCAAAAAATGTTGTTCTTGAGGCAGCTGTCTTTGATGGCAAGTCTATTCGTAAGACTAGTGGACGTCTTAACCTTCGTTCAGAATCGTCTTCACGTTTTGAAAAAGGGGTTAACTATGCAACTGTTTTAGAAGCTTTAGATTTTGCAGCAGCGATGCTACAAGAGTTGGCAGGTGGGCAAGTCTTGTCTGGTCGTGTACAAGCTGGTCAACTTCCAACAGAGCCTGTTGAGGTGGCGACTAGTCTTGATTATGTTAATGTGCGTTTAGGAACAGACTTAACTTTTGCAGATATTATCACTATTTTTGATAAACTTGGCTTTGAAGTAACAGGAAATGCAGCTTCCTTTACAGTAGCCATTCCTCGTCGGCGTTGGGACATTACGATTCAAGCTGACCTGGTTGAAGAAATTGCTCGTATTTATGGTTACGATAAGTTACCAACGACTCTACCAAAAGCGGGTGGTACGGCTGCAGAATTGACCCCAACTCAAGCCCTTCGTCGTAGAGTACGTGGTCTTGCTGAAGGATTGGGCTTAACGGAGATAATTTCCTATGCGTTAACGACACCAGAAAAGGCTCTTGAGTTTGCTGTTAACCCAAGCAATCTTACAGAACTCATGTGGCCAATGACAGTTGAGCGCTCAGTGCTTCGTCAAAATATGATTTCAGGTATGCTTGACACAATTGCTTATAATATCGCTCGTAAGCAAACCAATTTAGCACTTTACGAAATTGGAAAAGTCTTTGAACAAGAAAGCAATCCCAAAGTCATTCTTCCAACTGAAAAGGATCACTTTGCCTTGGCTATTTCTGGTTTAGTGAGCCAAAAAGATTTTCAAACCCAAGCACAGACAGTTGATTTTTACCATGCTAAAGGAATCTTAGATGTTCTTTTTGACAACCTTGGTGTGAATGTTCAGTATGTGCCAACGAAAGAATTAGCAAGTATGCATCCGGGTCGTACAGCACTTCTTATCTTGGATGAAAAGGTTATTGGTTTTGTCGGGCAAGTACATCCAAGGACGGCTAAAGATTATCATATCCCAGAGACCTATGTGGCTGAGTTGGATATGACTATGTTAGAAGCTGCCTTACCTGTCAGTCAAACTTTTATGGAAATCACTAAATTCCCTGCCATGACACGTGATATTGCCTTGTTAGTTGATCTTGAAATAAGCCATCAAGCTATTGTTTCCGCTGTTGAATCAGTTGGTGTGAAATCGTTGACAAACATTAAACTTTTTGACATTTATACGGGTGCAACGATTCAACCAGATCAAAAATCCATGGCTTATAGCCTAACGTTCCAAAATCCTAATGACAATTTAACGGACGAAGAAGTGACAAAATACATGGAAAAAATAACAAAAGCTTTGAAAGAACAAGTTGACGCAGAAGTGAGATAAGAAAAAGAAACATTTGCTATGAATGGTAGTGGATAGCAAAATGTTCGGCTTTGGAGAAAACCACATCGGTTTTCTCTTTCTTTTTGTTCAACTTGAGGAGTTGTCAAATGAACTGTCATTCAATCTCTTGTGTCGAGTTAAAATCCTTTTTATCGCTTAAAATGGCTATTTCTTGTTCCTTATGATTAGAAATAGGAAAAGAGATAGGGATTTGCTATAATATAAAAAAGAAGAATCAGCTCTAAGCAAAGGAGTCCTATGAAACTGATTTATACAGATGTCATCTATTCAATGACTGAAATTTTGGTCAAAGAAGCAAAGCAGGCTGCTGATAAGGGCTATCGTGTTTTTTATATTGCCCCCAACTCATTATCCTTTGAAAAGGAAAGAGAGGTTTTGACATTATTGCCAGAGCAGGGGTCTTTTTCAATAACCGTCACGCGCTTTGCCCAAATGGCAAGGTATTTTACACTTGCAATCCCTAATAATAAGCGTACCTTGGATGATACCGCTTTAGCCATGATTTTTTACCGTGCCTTAATGCAGATCAATTCTGATGATTTAAAGGTTTACGGTCGTCTGCAAAATGATCATGCCTTTATCAAACAGCTAGTTGATTTATATAAAGAATTACAAACGGCTCATTTAAGCGTTTATGACTTAGAAGGATTAGATAAGCCGGAAAAACAAGAGGATCTTATCAAGATTATGGGACTTGCTGAGACTATTATGGCTCAACAGGATTATCACCAGGACAGTCCGTTAATGTCATTTGCTAAGGCTGTTGAGACAGCCACTTTAGATGATCAACTCGCAAAAACAGTGCTTATTATTGATGGTTTTTCTCGGTTTTCAGCTGAAGAAGATTTTTTGTTATCCTTGTTACATGATAAATGCCAAGAGATTATCATTGGCAGTTACATTAGTCAGAAGGCTTACAAAAAGTCGTTTATTAAAGGCAATATTTATGAAGCAAGTATTCAGTTTTTGCAAAATTTAGCACAAATGTATCAGACGAAACCGATTTTTGTCATGTCTGAACAGACTTTTGAACCAACTTTTTCAAGAGTGACACAACTCTTTGAAGCCAATCATGACTTTTCACAGTTGGATTGGCGGCTGCAAGATGAGGATTATAGTCGGCTAAACATTTGGCAAAGTCATCAGCAAAAAGAAGAAATTGAGCATGTTGCCAAGGCTATTCGCGAAAAATTATATGAAGGTTATCGTTATAAGGATATATTAGTGCTTTTAGGCGACGTGGAGGCCTATCATTTACAAATTGGACCGATTTTTGATAAATTTGATATTCCTTATTACCTTGGAAAAGCAGAGCCTATGATAGCCCATCCGCTAGTTCAATTTATTGACTCTCTTGAGCGAAGCTACCGTTACAACTGGCGTCGTGAGGACATCTTAAATCTTTTAAAATCAGGTCTTTTTGGCTCTTTTGATGATAGTGATGTGGACCAATTTGAAGAATACCTTCAGTTTGCAGACATTAAAGGACTTACAAAATTTTCAAGAATTTTTACGATTAATTCCTCACGCCATTATTCCCTTCATTGGCTAAATGATATGAGACAAGCGGTATATAAACCTTTACAGAAACTGTTTAAGAGCCAAAAACAGTTAGGTGCATCCCTTTTAGACAAATTAATCATGTTTTTTAAGGCGATCCAACTGTCTGACAATATGCGGGCACTTGGACAAAGCCCATTAGAAATTGAAAAAAATGAGGAAGTTTGGAAAACCTTTACGGGTATTTTAGACTCTTTCTACCAGATTTTTGGACAGGAAAAACTAAACTTAGCAGATTGTTTGGCTCTGCTTAAAATGGGAATGCAAACGGCTCATTATCGGATTGTTCCAGCTACTTTAGATGTGGTATCTGTTAAATCTTATGATCTAGTGCAGCCCCATTCTAAACCTTTTGTTTATGCTATTGGTTTGACTCGGTCTCATTTTCCTAAACAGGTGAAAAATACCAGCCTGATTTCAGACCAAGAACGGGCTAAAATCAATGAAAGCACCGCAAATTATCAGTATTTTGAGATGGTAAGTGCTGAAAATAGTAAGAAAAGCCATCAAACAGCCCTCTCTCTTTTTAATGCAGCGACTAAAGAATTAGTTCTGAGTCAACCAAGTCTCTTAAATGAGGTATCAGATGACTTGTCTCCTTATATTAAGGAATTAATGGCATTTGGTATTCCAATGGTTGATAAAGGGAAAAATCACCTCTCTTATTCTGCCAGTGACGTTGGTCATTACAAATCACTTTTATCCCGCTTGATTGACATTAATCGTCAAGAGATTAATGCCGAAATGACTGATCAGGATCGAACATTTTGGACAGTTGCTCTACGTTATCTAAGGCGGCGATTAAAAGATAAGCAGCTGACGTTTCCAAATATGGGTAATCATTTGCAAACCAAGCCTTTGGCACCACAAGTCATTGACGTTTATTTCCCAAGTGATTGTCCCATAAGATTATCATCATCTGCTTTAACCGTTTTTTACAATAATCAGTACAAGTTTTTTTTACAGTATGTTTTAGGTTTACGAGAAGCCGAATCAATTCACCCAGACGCTCGTATTCATGGGCAATATTTACATCGGGTTTTTGAGCGGGTGATGAAAAATCAGACCGAAGACTCTTTTGACCACAAGCTAGCCGAAGCAATTGAAAAAACCAATCATGAAAAGTATTTCCAGCAAGTTTATCAAGACAATGCTGAAGGGAAATACAGTTTGGAATTATTAGAGGACATTGCTAAGTCAACAGCTAGTATTCTTCGACTGAACCAAGGACTAACTGTCGTGAGCCAAGAAGAAACATTTGAATTGCATTTAACTGATCAAGTGACAGTAAATGGGATTATTGACCGTGTTGATCAGTTAAACAACGGCAGTTTGGGTATTGTTGATTATAAATCGAGTGCCAATCAGTTTGATATTGGTAAGTTTTACAATGGTTTAAGCCCTCAGCTAGTTACTTATCTGGCAGCTTTACAGAGTAAATTTGCTCAAGAAGATTTGAGTCATTTGTTTGGTGCGATGTACCTGCATTTGCAAGACCCTAAATTGGAGTTGTCAACGTTTAAAGCAGTTGATAGTAAATTAGTTGAAAGGATTTATAAAGAGTTAACCTATAAAGGAATCTTTTTAGAAAGTGAAAAGGAACACCTGTCAAATGGTGCTTACCAAACGAAAAATGCCCTTTATTCTACAGAGGATATAAAAACCCTATTGGCATATAATGAGCAACTCTATTTGGAAGCGGCAGAGCATATTAAAAAGGGGCATTTTCTTATTAACCCTTATACCAGTGATGGGAAATCTGTTCAGGGAGATCAATTAAAAGCTATTACGCGTTTTGAAGCAGACCTTGATTTAGGTCAGGCAAGGCGTTTACTGAGTTTACCTGCTCCCAAAAAGAGAGAAACCTTTTTAGCCCTAATGAGAAAGGAGAAACCATTCTGATGGCATTTGAACCCTTTTTAACTCCTGAAGCAATTGAACAGCTAAAAGAAGCAGAGCGTTTAGCTAGTCATTCTCAAAAAAGAACCCCGCAACAAATTGATGCCATTTATAGTAGCGGGCAAAATATTCTTGTATCAGCTTCTGCTGGGTCAGGAAAAACATTTGTGATGGTCGAACGTATCTTAGATAAAATTCTAAGAGGAATTTCTGTTGATAGACTCTTTATTTCAACCTTTACGGTTAAAGCGGCAACTGAGTTGCGTGAACGGCTTGAAAAAAAGCTTTATACACAACTTGCTCAAACTACAGATCATAAATTAAAAGCTTATCTAACAGATCAGTTGCAATCCCTTTCTCAGGCAGATATTGGCACTATGGATGCCTTTGCCCAAAAAGTTCTTAATCAATATGGTTATCGTCTTGGGATTTCTCCTCAATTTCGTATCATGCAAGATAAGGCTGAGCAAGACATTTTAAAGCATGAGATTTTCAGTCAACTCTTTACTGAGTTTATGACTCAAGAGGAAAACCAACTGTTTAAAGCCCTTGTCAAAAATTTCTCAGCTAATCGCAAGGACGCTAATGCTTTTAGAGAACTTGTTTACACGTGCTATTCCTTTAGTCAATCCACAGAAGATCCTGAGTTTTGGCTACAAGAAACCTTTCTAAGGGCGGCTAAAAGTTATAAGAGTTTTGACGATATTCCAGATCAAGAAATTGCGCTTTTACTTTCTTGTATGCAAAACACAGCTGATCAATTAAGAGACTTAACCGATATGGAAGAATATGGTCAGCTAACGAAGGCAGGAAAACCAGCAGCAAAATACGTTAAACACTTAAAGATGATTGAGAACCTCTATGAGTGGTCACGTGAGTTTCATCGGCTTTATGGGAAAGCGAAGCTGAGTCAATTAGCTCAAGATATAACAGCGATGCTTCCTTCTGGAAATCATATCATCGTTGCTGGTAAAAAATACCCGGTTTTTAAAAGCTTACATCAAAAATTAACAGGTTTCAGGCATCTGGAAACCATTTTGCACTACCAAGCAGAGAGCCTTCCCATATTGGAAGTTTTACAACGTTTTGTGATTGCTTTTTCAGAAGCCTATTTAATTGCTAAACGACAAGAAAGAACTTTTGAGTTTTCAGACATTGCTCACTTTGCTATTCGTATCTTGGAGGAAAATCCGGATATTAGGAGAGCCTATCAACAACAATATCATGAAGTAATGGTTGATGAATACCAAGATAATAATCATATGCAAGAACGCTTGTTGACGCTATTGTCAAATGGTCATAATCGTTTTATGGTAGGAGACATCAAACAGTCGATTTATCGTTTCCGACAGGCTGATCCTCAGATTTTCAATCAAAAGTTCAAGGATTATCAGCTGCATCCTGAACATGGAAAACTCATTTTGTTAAAAGAGAATTTCCGTAGTCAATCAGAAGTTTTGCAAGTCAGCAATGCTGTCTTTAGTCATTTGATGGACGAATCTTTGGGTGACATTTTATACGATGATCAGCATCGACTAGTAGCAGGGACTGTCTCACAGCGGATTGCTTATCCAGAACATCGGGCGCAGCTATTCCTTTACAACACTGATCGAAATGATGAAACCGATGCAACAGATAATGATGGTATTTCTCCAAGTGAAGTAAAAATTGTTGCTAAGGAGATTATCAAACTTCACAATGATAAAGGGGTGGCTTTTGAGGATATTACTCTTTTAGTCTCTTCTCGGACACGCAATGACGCTATTTTTCAAACCTTTAATCAGTATGGTATTCCACTTGTGGCTGATGGTGGACAGCAAAATTACCTTAAATCTGTAGAAGTTATGGTGATGCTTGATACCCTACGGACCATTAACAATCCAAGAAATGATTATGCTCTGGTTGCTCTGTTGCGCTCTCCGATGTTTGCCTTTGATGAAGATGAGCTAGCAAGGCTAGCCCTACAAAAAAGAAGTAAGTACTCAGACTGTTTATATGATAAGCTCCAGTGGGCTTTGGTTGGGAAGGGGGCTCACCCAGAATTGATTCATGAAGACCTGATGGCAAAACTAAGTGGCTTTATGGAAGAGTTAGCAGGTTGGCGTCGCTATGCTAAAATGAAATCTTTGTACGATTTGATTTGGAAAATCTTTAATGATCGTTTTTACTTTGATTTTGTAGCTAGTCAAGCCAAGGCCGAGCAAGCTCAAGCCAATCTATACGCTTTGGCGATTCGTGCCAATCAGTTTGAGCAATCGGGTTATAAAGGGTTATCGCGCTTTATTGGCATGATTGATAAGGTTTTAGAAACGCAAAATGACTTAGCAGATGTTGAGATGGTAAGTCCTAAGCAAGCCGTTAATTTGATGACGATTCATAAATCAAAAGGACTCGAATTTAAGTATGTGTTTATCTTGAATTGTGATAAACGTTTTTCAATGATTGATACCCATTCGCCCTTTATTCTTAATCGCCATCACGGAATTGGGATTAAATATATTGCAGATTTTAAAGAGCTACTTGACGAAGAGAAATTAACTTCTGTTAAAGTTAGCATAGAAACCTTGCCCTATCAAATGAATAAGCAGGAATTACGCCTAGCAACCCTATCTGAACAAATGCGTCTTTTATATGTTGCAATGACGCGTGCGCAAAAGAAGATTTATTTGGTTGGCAAAGCCAGTAAAGAAAAAAGTCAAGAGAATTTTGACGATAACTGTTCGGGTAACCAGCTACCTTTATCCCTTAGGGAACAGTTGATGAGCTTTCAAGATTGGCTTATAGCCATAGCATTTGCTTTTTCAAAAGAAGATCTTCATTTTGACCTGCATTTTGTTGAAGACAGTGACCTAAGTCCTGAGGCTATTGGTCAACTTAAGACTCCTGGTTTTCTGAGACCCGATGATCTCAAGGATAATCGTCAGTCAGAAACGATTACATGTGCCTTGGATATGTTGGAGAAAGTCGCAGAGTTGAATGCTAGCTATCAGGCAGCGATCAATCTACCAACAGTTCGAACACCTAGTCAGCTGAAAGCTTTATATGACCCGTTTTTAGATACAGATGGGATTGATGTCATTGAAAAAACTTATCAAAAAACAGCTCATTTCGATTTACCTAATTTTTCCAAACCAAAAAGAGTCAAAGCCAGTCAAGTAGGTTCAGCGCTTCATGAATTAATGCAAAAAATTCCTTTATCTGAAAAAGTTACTCCAATAACGATTGAACAGACCCTCCAAAAGATTGGTGCTGATGAAGCCGTCAAAGCAGCTATTGATTTGCAAAAGGTTCAATCTTTCTTTGAAACAACAGCCTTAGGTCAAGCCTTTCAGACTTACTCTAAAAATCTACATCGTGAGGCCCCTTTTGCCATTCTAAGAACAGATACGCTTAGCCAAGAACAGTACGTCGTTCGTGGGATTATTGACGCTTATCTTTTGTTTGAGGATCACATTGTTTTGGTGGATTATAAGACAGATAAGTATCAAAATCTGCTTGATTTAAAGGAACGCTATCAAAATCAATTGACTTTATACGCAGAGGCACTTAGCCAAGCCTATGGTATTCCGGTTACTGAAAAATACTTGGTACTAATGGGGGGTAAAGACTTACATATTGTTTGTGCTTAGTTTTAATATAATGATAAGAAACCGTTTCCGAGAAGTTTTTAACAATTTGTTAATCGTGTCTCAAACGGTATCCCCTTGTTTGATGTCTCTTTAAAAGCAAGCAAAAGGGTGATGTTTGTGTTTTTAGGCATCAGTGTAATAACGGTTTATGTAAGGGAGGAAGGTTTATGAAATTACCTGCTTTTGGTGTTGAAGAGTGGCTTAATCAACATGAAAAAGAAGCTAAATATGACATTGCAGGCTCATCAATTGCCTCATTGACTCTAGAAGAATTATTCACATTAACAGGAGAAAGCCCGCAAACCTTTTATCAAGTGTTAAATCAAAAACCTTTCGATTATGGTTGGATAGAAGGTTCACCAGCATTTAAAAAAGCAGTGGCTAGTCTTTATCACTATCAAGGGTCAGAAAATATTTTACAGACCAATGGCGCCACCGGTGCGAACTTTTCTGTCCTATATGCTTTGATCGAGCCGGGCGACCATGTGATTGCCCATTATCCCAGTTACCAGCAACTTTACGACATTCCACAATCGTTAGGAGCAACAGTTGATTATTGGTATACGAAAGAAGCCTTGAACTGGCTTCCAGACTTAGATGAACTAGAACAACTCATTCGTCCTAATACCAAAATAATTACTATCAATAATGCCAATAACCCGACTGGAGCTTATATGGATTGGGATTATTTAAACAGATTGGTTGCCATAGCTAAAGAACATAACCTCTATATTTTAAGCGACGAAGTTTATCATTCTTTTGCTTCTGACCGCTTGTTAGCCATTGCAGATCTCTATGCCAAGGGCATCTCCGTAAACAGCATGTCAAAGACATTTTCTCTCCCAGGAATCCGTGTTGGTTGGGTTGCAGCTTCTGAGGAAATCGTGGAACTTCTCAGATTGTATCGGGATTACACCATGATTTGTGCAGGTGTCTTTGACGACATGGTAGCTACACTAGCCTTAAAGCATGCCTCTAAACTATTGCAACGGAATCAAAGAATTCTAACTAGAAATTTAGCTATTCTAGACGATTGGATTCAACAAGAAGATAAGGCATCCTACATTAAGCCAAAGCAAGTATCAACAGCTTTTGTGAAATTAAAGATTGATGAAGCTATCGAACCCTTTGCGCTACATTTGTTGAAAGACTATGGTACTTTGGTTGTTCCGGGCAATCGTTTTGACCATGACAAGCACGTTCGGATTGGATATTGCTGCCAAACGAGTACCCTTCAAGCAGGATTATTAGCCTTATCAGAGTGTCTAAAAAATATTCAGTAAAGCATTGACCTTTGAATAATAATGCATTATAATGGACTACATTATTAATAAAAGGAATAAATATACCATGAACACTAAAAAATTACTTCTTAGCCTTTTAACAGTCACTCTTCTTTTAGTTTTAGCATCCTGTACCCATGCGAAGACCATTAATCAACAAGATAGCATCAAAAAAGCAGGAAAATTAGTTGTTGCAGTAAGTCCTGATTATGCCCCCTTTGAGTTTAAGGCATTGATCAATGGCAAAGACACAATTGTCGGAGCAGATGTTCAGCTAGCCCAAGCGATTGCAGATGAATTGGGTGTTAAGTTAGAGCTTTCCCCAATGAGCTTTGATAATGTCTTGTCTAGCCTTCAGACCGGCAAAGCAGATATGGCTATCTCTGGTCTATCTTATACAAAGGAAAGAGCTAAGGTATATGATTTTTCAACCCCATATTACGAAACGGAAAACGCTATTTTAATGAAAGCAGCTGACGCTAAATCAGCCAAAGACATCACTAGCTTAAATGGCAAAAAAGTAGCGACCCAAAAAGGTAGTATTGAGGAGGGGTTAGTCAAGGCACAATTGCCAAAAGCTAATCTTATCTCCCTAACTGCTATGGGAGAAGCCATTAATGAGTTAAAGTCAGGACAAGTTTATGCTGTTGACCTAGAAGCTCCTGTAGCAGCTGGTTTTCTAGCGCAAAACAAGGACTTAGCCTTAGCACCTTTTCATCTAAAAACAGGTGAAGGTGATGCTAAAGCTGTCGCTCTCCCAAAAGGAAGTGGCGCTTTAACAAAAACCGTCAATAAAGTGATTTCCAGATTGGTTAAAGAAGGGAAGTACAAGGAGTTTATTAAAGAGGCTGCCTCCTTAACAGGAAATGCAGTTGATTAAGGTTTAATGGATCTCTTTTTAACCAGAAAGTATAGGATATAATTGCATTTTAAAAAGAAAAACAGTGTTGGATGATTGACTTTTTTAGAAAAATAATGTATCCTAGCCTAGAACGTGAAAATGTTACAATATCTTGAGGAGGTGAAACACATGTCAAAAACAGTAGTGCGTAAAAATGAATCACTTGACGATGCTCTTCGTCGCTTCAAACGTTCTGTTACTAAAGCTGGTACTCTTCAAGAATCACGTAAACGTGAATTCTACGAAAAACCTTCTGTAAAACGTAAACGTAAATCAGAAGCAGCTCGCAAGCGTAAAAAATTCTAATAATAGTTTATAAAAGCAATCCTAATGACTTAGGGTTGCTTTTACTTTTATCTTTGATCAGTGGTTCAAATTGACAATAATTTTCATTCTGGTGATTGGAAAAATCAAGGAAACTATGATTTTTGTACCGTGCATCTTTGTAGCGAGATGGAGTGAAAGTCAGATAAAAAAACAGTTGAGATCATCCCAACTGTTTAAAAATACTAAAAGCTTATTTACTAGCTAATAAATCACGGATTTCAGCAAGCAATTCTTCTTGAGTAGGAGCTGCCACTTCCACAACTTCTTCCTCTTCTTTTTTAGGCATAGCCTTTTCAGCTGCCTTAACAACAAAGAAAAGACTGGTACCAATGATTAGGAAATTAATAACAGCACCTAGAAAACTGCCGTATTTAACACCGTTCCATGACAATTGAGCAATGCTTTCCACATTGGCTGCTTTCAAGGCTGGATTTAAAATAAGTGGTGTGATGATGTCGTTAACAAATGATGTCACGATGGCACCAAAGGCACCCCCGATAATGACGGCTACAGCTAGATCAATAATATTCCCTCTAAATAAAAATGCTTTCAATTCTTTAAGCATGAAAATTCCCCTTTTCTTATAATCTGACCTAATCATAACACAATTAACGCCTAAAATCCAATGGAATCACTCATGTTTTTAAATTTACAAAACAGGGTTTCAATGGTATAATGAAATGCAAAACTACAATGGGATTTTTGTGGAGAGGTGATGACTTGGCGATTGACAAAGAAATGATTTCCCAGATAAAAAATAGTGTTAATATTGTTGATGTCATTGGAGAAGTTGTTAGCCTTTCACGGACAGGGCGACATTATCTTGGTCTATGTCCCTTTCATAAAGAAAAAACGCCCTCTTTTAATGTCATTGAAGACAAACAATTTTTTCACTGTTTTGGTTGTGGAAAATCAGGGGATGTTTTTAAATTTATTGAGGACTATCGTCAAGTTCCTTTCTTAGAGAGCGTTCAGATTATTGCTGATAAGGCTGGAATATCACTGGAAATATTTCCGAGTCAGTCGGCGGTCACTCATCAGAAACAACGCCCTCATCAAGTCTTGATGACGCTTCATGAAGATGCTGCCAAGTTTTATCATGCTGTTTTGATGACAACAAAGATTGGACAAGAAGCAAGACATTATCTTTATGAGCGAGGTCTTGATGACCAGTTAATAGAACATTTCAATATTGGTTTAGCACCAAATGAATCGGATTATCTCTATCAGACGCTTTCCAAAAAATATGACGAAAGTCAGTTGACTGCTTCAGGACTTTTTAATCTTTCTGAGCAATCCAATACGGTTTATGATGCCTTTCGTAATCGCATTATGTTTCCTTTAACAAATGACCAAGGAAATATCATTGCTTTTTCAGGTCGTATTTGGACAGCAGCTGATTTAGAGAAGAAACAAGCCAAGTATAAAAATTCAAGAGGGACTGTCCTCTTTAACAAATCTTATGAACTGTACCACTTGGATAAGGCCAAACCAGTTATTGCCAAGACACACGAAGTTTTCTTAATGGAAGGTTTCATGGATGTCATTGCTGCTTATCGTTCTGGTTACGAAAATGTAGTTGCTTCAATGGGAACAGCATTGACTTCAGAACATGTTAGCCACCTTAAGCAAGTAACGAAAAAGGTCATTTTAATCTATGATGGTGATGATGCTGGTCAAAATGCTATTGCAAAATCATTGGATCTGCTGAAAGATTTTGTGGTTGAGATTGTGAGGATTCCAAATAAAATGGATCCTGACGAATTTGTTCAGCAGAATTCTACCGAGGTTTTTGCCGATCTTTTGAGTCAATCACGTATCAGTAGTGTTGAGTTTTTTATTGACTATTTGAAGCCTGACAATATGGATAATTTGCAGTCGCAAATTACTTATGTGGAGAAGATATCGCAGCTAATTGCACAATCCCCGTCAATTACTGCGCAGAATTCTTATATTAGTAAAGTAGCAGATTTATTACCGGATTTTGACTATTTTCAGGTTGAACAATCAGTTAATGCTTTGCGAGTACAAGATAGACAAAGGCGGCAAGAAGGGGCTGTTCCCTCTGTAAGTAGCGTTTTGACATTACCTGTTACAAAAAGTGTCACGGCTTTAATTAAAACGGAAAGGCATCTTTTACACAGGCTCTTGCATCATGAGTATTTGTTAAATGAGTTCCGTCATCGGGATGATTTTTATTTCGATACACCAGCCTTGCAATATCTTTATCAATACTTAAAAACAAATGGACAAATGACTTCTTATGATTTGTCGCAATTCCCTGAGGAAGTTGGTCAGGCTTATTACAATGTTTTAGAAGAAAATCTACCAGAAGAGATTGCTGCTGGTGAGATAGAGGATATTTTAGCCAAACGCTTAAAATTGCTTGCCGAGCGAGATCTTCACAGGCAAGGGAAACAAGTTAGAGAATCTAGCAATAAAGGAGATCACCAATTAGCTCTAGAAGTATTAGAAAATTTAATTGCTCAAAAACGAAAAATGGAATAGAGGAAGATATGACAAAAGAAAAAGAAATAACAACTTTTAATGTTCAAGTTGCGGAATTTATTCGTCATCATAAAAAAGAAGGAACAGCTATTGATGACGAAGTAACTGAAAAACTTGTGATTCCATTTACCTTGGACGCAGATCAAATTGATGATCTTCTTGAGCGTTTAACAGATGGCGGTATTTCAATTACTGACAAAGATGGAAATCCATCATCTAAATATATTGTTGAAGAACCAAAACCTGAAGAATTAACAGACGAGGAGTTGATTGGTAGCAATTCTGCTAAAGTAAATGATCCTGTTCGTATGTATCTCAAAGAGATTGGTGTTGTTCCACTGCTAACAAGTGAGGAAGAAAGGGTTTTGGCAGTTGCTGTTGCCGAAGGTGATTTGGAAGCTAAGCAACGTCTTGCAGAAGCTAATCTACGCTTAGTGGTATCGATTGCCAAACGTTACGTAGGTCGTGGCATGCAATTTTTGGATCTCATCCAAGAAGGAAATATGGGCTTGATGAAAGCGGTGGATAAATTTGACTATTCAAAAGGGTTTAAATTTTCGACCTATGCGACGTGGTGGATTCGTCAAGCCATTACTCGCGCTATTGCCGACCAGGCTAGAACGATACGTATTCCGGTTCATATGGTTGAAACCATTAATAAGCTTGTTCGCGAACAACGTAATCTTTTGCAAGAGTTGGGACAAGATCCAACACCAGAACAAATTGCTGAGCGCATGGAGATGACTCCTGATAAGGTTCGTGAAATTCTCAAAATTGCCCAAGAGCCGGTATCTCTTGAAACCCCAATTGGTGAAGAAGATGATAGTCATCTAGGTGATTTCATTGAGGATGAAGTGATTGAAAATCCAGTTGATTATACCACGCGTGTAGTGCTTCGCGAACAGTTAGATGAAGTTCTTGATACTCTTACAGATAGAGAAGAAAACGTCCTACGCTTACGTTTTGGGCTTGATGATGGTAAAATGCGTACACTTGAAGATGTTGGAAAAGTTTTCAATGTGACTCGTGAACGTATTCGCCAAATTGAAGCCAAAGCTCTCCGTAAACTCCGCCATCCAAGCCGCAGTAAGCAATTAAGAGACTTTATTGAAGATTGATAGGACCTATTTTATGGGAAAGCAAACCAATTTTGGTGTTTTAGATCGTTCCTTGAAAACCAAAAAGGAACGAAATATTCAGTGAACTTAGCAGCAAATACAAAACTAGAATTGAGTCTGGAGCCTAGTGGATTTTGATAGTGAACTTAAAATGGTGAACAAGCCTTAAACCTTTTAGGTCATCCTTTGAAAATAGGAACTCACCGGTGGACATTTTAAGTGGTAAATTTAAAAAAGAGAAATAACTTTGACATGTGACTCTGGAGTAATGGAAGGGAAAAATGGCTGAAATACCAAAATATACAGAAGAACAGATTGCAGCGATCAAGGATAAAATTCTTGAGGCCTTGGAAATGGTTATTGATCCAGAATTAGGGATTGATATTGTTAATTTAGGGTTAATTTATGAAATTCGTTTTGAAGATAATGGTCACACAGAAATCGATATGACCCTAACAACCATGGGCTGTCCTTTGGCAGATTTATTAACCGATCAAATTCATGATGTCATGCGTGATGTCCCAGAAGTGACCAAAACAGATGTAAAACTGGTCTGGTATCCTGCTTGGACAGTTGATAAAATGAGCCGATATGCTAGAATCGCACTTGGTATTCGCTGATGATGTCTACAAAAGGGATGAATTATTCCCTTTTTGATGCCAGATGAAAAGTGTAAAACATTCAAAATGGTACTTTGATAGAATTTAAAAGGAGAAAATATGATTTTAATTACCGGAAGTAATGGCCAGTTAGGAACAGAACTTCGTCACTTGCTAGATGAACGAGAAATCGATTATGTCGCTGTCGACGTTGCTGAAATGGATATTACGAATTCAGATAAGGTAGAAGAAGTTTTTGCACAAGTCAAACCTGCTTTGGTTTACCACTGCGCTGCCTATACAGCAGTTGATGCAGCAGAAGATGAAGGGAAAGTGCTGAATGAAGCGATCAATGTGACCGGTTCAGAAAATATTGCTAAAGCTTGCGGTAAGTACGGTGCCACTCTTGTTTACATTTCTACAGATTACGTTTTTGATGGTGATAAACCAATTAGTCAAGAATGGTCAGAAACAGACATTCCTAATCCTCAGACAGAGTATGGTCGCACGAAGCGTTTAGGGGAATTGGCAGTTGAGCGATATGCAGACAAATCTTACATTATTCGTACGGCTTGGGTATTTGGAAATCATGGTAAAAACTTTGTTTTTACTATGCAAAAATTGGCAGAAAGCCATCCACGATTAACCGTTGTTAATGATCAACACGGTCGACCGACTTGGACACGAACTTTAGCAGAATTCATGTGTTATTTGGTAGAAAATCAACAAGCATTTGGTTATTATCATTTATCAAATGATGCAGAGAAAGACACCACTTGGTATGATTTTGCTAAAGAAATATTAAAAAATACTGATGTTGAAGTTGTGCCGATTGATTCATCAGCTTTTCCAGCAAAAGCAAAACGCCCATTAAACTCAACAATGAACCTTGATAAAGCGAAAGCAACTGGATTTGTTATTCCAACGTGGCAAGAGGCTTTGAAGGAATTCTATAAGCAAGATGTTAAAAAATAAGACTTTGTGAAACACTTTTTTTACCTAGTTTTGTTGATATATGAGACATCATTTAGGGATCTAATGTTCTGTTTTTGAACGCTTAGATCTTTTTTATTATTTAAGGGTTACAGAAGAACTAAGGTCAAGGAACGGTATGGCACACCAAATGCATGAAGAAAATATCGTTTTCAGATAACGCATTTTTATAAAATTCTGTTTTTTATGATGAAATTTTGTTATAATGGCGATGAAAATCAGAAAGCACATATGACTGAATGTAAAAATAGTGAAAATAGTTTGAAAATGTATGTAGCTAGAAAATAGTTACATGCATTTTTTCATGCGTACGGCGTGACGGTATGGTTTTTTAAGGTCGCATTAGCCTTCTAATTATGGTATAATGTTACTGATTATATTTTAAATGGGGTAGTGTGCAATGCAAGATGTTTTTATCATTGGTAGCCGAGGGTTACCAGCCAAATATGGTGGCTTTGAAACCTTTGTGGAAGAACTTGTTAGTCATCAGTCGAGCCAAAACATTCGTTACCATGTTGCTTGTTTAAGTGATACTAAGCACAAAACCCATTTTGATTATAAAGGAGCAGATTGCTTTTATCTTAATCCGCCTAAGTTTGGTTCTGCTAGGGTAATTGCCTACGATATGATGGCTATTACCTATGCTTTATCCTATATTGATAAACATCATATTCAAAAGCCGATCTTTTATGTTTTAGGCAATACCGTTGGTGCTTTTATAGCACCATTTGTGAAACAAATTCATGACCGAGGTGGTCGCTTTTTTATCAATCCAGATGGCTTGGAATGGAAACGGTCTAAATGGTCAAAACCTGTACAAACTTATTTAAAATTCGCCGAAAAGCAAATGACCAAGCATGCTGACTTGGTGATCTCGGATAATGTTGGCATTGAAAATTACATCAAAGAGAAATATCCTTGGTCAAACACCTGTTTTATCGCTTATGGGACTAATATGCAATCATCCTTATTGACAAGAGCAGATAGTAACGTTAGGGGTTATTTTCAAAGCTTTGGTATTGAGGAAAATGAGTATTATTTGATTCTAGGACGGTTTGTGCCAGAGAATAATTATGAGGCGGCTATTCGAGCATTTATGTCATCTTCGACCAAACGTGATTTAGTTATTATTTGCAATCATGAAGGAAATCCTTACTTTAATCACCTACGTGCTCAAACAGGTTGCGATAAGGATCCACGAATTAAATTTGTTGGGACTTTGTACGATAAAGACCTTCTTACCTATATTCGTGAGCATGCTTTTGCCTATATTCATGGGCATGAAGTTGGTGGAACCAACCCCGGACTTTTGGAAGCGTTAGCACATACGAAACTTAATTTGGTATTGGACGTTGACTTTAATCGTTCCGTAGCTAAGACAGCTGCGCTTTATTGGTCAAAAGAAGAGGGGCATTTAAGGCGGCTCATTAATCAAGTTGAACAAGGTGTTGATAGTGAGGCTTTGGGTAAAAAAGCTAAGGTCATTATTCAACAAGAGTATACTTGGGAAAAAATTGTAGGGGAGTACGAGGCGTTATTTTTAAATGAACATTAATATTTTATTGTCCACCTACAATGGGGAACGTTTTTTAGCAGAACAGATTCAAAGTATTCAAAGGCAAACAATTAAGGATTGGACGCTATTGATTAGAGACGATGGCTCTAGTGATGGAACGATTACAATTATTAATGAGTTTGTAAAACAGGACAAACGCATTCGGTTTATCAATGGTGATAACAATGACAATTTAGGGGTTATTCGAAATTTTTATACCCTTTTAAAATATCAAAAGGCTGATGTCTATTTCTTTAGTGATCAGGATGATATTTGGTTAGAAAACAAATTGGAAGTTACCTTGTTGGAAGCTCAAAAACATGATATAACGGTTCCTTTGCTGGTTTATACAGACTTAAAGGTTGTTAATCAACAGTTAGCCGTTATCCATGACAGTATGATTAAAACACAATCAGATCATGCCAATACGACTTTACTTCAGGAGTTAACTGAAAATACGGTTACGGGGGGAACGATGATGATTAATCATGCCTTAGCTAAAGAATGGTTCACTTGTGATGGCTTATTGATGCATGATTGGTATCTGGCTTTATTAGCTGCGGCTAAAGGGAAATTAGTTTACCTAGATATTCCAACAGAATTGTATCGCCAACATGATGCAAATGTCTTGGGAGCAAGGACCTGGTCCAAACGCATGAGGAATTGGTTCCGACCACACACCCTAATTAGCAAGTATTGGTGGCTCATTACCTCTAGTCAAAAACAGGCTAAATTATTATTAGACTTACAATTACAACCCAATGATCGTGATATGGTAATGGCTTATGTATCACTACTAGATCAGCCATTTACCAAGCGCTTAGTTCTTTTAAAGACCTATGGTTTTCGTAAAAATCGGAGTTTCCATACCTTTATTTTTCAAAGCCTTGTCATGACCCTATTTGGTTACAGGAGAAAACAAGAATGAATTTTTTGACAAAGAAAAATCGTATTTTACTGAGAGAAATGGTAAAAACAGATTTTAAACTACGCTATCAAGGGAGTGCAATCGGTTATCTGTGGTCTATTTTAAAGCCACTCATGATGTTTACGATTATGTATCTAGTATTTATTCGTTTCCTTCGTTTAGGAGGAAATGTTCCCCACTTTCCAGTGGCTCTTTTGTTAGCGAATGTTATTTGGTCATTCTTTTCAGAGGCAACTAGCATGGGGATGGTGTCGATCGTATCAAGAGGTGATTTGTTGCGAAAGTTAAATTTTTCAAAACATATTATCGTGTTTTCTGCTGTTATAGGGGCTTTCATTAATTTTCTGATAAACTTATTAGTGGTTTTCATTTTTGCTCTTATCAATGGGGTTACAATTTCAGCATATGCCTATCTCTCTTTCTTTCTTTTTATAGAGTTAGCTGTTCTAGCAATAGGTATTGCTTTGTTGTTATCGACCTTGTTTGTTTATTACCGTGATTTAGCACAAGTATGGGAAGTGCTATTGCAAGCTGGCATGTATGCAACTCCAATTATTTATCCGATTACCTTTGTTTTTGATAGACATCCTCTTGCCGCAAAGCTATTAATGTTAAATCCGATTGCACAGATTATTCAAGATTTGCGTTATTTGCTTATCGACAGAGCTAACGTAACGATTTGGCAAATGTCATCTAATTGGTTTTACATTACTATTCCGTATCTCACACCATTTATTGTATTATTGTTTGGTATAGCTGTTTTCAAGAAAAATGCGAATAAGTTTGCGGAGATTATTTAATGACTAATAAAAAAATTGCAGTAAAAGTAGAGTGTGTTAGTAAATCATTCAAACTTCCAACAGAAGCTACCAAAAGCTTTCGAACAACCCTCGTCAACCGCTTTAGAGGAATTAAAGGCTATACGGAACAGCAGGTTTTAAAAGATATTAATTTTGAAGTTTATAAAGGGGACTTTTTTGGCATTGTTGGTCGAAATGGTTCTGGCAAGTCAACGCTTCTTAAAATTATCTCACAGATCTATATGCCAGAAAAGGGACAGGTGTCTGTGGAAGGGAAAATGGTTTCTTTTATTGAACTTGGAGTCGGCTTTAATCCTGAGTTAACCGGTCGTGAAAACGTTTATATGAATGGTGCTATGCTAGGTTTTACCAAAGAAGAAGTTGATGGCATGTACGATGAGATTGTTGATTTTGCGGAACTTCATGACTTTATGAATCAAAAATTAAAAAACTATTCCTCAGGAATGCAAGTTCGTTTGGCATTTTCTGTTGCAATTAAGGCTCAAGGCGATGTTCTTATTCTCGATGAGGTGCTTGCCGTTGGAGATGAAGCTTTTCAACGGAAATGTAACGATTACTTCATGGAGCGAAAAGATAGTGGGAAAACAACCATTTTAGTCACTCACGATATGGGCGCTGTTAAGAAGTATTGCAACCGTGCGGTACTCATAGAAGATGGCTTTGTCAAAGCTTATGGTGAACCATTTGATGTCGCTAATCAATACAGTGTGGATAATACAGAAACAAAAGACAATCTCCATAACACTGAAAAATTGACTGTTTCAGACCTTGCTCAAAATTTACAGGTAAATTTAACCTCACACCGATGTCTCACACCAAATGATGTCATTTCATTTGATGTGTCATATGAGGTTTTAAAAGACGAGCCAACTTATATTGCGTTTTCCTTAACGGACATTGATCGAAATATCTGGGTTTACAATGATAATTCATTTGATCAGCTGACTCAAGGTTTTGGAAAGAAAAAAATAACCTACCAGTGTCAGTTAGCACATCTCAACGATATTAAACTAAAACTTGAAGTAACAGTAAGAGATAAAAATGGGCAGATGTTACTCTTTTCAACGGCTGAGCAATCACCTCAAATAGTTATTCAAAGAACAGATATTGCAGCAGATGACTTCTCAGCTCTTGATTCTGCAAGTGGTTTATATCAACGAAATGGGAAATGGGTATTTCGTTAATGGTAACTAATTTAGAAAGAAAGTTATGCATAAAGTTTCAATTATTTGCACCAATTATAACAAGGCACCTTGGTTATCAGAAGCCCTTGATAGTTTTTTAAGACAGGAAACAACTTTTGGTTTTGACATTATTGTTATTGATGATGCTTCCACTGATCATTCAAGAACAATTCTAAAAGAGTATCAAGAAAAATTTCCTGAGAAAATAACGTTAATAGTTAATGAACACAATTTAGGAATAGCTAAAACTTGGGTAAAGGCTTGTCTTTATGCAAAAGGTCAGTATATTGCAAGGTGTGATGGCGATGATTTTTGGACAGATCATTTAAAACTTCAAAAACAAGTTGAGGCATTAGAAAAATCAAATGGCTCAAAATGGTCTAATACCGATTTTGATTTTGTGGGAAGTGATGGAAAATTGCTGCATGCTAATGCATTTGAGTCCGGTTACATTCCTCTTACAGACACTTATGAGAAAGTATTGGCTTTAAAAGGGATGACGATGGCATCAACCTGGCTTGTTGATGCAGAATTAATGAGAGAGGTAAATCAAAAAATTAATTTGGAAACATCAGATGATACCTTTGATATGCAATTAGAATTACTTCAATTAACGCCTTTAACTTACATTAGTGATTCAACGACAGTCTATCGGCTGACATCAAATTCTGACTCAAGACCAACTGATACCCCTAAAATGCTTTATCGGATTAAAAAATTGCTTCAGACACAATTAGATTATTTAACAAAATACCCCCAAGCAAATATGAAAGAGATAGCTAGTTTGTTAATGGAGCAAGATTCCAAAAATGAAATACGAATCCATGAATTAAGTTGTTCTGTTCATGACTTGCAACAATCGCTTTTAGATAAAACTGAACAAGAGGCAAAAAGAGAGATTGAAAGGCAGAAAGTAATAGATGAACAGAACCAACGCATTTTTGAATTAGCACATCAGTATAATTGTGTCATCAATTCGCGTCGCTGGAAGTATATGTCAACGCTCATTAATCTTGTTAGGAGAAAAAAATGAATCGTATTTTATTATATGTCCACTTTAATAAGTATAATAAGGTAAGTCACCACATTTATTATCAACTGGAACAAATGAGATCATTATTTTCTAAGGTTGTTTTTATTTCTAATAGTTTGGTAGATCAAAAAGATCTGGAACGCTTAAAAAGCCAACATATAATAGACCATTTTATTCAACGAAAAAATAAAGGCTTTGATTTTGCCGCTTGGCGTGATGGTATGCGAGACATCGGTTTTGATCAGTTAACTCAGTTTGATTCATTGACAATTATGAACGACACTTGTTTTGGGCCTCTTTGGGAAATGCAACCTTATTTTGAAAAATATGAGAGGGAGTCAACTGTTGATTTCTGGGGCTTAACGAATAATAGGGCAACCAAGGCTTTCAAAGAACATATTCAAAGTTATTTTATTACATTTAAACGGCAAGTCACCCAAAGTGATACTTTTCAACAGTTTTGGAAAACCATTGTAGAATATGATGATGTCCAAAAAGTTATTCAAAACTATGAAACACAAGTCACGACAACTCTCTTAGATGTTGGTTTCCATTATGAAACTATTTTTGACACCAGAGAAGCGGATGTGTCCTTTATGTTACATCCTGATTTTTCATACTACAATCCAACTGCAATACTTCAACACCGTGTTCCTTTTTTAAAGGTAAAAGCGATTGATGCTAACCAACATATTGCACCCTACTTAATGAAAGTTGTCGCCGAAGAAACATCCTACCCGGTAAATTTGATTGTTTCTCACATGTCACAAATGAATTTACCAGATACCAAGTATCTTTTGTCAAGAAAATATTTATCGTTTGAACCGATCAAAGCAAAGGCAGATAAAAAAATTGCAGTCCATCTACATGTTTTTTATGTTGATTTATTAAGTGATTTTTTAACCGTTTTTGCCAACTGGTCATTTCATTATGACTTATTTGTAACCACAGATAGTGACGATAAATTATCTGAAATTAACATCATTTTACAAGAATATACTAAAAAAGCAGAAGTGCTTGTTACAGGTAACATAGGAAGAGATGTTTTTCCGATGCTCTTATTAAAAGATAAATTGGCAACATATGACTATGTTGGGCATTTTCATACCAAAAAATCCAAAGAGGCTGACTTTTGGGCGGGGGAGTCTTGGAGAAACGAACTCATTGATATGCTTGTTAAACCAGCTGAGCATATTATAGATGCTTTTGAAGAGGAACAAGTGGGTATTGTTATTGCAGATATTCCTAGTTTTTTCCGTTTTAATAAAATTGTTGATGCTTGGAATGAGCATCTAATTGCTCCAGAGATGACTAGACTTTGGAAGTTGATGGGGCTAAAAAAGACGATAGATTTTCAAAGTATGGATACTTTTGTGATGAGTTATGGAACATTTGTTTGGTTTAAATATGACGCTCTCAAGCCTCTATTTGATTTAAAGTTAACGCAAAAAGATATTCCTAGTGAGCCGCTACCACAAAATTCGATACTACATGCTATTGAACGGTTACTTGTCTATATCGCATGGGATAACTCTTACGATTTTAGAATCGTTAAAAATCCGATTGATTTAACTCCTTTTATTGATAATAAACTTTTGAATTTACGTGAGGGCAGTGGAAGTCACACTTATGTTAATTTCGATCAAATGGGGGGAATGAAAGGCGCTTTGAAGTATATTGTTGTTGGACCGGCAAGAGCCTTGAAATACATCTTCCTACGTTTAATGGAGAAATTAAAATGATCAAGAAGAAGCTATTAGAAATAAATTGGTTGAATGTTATTCACCATTTTATAGTGCTTATTTTGAGTTTCTATTTTAGTTTTTATACAGTGAATAAAGAATTATTGGTTGAAGCAGCAAAATCAGTTGATATTTATTCACGTTTGCTTGGTGTTTCTTTTATTGGTTATGGGATTTCCATCATAGGATTAGCTTACTATATGAGTAGGCAAGCCAATTTGCTCTTGTTTTTAAAAAGCTTTCTTGTTTTTATAGCTTATTTAGGAACGAGTTATTTTTTACTAATCACACGCCAACTTAACAATAAAAATTTTACTGTTGAAAATCAATTTTATCAGTTTCAGTTATTTCCAACAGTAATGGGTATTTTAATTGTTGCTGCCCTAATCAAATGGCTAAAGGATCATTTTTCCATTAATAACGATAGGTTTGGTTTATTAGGTTATAAAAGCCATCATTTTTCCTTATCTCTGTTTTTAGCTATCATTCCCATTAATGACAGTCACCTTCTGAAGTTAATGAAGTCACATTTTACTGATCTATTGACTGTCAGTAATTATCAAGGTTATTTAAGTGAGATTGGTAGTTTACTTATTGTTTTAACCCTTGCCTTTGCAGCGATCATTTACCTATTTTTGAATAGTTTAAGCCATTTGAAACAAAATAAACCTTCTTTTTCAATGGCAGCTATCACTAGCCTGTTTTTCGCTCTCCTTTTCAATTACGCTTTACAATATGGTGTTAAAGGAGATGAAGCCTTACTAGGGTATTATATTTTTCCAGGAGCGACCCTTTTTCAGCTTATTGTCATTACTCTGATTGCTCTTTGGGCATATGTTATTATTAATAGGTATTGGACAACATCCATTTTATTAGTAACCATTGGGACAATGATTTCCATCGCAAATGCTTTAAAGGAATCAATGAGAAGTGAACCGTTATTGCTAACAGATTTTGTTTGGTTGCAGGAAATAGGTCTGCTGTCTAGCTTTGTTAAACCGTCCTTGATGATTAAAATGGTCATTGGTATTGGCTTGAGTGTTGGTTTAGCGTGGTATCTAAATAAGATTATTTTAGCAGGAAAAATCATTGGCAATCCTATAAAACGATTTAGTGTAGCTCTTATCCTGTTAGCCGTTTCTTTTGGTTTACTGTTACCATTTTATACCGAAAAAGAAGGAGAAATAGTATCTGGACTGCCGATTATTTCTACCTTACACAATGACAATAATATTAGCTGGCTGGGCTTTTCGACAAATGCTAGGTACAAATCATTGGCTTATGTTTGGACAAGGCAACTCACCAAAAAAGTAATGGAAAAACCAGCTAATTATAGTGAAAAAGCACTAGCAGAAATTGCTCAAAAATACCAAATGTTGGCAAGTGAGATCAATAAAGTTCGGAAAAATAACATCGCTGATCAGACCGTTATTTACCTTCTAAGCGAAAGTTTATCTAATCCAGAAAGGATTTCAAACGTCACAGTTAGCCAAGATGTTTTACCCAATATTAAAGCGATCAAAGCTGATACAACGAGTGGTCTTATGCAGTCAGATTCTTATGGTGGTGGAACTGCAAATATGGAATTTCAAACCTTAACAGGCTTGCCTTTTTATAACTTTTCATCGTCTGTATCGGTTTTATATTCAGAAGTTTTCCCAAAAATGACAAGTCCACACACGATTAGTGAATTCTTCAAACCAAAAAATCGTATTGCGATGCACCCTGCCAATGCAACTAATTTCAATCGAAAGGCGGTTTATAATGCTTTAGGATTTGATAAATTCCTTGCCACTACAGGCTCAAAAGACCGTTTTAAAGATCTTGAATTTGTTGGTTTATTACCAAGTGATAAAATGGTTTATAATAATATTTTATCTTTAATTAACCCCAAAGAAAGTCAGTTCTTTTCGGTTATTACCATGCAAAATCATGTTCCGTGGTCTTCGGATTCTCCACAAGACATTATAGGAGAAGGAAAAGGTTTTACAGATGAGGAGAATCGAAACTTGACAAGTTACGCTAGGCTCTTGACTTTTACAGACACTGAAACGAGGATTTTCCTAGAGAAATTAGCTAAAATTGATAAACCTATTAGCGTTGTTTTCTATGGTGATCACTTGCCAGGTTTGTATCCGGATAGTGCTTTTGATAATCATATTGAAAATAAGTATTTAACGGATTATTTTATTTGGAGTAACTTTACGAGTGATAAGAAAGAACATCCACTTGTTAATTCAAGTGATTTTACAGCTGCTTTATTTGAACATACGAATTCAAAGGTTTCGCCTTACTATGCATTGCTAACAGAGGTTCTTAACAAGGCTAGTGTAGATAAATCACCAGATAGTCCGGAATTCAAAGATGTTCAAAATGATTTGAAAAATATTCAGTATGACTTAACCATAGGGAAGGGTTACCTTTTAAAGAATAAAACATTTTTTGAAATACCGAGTAAATGAAGAAAGAAAAATGGGAAAGTATCATGAATAAGCAACACACATTTGTTATCTGTGCTTATGGGGTTAGTCCTTTTTTGGAAGATTGTATTATTTCCTTAAAAAACCAAACTCTCAAGTCAACAATTATTTGCTACACCTCAACGCCAAATGCGCATATTGATTCACTCTGTAAGCAGTACGAGATCCCTCTTTTGATCAAGGAAGGAGGAGGTATAGGCAAAGATTGGAATAATGCTCTTTCGTTTGTTGATACACCATTTGCAACTATTGCCCATCAAGATGATATTTACTTGGCTACGTATGCTGAAAAAATTATGGCAAGTTTTGAAAAATATCCTAAGTCAACGCTTGTCTATACCGATTATTCAGAATGCCGTGAGGAGATATTGTTACCAGCCAATTTAAATTTGAAACTAAAAACTGCAATGCTATCCCTTTTGAATTTTTTTCCAAATGCTTCCTTTTGGCAGCAGCGTGTTCTAGCCTTTGGGAATCCGATTTCATGCCCAACAGTTTCGTATCATCTTTCTATTTTGAAGGATTATCGCTTTAGCGAGACCTTGCGAACATCATTAGATTGGCTTGCTTGGTATACGATTAGTAAAAATTATAAAGGGCGTTTTACTTATGTCAAAGAGAAGTTGGTTTATCATCGTATTCATGAAGATTCTGAGACAACCGCAACTATTTTGGATAATACAAGATCCAAGGAGGATTTGATGATGTTTCAATTATTATGGCCAACAGTTATTGCCAAAGGTTTGATGTTCTTTTATAAGAGAAGCCAAAACTCAAATGGATAGGAGAAAATTTTTGTGAAGAAGTTAGTTATTATCCCCGCCTATAATGAAAGTAGTAATATCGTGGGAACTATCCGTGCAATTCAGATAGATGCCCCTGATTTTGACTATGTTATTATCAATGACTGCTCAAAAGACGATACCTTAGCAATTTGTCAGGCTAATGGTTTTAATGTGATTTCGTTGCCTATTAATCTTGGAATTGGAGGTGCTGTGCAAACGGGGTATTGTTATGCCAAGAGAAATGGCTATGATATAGCTGTCCAAGTGGATGGTGACGGTCAACACAATCCATCTTTTCTTAATCAAATGGTTGATGTTTTAGAAAAATCATCAATGAATATGGTTATTGGTTCACGGTTTATCACAAATGAAGGCTTTCAGTCATCTTTTGCCCGCCGCATCGGCATCAAATATTTCACATGGTTAATAGCTGTTTTAACGGGAAAGAAAATAACAGATGCCACTTCTGGTTTAAGAATGGTTGATCGCTCTTTAATTGAACGTTTTGCGGACCATTATCCTGATGATTATCCAGAGCCTGAAACAGTTGTTGATGTCTTAATTAGTGGTTTTAATGTTAAAGAGATTCCGGTTATTATGAACGAACGTCAAGGTGGTGTTTCATCGATTTCTTTGACAAAATCTATTTATTATATGATTAAAGTTACTTTAGCGATTTTGTTTGTTAAATTAAGAGGGAGACGATAAGATGACCATTACAGCAAGTTTATTTATAAGTATCATTATTCTGGCTTTCTTATTATTTTTAGTTAATCTCATCAAAAAGGATAAACTAGCAATTAGATATTCTCTTGCTTGGTTTATTTTAGCCTTTCTAATTTTACTCTTTACATGGTTTCCAAGGTTATTAAATCTGATGTCTCATCTTTTTGGAATCTATTCTCCGACAAATATGTTATTCTTTTTAGGATTCTGCCTCAGCCTGGCTATAATCTTTTCTTTAACGAATAGTATTTCAATACAAAATCATAAATTAAAACATTTGGCACAAGAAATTGCCCTTATGAAAAAAGAGAATAATAATGAGTAATTTTTCAATTCAATCTAAAAAGATTTTCTTATGGAACATGTTAGGGAGTTTATCAACTGCTGCAATATCAGTTGTTTTACTGATGGTTGTAACCAGATTTTTGACTCCTATAGATTCTGATAATTATGCTTTTGCTTATTCTTTTGCCAATATGATGGTTGTCGTAGCACTTTTTCAAGTGAGGAATTACCAGGCAACAGATATCAATGAAAAATATTCTTTCAGCCAGTACCTGATTGCTCGATTATTCACCTGTGCCTTGATGCTAGCTATTTCAGTCGTCTATCTTGTTGTGACAAAGGCAGATAGCTATAAAAGTGAGGTCATTTTCTTGGTGTGTGTCTATAGATTGACAGATGCTTTTTCAGACTTATATCAAGGTATGTTTCAGCAACATGAACGACTTGACATTGCTGGGAAATCTTTGACATATCGAAATAGTCTTATTTTTATTGTCTACACAGCTATTATATGGTATGCCAAAGATTTGATTTTAGCTTTAGAGGCGGTTTGTTTGATCTCGGGTGCTTTTATTCTTTTTTACGACCTTAGAAAATCAAGGGGGTTTCAAAGCGTTAATCTTTGTGAGTTATTGCAAAAAGTAACGATTAGAAAGAGCTTCCATTTATTAAAAGAGAGTTTTCCACTATTTTTAAATGGCTTTTTGATCATTTATATTTACACACAACCAAAATATTCTATTGAAAATCTGACCAATTTGGGAAAGATTCCTCTGGGATCTCAGACAATTTTTAACATTCTATTTATGCCAGCTTTTGTGATGAACTTGATGATGCTTTTTTTTAGACCCCATATCACACAAATGGCTATTGCTCTTATAAAGGGACAAATTCGAGAATTTAATAAGATCCAAGTGCGATTATTTAGTTACCTAAGTCTATTTGCCTTACTCGTATTAATGGGGAGTGGTTTACTTGGACTGCCTTTTTTAGCAATCTTATATGGTACTGATCTCAAGGAATACTGGATAGCATTTATGCTGATCATGCTTGGTGGTTCTATTGGAAGCTTTGCGACAGCTATTGATAATATACTAACAGCTATGAGAAAACAAAAATTCTTATTAATACCCTATAGTGGTGGTTTTCTGTTTTCCTTACTAATTACAAATCCACTTGTTAAAAGCTATCACATTTTAGGAGCTTCTCTAAGTTTTCTTTTTACCATGCTTTTTTGGTGTGGTTTATCCATTGCTGTTTATGTGTTTATTATGAATAGATTTAAGAAAGGAAATGCAGGTGCAAAAACTCATGATTGTGATTAATCATCTTCTAAGAGAGAATTATAAGTATATTTGTTCGATCTTTATAACACTCCTCTTGTCTATTGTTTTATATACTAATACTTTTAACTACCCGTTGAGGTTTATGGGATTTATTTTTATTTTAGCCTCTCTGCTCATTGTTTTTTTGCCAAAGAAGTTAGAAGTGGCAACAGTCCTATTGATTTTGGTATTTGGTTCTCTTTCTGTCATGATAACACCACTAAACGATGTTCCTGATGAATATGTTCATTATGCCCGATCAGTCTATATTTCAGAAGGGGATATTAATCTGTCCAATGATAATAAAAATTTAAAGGTTTCTAAAGATGTAAAAAAAATAATTGATCGGTCAGGAACGACTGTAACGAATTCAAAACAATTATCTATTAAGCATACAAAGGCTGAATATATTAATCCCAATATTAAGGGAACAAATGCTTACTACAGCTTTTCTTACTTTCCTCAAGCTTTGGGTATAGTGCTAGGAAATGCTATCGGGTTTCCAATAGTAATCACCTATTATCTAGGAAGATTAGTTAATCTCATTTTTTATGCACTTCTTGTTTTTTTAGCGCTAAAATTATCTGGTCCTTTTAAACAAGTTATAGCTGTGGTTGCTTTATTACCAATGAACATCTACTTGGCTGCTTCTTATAATCAGGACGGTTTTGCTATTGGTTTAGTCCTAACAACCATTGGACTCTTTATTAATCTGCTGTATTCAGAAAATAGTTCTAAAAATAATGTGAAACTTTTGATTTACTTTGGACTTTGTGGGCTGTTAGTTCTTTCAAAGTTTACCTATTTCTTACTAGTTTTATTGCCTTTCTTTATTCCTAATAAACGATTTGGAGAGAGAAGTAAGCGGATTATACTCAATAAGATTTTAGGAATCTTATTAATGACACTTTTTGCAGCCATATGGTTTAAACTTTATGGTCAAGTAAAAACACCTTATGTTGCTGATTTTCTAAAAGAAGTCAATGTTAATCAGCAAATTAAAAATATTATTGAAAGACCGATTTTATATGGTGGTGTCATTGCTAGACATATGGTTACTAATTTAATAAATATGGATAATATTTTCCAATTTGGTGCTTTAAGTTATGGTATCACCAATATTTTCTCACTTTATCTTGTTTTTCTCTTTTTCATTTATTTGAGTAACGCTAGTAAGATGGTTCTTAATGTCAAAGAAAAATTTGGGATTTTCTTAGTTATCTCTGGTATCATTGGGGCAACTGTTTTAGCCATGTACCTCACATGGACCCCAGCTGGTGCCTTAACTGTTTTGGGAGTACAAAGCCGTTATTTAATAGGAATTATCCCGTTGTTACTGTTGTTATTTACTAGTCAAAATTCCAAAATAAAACAAGTAGAAGATTTTATTTCTGATAAGATGGCTCTCCATGTGTCCTTATTATTTGTGATTATGATGCTAATGAGTACTATTTTTAGGTATTATAATTAATCTAGCCTTTAAAAAACTTGGCTTCTGTAAGTATTTTAAAGCCTTTTGTGCTATAATTGAGATGAGAAGTTGTTGAGGTGAATGATGATATACGAGAACTTATTAGAACGATTCATAAAATATGTAAAAGTTAATACAAGAAGTGATGCTGAAAGTAACAGCACACCAAGTACAGAAAGTCAAAGAGAGTTTGCGTTAACTGTTTTGAAACCAGAAATGGAAGCTATTGGCCTGCAAGATGTTCATTATAATCCAGTCAATGGGTATCTTGTTGGAACTTTACCTGCTAATAGTAGTACCTTAACGCGTAAAATTGGTTTTATTGCCCACATGGATACGGCAGATTTTAATGCAGAAGCTGTTAACCCTCAGATTATTGAAAACTATCAAGGTGGAGACATTAAGCTTGGGCAATCCGCTTATTCCTTATTGCCAGAGGAGTTTCCAAATCTTAATAATTATGTTGGACAAACACTGATTACAACTGATGGAACAACCCTGCTAGGAGCTGATGACAAATCGGGTATTGCTGAAATCATGACAGCTATTGAATATTTAGTTTCTCATCCACAAATGGAACACTGCGAAATTAAGGTCGCTTTTGGTCCTGATGAAGAAATTGGAGTCGGTGCTGATAAATTTGATGTGAAAGATTTTGAGGTTGATTTTGCCTATACAGTTGATGGTGGTCCTTTAGGTGAATTACAATATGAGACTTTCAGTGCTGCAGGTTTGGAAGTGACTTTTTTGGGGAGAAATGTTCATCCAGGGACAGCTAAGGATCAAATGATTAATGCTCTTCAGTTAGCCATTGACTTTCATCATCAGTTGCCAGAGACTGATCGTCCTGAAAAAACAGATGGTTATCAAGGTTTTTATCACCTGATGGCATTATCTGGGACGGTTGAAGAAGCTCACGCATCGTATATTATTCGTGATTTTGAGGAGGAGTCATTTGAAGCTAGAAAAGAAGTTATTACTAACTTAGTTCAATCTATGAACACTCAATTGAGAGCAGACCGTGTTCTTATCTCACTTACTGATCAATATTACAACATGAAAAAAGTTATTGAAAAAGACATGACTCCGGTTACTTTGGCAAAAGAGGTTATGGAAGAACTTTCTATTAAACCAATCATTGAACCTATTCGTGGTGGTACGGATGGGTCAAAAATTTCATTTATGGGGATTCCAACTCCTAATATCTTTGCAGGTGGTGAAAATATGCATGGTCGTTTTGAATTTGTTAGTCTTCAAACGATGGAAAGAGCTGTTGATGTGATTCTTGGCATCGTTCGTAAACCTTAACTATCAGCATTTATTGGAGGTGACGAACAAAAATGATTAAAATTTTTGGCAAGATAAGGTATCATTGGCAGCCGGAATTGTCATGGTCTATTATTTATTGGTCCATTGCTTTTGCCCCTATTTTTATAGGCTTATCTTTATTGTATGAAAGAACTGAAATCCCAAGTCGTGTCTTTGTTTTATTTGCTATATTTGCTGTTTTGGTTGGGATTGGCTTACATCGTTATTTCATTATTGAAAAGAATGGTGTCTTGAGGATTATTTCCTTTAAACTCTTTGGTCCTCATAAGCTAATTATTTCATCTATTACAAAAGTAGAAGTGACTAAATCAACCCTTACTATATTCGTTGGTGAAAAGAATTATCTATTTTACATGCGAAAATGGCCCAAGAAATACTTTCTGGATGCTTTAGCAGTAAATCCTTATTTTAAAGGCGAAGTGATTTTACTAGATAATTTTGTTAAGCTTGACTATTTTGAAGAATACCAATTTGACAAAAAATCCCTTACTCGAGGGTAAGGGATTTAGTCGGGCAGGATTTAACTGCTGAGATAGTATTCCTATCTAAAGGAGTGATGGTCTGGGTAGTTTCAAGTGAATTTGAGAATTTGACGATACCATCATCATGGTAATCAAAAAGGTTGGAATAGGTCTGGCATAGACCGCAAGCGATGCATTTTTCAGGGATAATTGTTACTTTCATAGTAATATTCTAATATGATTTTGTTAAATTAACAAGGGGGAAGGTCATGGCTAAAGAACCATGGGAAGAACAAATTGTCGATGATAATAGGGAAACAAGAACACGTAGGTCTAGAGGGGCACTAATTAGTACTCCTTGGTTGACAGCTTTATTAAGCATCTTTTTTGTGATTATTGTTGCTATTCTCTTTGTTTTCTTCTACACATCAAACAGTGGCAGCGACAAACAAGCGGAAACAACAGGTTTTTATGGTGCTTCTACCCCAAAAAAGGTAAAAAAAGCTTCTAGTTCAAAAATAAAAGCCAGTAGTTCAACAAGTGGAAAAACCACGCCTTCTAGTGACGAAACAAAGACGTCAACTGAGGTGAAAGGGGAGACTATCACTGTACTAGCAGGAGAGGGAGCAGCTTCTATTGCAGCGCGTGCTGGTATTACTGTGGAACAGTTACAAGCACTCAATCCAGATCATATGACTCAAGGGTATTGGTATGCCAATCCTGGAGACCAAGTCATCATTAAATAATAAAAGAGGGATGAATGAAAGCCATTAGAATTGCGATTGATGGACCAGCTTCAAGTGGTAAAAGTACGGTAGCCAAGATTGTAGCTAAAAATCTTGGCTATACCTATTTAGACACTGGTGCCATGTATCGTTCAGTAACCTACATTGCATTAACACACGGTTATCAAGAAGATCAAGTTGATCTTATTTTAAATGAATTAGCAAAACATCCTATTTCATTTAAGAAATTGTCGGACGGTTCACAGCAAGTTTTCCTTGGAGACCAAGATATTACTTTAGCTATTAGACAACATGATATAACTAATAATGTTTCTTGGGTGTCTGCTTTACCAGAGATTAGGGAAGAATTGGTTAAGCAACAAAGACGGATCGCTAAAGCAGGTGCCATCATCATGGATGGTCGTGATATTGGAACAGTTGTTCTTCCAGAGGCAGAGTTAAAAATCTTTTTAATGGCTTCAGTTCAAGAGAGAGCAGAGCGTCGTTATAAAGAAAACCTAGAAAAAGGAATCGAAACAGACTTTGATACTTTAAAAGAAGAAATTGCAACACGTGACTACAAGGATAGTCATCGTAAGGTCTCTCCTTTAAAAGCAGCAGAGGATGCTTTGGTTTTTGATACGACAGGAGTTGACATTTCGGGTGTTGTGCAATTTATTCAGGAAAAAGCAGAGAAAGTGATTGACATGGATTAGCTCATATGCTAGAATGATAGTAATGAGAAAAGCAGAAGTGAGAACTTCTCGCCTTACGACTTAGGTTGTCTGGCCCAACATGTTAAGATCCTTTGGGATGTATATGTGCGGGCTTGGTTTATCAAGTCTGCTTTTGTTTTTCTCTAAAAAAATAAAGAGGTGAAGATCATAGCTAAAAAGGATCTATTCATTAATGATGAAATTCGCGTTCGTGAAGTTCGTCTTGTTGGTCTTGAAGGTGAACAATTAGGTATTAAGCCATTATTTGAAGCACAAGCTCTAGCCGATGCTTCAAACGTAGACTTGGTTTTAATCCAGCCACAAGCTGTTCCTCCTGTTGCCAAACTTATGGACTATGGAAAGTTCAAATTTGAGTATCAAAAGAAACAAAAAGAACAACGCAAAAAACAGAGCGTTGTGACTGTTAAAGAAGTTCGTCTCAGTCCAGTTATTGACAAAGGTGACTTTGAAACAAAACTTCGTAATGGTCGTAAGTTCCTTGAAAAAGGGAATAAAGTTAAAGTTTCAATTCGTTTTAAAGGACGTATGATTACGCATAAGGAGATTGGTGCTAAGGTACTAGCTGATTTTGCTGAAGCAACTCAAGATATTGCTATTATTGAGCAAAGAGCAAAAATGGATGGACGCCAAATGTTTATGCAACTTGCACCAATTCCAGACAAGAAGTAATTGTCACCGTTTAATTATTATATCTTAATAGGAGAATACTAAAATGCCAAAACAAAAAACACACCGCGCATCAGCTAAACGTTTTAAACGTACAGGTTCAGGTGGTTTGAAACGCTTCCGTGCCTTCACATCACACCGTTTCCACGGAAAAACTAAAAAACAACGTCGTCATCTTCGTAAAGCTGGTTTGGTAAGCTCAGGAGATTTCAAACGTATTAAAGCAATGGTTACTGGCCTTTAAGAGAAGGTTTTGTAGGCATTTACTAGAATTATAAGAACTATTATTTGAAGGAGAATTATTAATGGCACGTGTTAAAGGTGGCGTTGTATCACGCAAACGTCGTAAACGTATTTTAAAATTAGCTAAAGGTTACTACGGAGCTAAACATATCTTGTTCCGTACTGCAAAAGAGCAAGTAATGAACTCTTACTATTATGCATACCGTGATCGCCGTCAGAAAAAACGTGATTTCCGTAAATTGTGGATTACTCGTATTAACGCAGCAGCTCGTATAAATGGTTTGTCATATTCACAATTGATGCATGGCTTGAAACTTGCTGAAATTGAAGTAAACCGTAAAATGCTTGCTGACTTAGCAGTTAATGATGCAGCAGCTTTTGCGACTCTTGCAGATGCAGCTAAAGCCAAACTTGGCAAATAATAACTGATAATAATGGGCTTGGGACATCTTCTAAGCCTTTTTTAAGCCCTCTAAATTATGTCTAAACTAATGTTTAATCGTAGGTAAAGTAAGTGTAATAAAAAAATAAAGTTAGGATTCATTTTTTACATGAATCCTGTTGCTTGTTGTGGGGCATATCCCTTTTAGGTTACAGGCAATCGTTTAAATTTGACTGTTTAAAGCCATTTTGATAAATAAGAAAAAGACTAGAATTGATGTACTGGATTTCATAGGTTGGATAAAAATCTAACCTATGAGGATCAATACAGTTCTGGTCTTTTTGCTTATATTTACGATTTACTCTTTGTTTTTTTGATTATCTTCTTTAGAGTCAGAAGAAGATGTCTCAATTTCCCTAGGGTTTAACTCAAGATAAGATGGTGCTTTAAAGAGTTTCTGGGTTGATTTATTACCGTTTTTACTATAGAGACTCGTCGAATGTGAGCCTCGTTTTGCAGCAATAGCTTTCATCTGTTTTAATTGTTTGGTATAGATAAATTGACTTGAATCAATAACTTTTAGCCCATTATCAGTGTCAAAACGTAAGAGATCACCTGTTTGAACCGCATCACTTGCCGCTAACTGTTGTGATACCGCTGTGCGGATTGCCTTTGTCTTTGCTATGGTTATCTCGTCAGGGTTGGTGATTTCTAATCCTGTTTGGGTGTTGTAAAGACGACCGCTATAATTAGTGTATTCTGGGGTCATATAAGTACCAGATGTTCTTTGTGCCACAATTTGACTATTTTGTGGTGAGAGAAGGTCTTGACCTAGTTGAACAAGATTACTGGTATCAATTCCAAGAATATGTAACAAAGTAGGAAGGGCATCAATTTCGCCACCAAATGTTTCTTTAATACCCCCATTCGTATAGCCTGGAATATGAATCATATAAGGAACACGCTGAAGCATGGCATTATCATATTCTGACCACGTTTCAGGGTCCTTATTTAATAAACTGGCGAGCCTAGCATTTCGTGAATTAGAAATACCATAATGATCGCCATATAGGATAAAGATTGAGTTATCGTAAAGACCCGTTGCTTTTAGATAATCAAAAAATGATTTTAAGGCAGAGTCTAAATAATTAGCTGTGGCAAAGTAACCATTAATGGTTTCGTCATTTGTTTTGGCCAACGGGAATCCTTCTTCACTACTCTCACCTTTAAGACTGGTATAAGGATAGTGGTTACTTACGGTAATGAATTTAGTGTAAAATGGCTGTTGCATTTGTTCAAGATACTTAATAGAATCCTTGAACATGTATTTATCATTCAATCCATATTGGAAAGAATTTTTATCGGTTTGTTTTGAAAAGTAACTTGAATCAAAGAAGTAATTGTACCCCCATTGTTTGTAGGCATTGTTGCGATTCCAGAAAGTTCCTACATTTCCATGAAAGACAGCGCTAGTGTATCCTCCATTTTGGGCTAGAATATTAGGTGTCGCAAACTGCGTATTTTCACCTCCGTAGTTAACCATGAAAGAACCACTATTCAAACCAAATAGGGAATTTTCCATCATGGTTTCAGCATCAGATGTTTTTCCAGCTTTCACTTGGTGGAAAAAATTTGAAAAAGCTAAGGTAGAATGTGAATGATATAAAGAATTGATGAAAGGTGTTACTTCATGCTCTTTATCGCCATCCTTTAATTTGTAATCAATTAGGAATTGTTGGAAACTTTCTAGATGCATGACAAAAACGTTTTTTCCTTTACCAATTCCAAAATACTGAGGATCAGGAGCAGCATAGTGTTGCTTAACATAGGACTTGACCTTAACCAATTCCTCAGCGGTGGCACCATTACGTTCTTTTTGAGCTTGATAGGTTTGATTACCACTATATAAGGTGAAGGCTGGCAAGCCAAGTGCTCGTACGATATAAGTGTTTGAAAAACCACGGGTGAGGAGTTCAGGACGGTCAATCTCTGCTAAAAAGAGATTAACCGACAAAAACAAACAAGAGAGTGCTGTAACGGCAAAGGCTGCTCGTTTATTAAAAGGTCGCTGGTCTTTTCTGATTTTTTTTGTCACTGATAAACCTATGAGGACAATAAAATCAAGAATATAAATAATATCCCAAATTCGCAAGAGGTTCAGAGCTGAATCTCCTAAACCAGCTGAAACCTTGCTACTTGCTAACATAGCACTTACAGTAATAAAATCTGAAAATTCTCGGTAGTAAATAGAATTTGATATTAACAGAAGGTTGAGAATGATGTAAGCAACCCAAGAGCTGATGTAAAAAGTGCGTGTGTTTTTTATATAAAGGGCAAATCCCAGTAGTAATAGCGCTAGTGGGATTGGATTAATAATGGTTAGAAAGACTTGGTATAGATTTCCCAAATCAAGTGAAAAGTCGGTATGATATGCCCACAAGGTCTTTAGCCAATAACAGAAGAGAAGTGTTATCACGAATCCTAATCTTGTATTGATAAAGCCTGTGATAAGTGTTTTTAATTTTTTCACAGTAGGAACTTCCTTATCATTTTTTCCTAAAGATACAATCTCCAAATAAAATCTCAGATTAAATTATATCAAAAATATAGAGGTAATGCTTGTCATAAGTTCAAATTTAGTAGGATTTTTTACAAGATTTTGATATAATAAAAACTATGAATAAACTCTATATTGATTCTTTTGTCGAAAAAAAGTTAGCAACAGGGGTACAATTATTAGATGAAAGGGATTTTCCCAATTTAAAAGAAACTGACCAACTGGTTCAGTTGACAAGTCGGTCTAATCGTTCCATTGGAACAGCTTACATTTCCAAACAAAATAAGGGAGTTGGCTGGTATCTAGGAGCTTCTCTTGAATCGTTAACGGTTTCTTATTTTGTCACCTTATTCAAAGCTGCTAAGGCAAAAAGGCAAGCATTTGCACAGTCAGATTTAACAAATGCTTACCGTCTCTTTAATCAAGAAGGGGATCATTTTGGAGGGGTGACGATTGATCTTTATATGGATTATGCTGTTTTTTCATGGTATAATACGTTTGTTTATCAAGAAAAAGAATTGATTGTCGCTGCCTTTCAAGAGGTTTTTCCTGAAATTAGAGGGGCCTATGAAAAGATTCGTTTTAAGGGGCTAGATTTTGAATCTGCTCATTTGTATGGTGAACAAGCAAAGGAGACTTTCTCTATTTTAGAAAATGGGGTTTCTTATCATGTTTTCCTAAATGATGGTTTGATGACGGGGATTTTTTTGGATCAACACGATGCCAGAAAAGCTTTGGTGGATGGTTTAGCTCTTGGCAAAACCTTGTTGAATCTATTTTCTTACACGGCTGCTTTTTCAGTAGCAGCTGCCATGGGCGGTGCTATCGAAACGACTTCTGTGGATTTGGCTAAGCGCTCTAGAGAGTTATCTATCGCTCATTTTAAACAGAATCATTTAGACTTAGCCACGCATCATTTTATGGTGATGGATGTTTTTGAATATTTCAAGTATGCTAAGCGAAAAAATTTGTCATTTGACGTGATTGTTATAGATCCACCAAGTTTTGCTAGGAACAAGAAACAGACATTTTCTGTTCACAAAGATTATCACAAGCTAATCGCTGAGGCACTGGACATATTGAGTCCTGAAGGAACCATTATCGCTTCAACAAATGCTGCCAATATGACTGTTAATCAGTTTAAAAAGCAAATTATCAAAGGATTTGGAAGCCGTCATTTTGAGTCAATGACCCTTCAGCAGCTTCCAAGTGACTTTACTATAAATAAAGCAGATGAAAGAAGTAATTATTTAAAGGTATTTACTATAAAGGTACGAGAATGAAAATTGTAGCACCAGTCATGCCAAGAAATTTTGAAGAGGCTCAAGCCATTGATATTTCCAAATATGAAGATGTTGATCTTATTGAATGGCGAGCAGACTACCTTCCTAAGGAAGAAATTGTCTCAGTAGCGCCAGCCATTTTTGAAAAATTTGCCGGCAGAGAAATTATCTTTACCCTTCGCACAGACCAAGAGGGGGGGAATATTACCCTTTCAGATCAGGAATATGTCGATTTAATTAAGGAAATCAACGCTATTTACAACCCCGATTATATTGATTTTGAGTATTTTAGTCATACAGCTGTTTTCCATGAAATGTTAGACTTTCCAAATCTTGTTTTGTCTTATCATAATTTTGAAGAGACGCCTGAAAACTTAATGGAATCTTTCTCCGAAATGACAAAATTGGCACCACGTGTGGTGAAGGTTGCAGTTATGCCAAAGAGTGAGCAAGATGTTTTAGACTTGATGAATTATACGAGAGGTTTTAAAACACTTAATCCTGAGCAAGAGTTTGCGACGATGTCAATGGGAAAACTGGGAAGGTTGTCACGTTTAGCGGGTGATGTGGTTGGTTCTTCATGGACCTTTGTTTCACTGGATCAAGCCAGTGCGCCAGGTCAGGTGATGCTTGGCGATATGAAACATATTATGGATGTTTTAGAAGCAGATTCGTAAGAGTGATGATTGTAAAGAGACATTATTTCATGGGGGAATTCGGAAATAGTGTCTTTCCTTTATTTTGAGAAAACAAAAGGAGATAAGGTGCGATATTTGACAGCAGGGGAATCCCACGGTCCGTCTTTAACAGCTATTATTGAAGGTGTTCCGGCAGGTTTATCTCTTTCCACAGAGACTATTAATCAAGACTTAAAGCGTCGTCAGGGGGGCTATGGTCGGGGCGCTAGAATGACAATTGAGTCTGATCGTGTCTTTATTTCATCGGGTGTTCGTCATGGGAAAACAACGGGTGCACCGATTACTTTAACAGTTATTAATAGAGATCATCAGAAATGGTTAGATGTTATGGCTGTTGAGGATATTGAGGAGGAACTCAAATCAAAGCGACGTGTCAAGCATCCTAGACCAGGACATGCTGATTTGGTTGGGGGGATAAAATACCGTTTTGACGATTTGCGAAATGCTTTGGAGCGTTCCTCTGCTAGGGAAACAACTATGCGGGTAGCTATAGGAGCCATAGCCAAATTGATTTTATCGAGTTTAGGAATTGAAACCCTAAATCATGTTCTCGTTTTTGGTGGCATTGAGGTTGCTGTACCTGAAGGTCTGTCTCTATCTGAAATGAAAAAAGTGGCTCGTCAATCAGAGTTATCCATTGTCAACCCTAAGCAAGAAGTAGAAATAAAAGCTTATATTGATCGTATTAAAAAAGAGGGTGATACTTTAGGTGGAGTAATTGAAACCTTGGTTATGGGGTTACCGGCTGGGCTAGGCTCTTATGTTCAATGGGATAGAAAATTGGATGCTAAACTCGCACAGGCTGTTTTATCTATTAATGCCTTTAAAGGTGTTGAATTTGGTTTAGGGTTTGAAATGGGGTACCAAAAAGGATCACAAGTGATGGATGAAATTATTTGGAATGCTGATAAAGGCTATAGTCGTAAAACGAATCATTTAGGTGGCTTTGAAGGAGGGGTAACCAATGGTCAACCGATCGTCATTAAAGGGGTTATGAAACCTATTCCCACCCTTTATAAGCCCTTGATGTCAGTGTCTATTGATAGTCATGAACCTTATAAAGCAACAGTGGAGCGTTCAGATCCAACGGCCTTGCCTGCTGCGGGTATTGTCATGGAAAGTGTGGTGGCTACTGTTATTGCGCAGGAAATTTTAGAAACATTTTCATCTGATACAATGGTTGATTTACAAAAAGCGTTCTTAGATTATTGTACCTATGTGAAACAGTTTTAGAAAGCATGATAACGGTTTTTATGATAGGATAGCATTATTACAAAAGATAAGGAGAATCTCATGTCACAAGAAATTTATGACAATGCTAACAAACTAGAAAGGGCATTACGTGCCTTACCAGAATACCAAAAAGTGTTAGAAGTGAAAGAAGCAATTAAAATAGATCCTACTGCTAGTCAGTTATTTGACGAATTTATCGCCATGCAAGAAAAGATTCAAGGTATGATGCAAACAGGTCAGATGCCAACTGCTGAAGAGCAGAGTACTATTCAAGATCTTAGCCAGAAAATGGAAGCTAATGACCAATTGAAAACTTATTTTGAAGCACAACAAGCTCTTTCAATTTATGTTAGTGATATTGAGCGCATCGTTTTTGCACCTTTGAAGGATTTGGTTAATTAGAAGAATGCTTAACTGCTAAAGCTAATGGGCTGTGTGACAGGTTGTCACACGCCATTTTTTGTGAGATTAATCGGCGTAGCAGAGATTTGAGACTCCCTGTTATTTGTGATATAGTCAAATAAAATAGATAGTGTGGGGTCAAAAAAGATTAAGCCGATGTTCTAGGGTTTAGGTGACGGCTATTTGTTTTGAGAGCTTATTGAGGTTTCGTTTAAAGGTGGTAAAGGAATGGTTATTCATTACGATTATATTGTTATCGGTGGCGGAAGTGCAGGAATTGCGTCTGCTAATCGAGCGGCAATGCATGGTGCAAAGGTACTGTTAGCTGAAGGAAAAGCTATTGGGGGAACTTGTGTTAATTTAGGTTGTGTTCCTAAAAAGGTAATGTGGCATGGTGCTCAGCTTGCCGAAATGATGACGACTTACGCTGAGGATTATGGTTTTCATGTCGGAAATATCAAGTTTGATTTTAAGCGTTTAAAAAAGAATCGTCAGGCTTATATTGATAGGATTCATGCCTCTTATGAACGTGGCTTTGAGCAAAATGGTGTTGACCGTATCTATGATTATGCCTGTTTTAAAGGACCCCGTATTGTGGAAATTGCTGGGCAGCATTATACGGCACCACATATTTTGATTGCTACGGGAGGTTATCCTGTTTTTCCAGATATTGAAGGTGCCGAACTTGGCATTAGTTCAGATGGTTTTTTTGCCTTGAACACTATTCCAAAACGCACAGCTGTAGTTGGTGCGGGATATATTGCGGTAGAACTTTCAGGGATTTTACACGCACTTGGTTCAGAGACTCACTTGGTCATTCGCTATGATAGACCGCTTCGGAGATTCGATAGAGATATTGTGGAAGTTCTTGTTGATGAAATGAGTGCAAATGGTCCATACTTACACACTCATTCAGAAATTGAAAAAGTCATTCAAAATAAAGATCAGTCATTGACTCTTCATTTTAAGGATGGTCAACAAATTGAGGTAGATCAACTGATTTGGGCTATTGGTCGCAAACCTCGTTTAGAAGGTTTTGGGCTTGAAAAAACGGGTATTACTATTAGTGAGAAAGGTTACATTGAAACAGATGCTTATGAAAACACTTCTGTTGAGGGCATCTATGCGGTTGGTGATGTCAATGGAAAGTTACCGCTAACACCAGTAGCAGTTGCTGCAGGACGTTGCTTGTCGGAGCGTCTTTTTAATGGTAAAACAGACTCAAAGCTAGATTATCAAAACGTTGCGACAGTGATTTTTAGCCATCCAGTTATCGGATCAATCGGTCTATCTGAAGAAGAAGCGATCAAGAGATATGGTCAGAAAGCTGTTAAAACTTACCAATCTCGTTTTACCTCTTTGTTTGCTGGGGTAACGAGACATCGTCAACCCTGTTTTATGAAGCTGGTTACAGTTGGTGACAATGAAAAAATAGTGGGTTTACATGGTATCGGTTACGGTGTTGACGAAATGATTCAGGGGTTTGCCGTTGCTATTAAAATGGGAGCAACAAAAGCTGATTTTGATAATACTGTTGCTATCCACCCAACTGGTGCAGAAGAATTTGTCACAATGAGGTAGGTTGGTGTTTTATGGTTATGAAAAAAGGCTCATATCAGTTTGGCAAAATTTGCTACTGGTATGAGCGATTTTTGAATGAAAATGATTGATTAGCTAGACCAACTAGATGGAAATTGGGGTAAGTAAAATGACTTAACCTTAAAAATAGTAAGTCGTTATGATATCGCCAATCATTATTTTAACTTAGGGTGTTTTTGAGAGACTAGGAGTTGTTTCATCAGCACCAGATTGATGATTTGGTTGAGAAGAGTTTGTTGATTTTGGAATTTCAGAAGTTGAAGTAGCAGCCGTTTCATCACTAGGAGTGGTGGAAGAAGGAATTGTTGGTTTATTTTCATCAGCAGTGCGTGAGGATTCGGTATGTGATCGATCACCTTGTGATGTATTTTTTTCGATGACTTTAATGACAGTACTGGTCGATTCTTTGGAAGAATGTCCAGATGTTGAATCAGACGATGGTTGTAGCGTTCGTGTGATTGTAATTGTTGCAACAATGATACTAAGAATGCTACCGATAAGAGCAATAAACTTTTGAAGGGCAGTAAAACCAGTTTTAATATGTTTGGTAGGGACTCCTCCAGACTTACTAGATTTCTGTTGGCGTGAATAGTTTGATGACATGACTCTCTCCTTTAAATCGTTGTGACAATAAGCATAGCAAGGATTGGTGAGACCTATAATTAGCCACGAAGGTCCTTGAGGCTTCATCTATCAGTATAATCTAGAAAAAAAGTGAAGTCAATGGTTTACCTTATGTCAAGGACAAGGAAGTCTTATTGCCTAATCACACCAACTGTGTGAAAGAATAATTATCGTTAGAAAAAGGTTTCCTTTAGAGGCTTTTTTTATCTTAATTACCAGTTTACTAGAAGGAAGTAAATCTGTTTAGCACCCCATTGTGACAGTATTTTGAAAACGGATGTTGTCTGAAAAGGATAACATAAATTTTCCAGTTGCATTTGTCGCTGTTGATTAGTTCTTATTTTGATATTTTAAGTGATTTTATGATACAATGAAGTATTGAGTAAAAGCGAAGGTGACACATGATTTATTTTGATAACGCTGCCACAACCGTACCTTATAATGAGGTTCTTAGAACCTATCAAGAAGTAGCTCGTAAAATATATGGAAATCCCTCAAGTCTACATCACCTAGGGACTAATGCGAGTCGAATTTTAGAGGCTTCTCGTCAGCAAATTGCAGGACTGATAGGGGTTAGACCAGAGGAAATCTTTTTTACATCTGGTGGAACAGAAAGTGATAACTGGGCTATTAAAGGACTTGCTTTTGAGAAAGCAAGTTTTGGGAAGCATATTATCATTTCAGAGATAGAGCACCCTGCGGTAAAGGAAAGTGCCAAATGGCTGGCTAAGCAAGGATTTTCTGTTTCTTATGCTCCAGTGACATCACGTGGTATAATTGATGTAGAGCAATTAGGTGATTTAATTCGACCGGATACCATCTTGATTTCAGTGATGGCTGTTAATAATGAAATTGGTTCGATTCAGCCAATAAGAGCCATCTCAGACTTGATAGCAGATAAGCCAACCGTTTCATTTCATGTCGATGCAGTTCAAGCTATTGGAAAAATTCCTACAAGTGATTACTTAACAGAGCGTGTAGATTTCGCTTCGTTTTCTGGGCATAAATTTCATGCGGTTCGTGGTGTAGGTTTCCTTTATAAAAAATCAGGAAAACGGATTAGTCCTTTATTAACTGGTGGTGGTCAAGAAAAGGATCTGCGTTCTACCACCGAAAATGTAGCAGCTATTGCTAGTATGGCTAAAGCTTTAAGAATGGTTACAGAAAAGCAGGAAAAAGCTCTTTCTAAAATGAGAGCCATGAGAGATGTGATGCATCAGGCTCTACAAAACTATCAAGATGTTACTCTTTTTTCTGAACAAGAAAACTTTGCTCCAAATATTATCACTTTTGGAATCAAAGGGGTTCGAGGTGAAGTCCTTGTCCATGCTTTTGAGACACACGAGATTTATATTTCCACAACGAGTGCCTGCTCATCCAAAGTAGGAAAGCCTGCCGGAACTTTAATTGCTATGGGGGTCCCTGTGAAAACGGCTCAAATGGCAGTCCGTATTAGTTTGAATGATGACAATGATATGGGGCAGGTAGAGCAATTTTTGACCATATTTAAACAAATTTATGAGAAAACACAGAAAGTCAGGTAATATTAGTTAAAATGAACTATTCAGAAATTATGGTTCGCCATGGGGAATTATCAACCAAAGGAAAGAATCGCATGCGATTCATCAATAAACTTAAAAGGAATATTCAAGATGTTTTAGTTCCTTTTCCAGCAATCACTGTCCGCTCAGACCGTGATAGAACTCATGTCTATCTGAATGGCACAGACTATCAGCCTGTTGTGGAAGCGTTAAAACTTGTTTTTGGAATCCAAGCATTATCCCCTGTTTATAAGTTAGAAAAAGACGTACCTCTTTTGGTTTTGGCAGTTCAGAATATCATGAAGTCTCTGTATCACGAGGGCTTGACCTTTAAAATTGCTAGTAAGCGTAGTGATCATCAGTTTGAACTTGATAGCTGTGATTTAAACCGTCTTCTTGGTGGAGCAGTATTTGAGGTTTTGCCTAATATTCAGGCGCAGATGAAAAATCCTGACATCACTCTTAAAGTAGAAATTCGTGAAGAAGCTGCTTATATTTCTTACGAGGAAATAAAAGGAGCAGGTGGTCTGCCAGTGGGAACCTCAGGCAAAGGGATGTTAATGCTATCTGGCGGTATTGATTCACCAGTTGCTGGGTATTTGGCTTTGAAACGGGGCCTTGAGATTGAAGCTGTGCATTTTGCTAGTCCTCCTTACACAAGCCCAGGTGCTTTACAGAAAGCACAAGAATTAACTCGTCGCTTAACTCGTTTCGGAGGGAATATTCAATTTATTGAAGTTCCTTTTACCGAAATTCAAGAGGAAATCAAAAATAAGGCACCAGAAGCCTACTTGATGACCTTGACTCGTCGTTTTATGATGCGTATCACAGATGCTATCCGTGATCAGCGTAAAGGACTTGTCATTATTAATGGTGAAAGTCTTGGTCAGGTTGCCAGTCAGACTCTAGAAAGTATGCAAGCCATCAATGCAGTTACCACAACTCCAGTAATTAGACCAGTTGTTACCATGGATAAACTTGAAATTATTGAAATGGCACAAACTATTGATACATTTGACATTTCTATTCAACCGTTTGAGGATTGCTGTACTATTTTTGCACCAGACCGCCCGAAAACAAATCCTAAATTAAGCAATGTCGAAAAATATGAAGAACGCTTTGATGTTGCAGGTCTTGTGAAACGTGCAGTAGCAGGCATTGTTGTAACAGAAATCACACCAGAAGTCATCAATGATGATGTTGAAAATCTCATTGATGATGTATTGTAACAAAGCATTACTAGTAGTCAACGCTGACAAATGTTCAAAAGCTCTTATTAGGGCTTTTTTGATTGATCAAGCTATGGGAGAAAAGGGTCACAGAAAGCTAGTAATATAGCACCATTTCCTACAGGCTTGGTAGCTTTTTGTTCACATCAAACGTATGAAGAAAATCATCTACTGAAAAAGTTATGAAAATGCCAAAACGGATCTTTTACATATTTTAAAAGGGCATTAGAAGACTTCCATCCGTAATTTCTCCATTTCAAGTCTCAAATTAATCTAAGAGACCCCTACTGTCTGCAAATAAGAGATTTAATTTTTGCTATTGTGGAATGTCCTCATGTACTTCTGAAATATTTTAAAAAATTTGCTTTCTGCCTTTGTCCTGCTTTTTGCTAATTAACAAAGAAAATTTTTAGCCAAGATGCTATAATTAAGGTGAGAAAAGGAGGTTGCGTCTTGACTAAAGATATTCCATATAAAAAAACCATTTTAGCGGCTGTGACCGTTATTACTGCACTCTTAATTTTTGGCTTTATCTATGATTTACTTGGTTTTCAAAAAAATGAAATCACTTCGAAATCGAAAGTTGAGCAACCAGTAAAAACAGCGCGTGTTGTGGCTAATGGTGATATTTTAATTCATGATATTCTTTATATGAGTGCTAAAAAACCAGATGATACTTATGATTTCACTCCTTATTTTGAATATGTTAAAGATTGGATTCGCAGTGCTGATTTAGCTATTGGAGATTATGAGGGAACTATTAGTTCAGAGTATCCCTTAGCTGGTTACCCTTTATTTAATGCTCCAGAAGCAATTGCAACGGCTATTAAAAATACAGGTTATGATGTGGTTGATTTAGCACACAATCATATTTTAGATTCTAGACTAGAAGGGGCGCTCAATACTAAAAAGGTTTTTGCCAAGTTAGGCATCGATAGCATTGGTATTTACGATAAGGATCGCTCAAAAGAACCCTTTTTAATCAAAAAAGTAAATGGGATTAAGATTGCGATCTTAGGTTACTCTTATGGTTATAATGGGATGGAAGAAACCCTTAGCCAAGAAGAATATGAAAAGCACCTGTCTGATTTAGATGAAGCAAAAATAAAAAAAGAGATTCAACTAGCTGAGAAAAAAGCGGATGTGACCATTGTAATGCCACAAATGGGGACAGAATATGCTTTAGAACCAACACAAGAGCAAAAAGACCTCTACCGCAAAATGATTGAGTGGGGAGCCGATGTGGTTCTTGGTGGACACCCCCATGTTATTGAACCCTCAGAGACCATTATAAAAGATAAAGAAAAGAAATTTATTATTTACTCTATGGGGAATTTTATTTCAAATCAGCGTCTTGAAACCGTAGATGATATTTGGACCGAACGTGGTTTACTTATGGATTTGACCTTTGAAAAGAAAGGAGAGAAAACAACTATCAAAACAGTTAAGGCACACCCAACGATGGTACTTGCCAAGGCAAAAGGGACATATAGCAGCGAAGGATTTGATCTTTACAATTATCGAACGATAGTTTTAGAGGATTTTATTAAAGGTGGCAAATACTATGATAAGATTGATGCTGAAACCCAAGAAAAAGTAGCCATTGCTTATCGAGAAGTCAATGAGTTGGTCAATGTAAAGTGGTAGTTCCGTGATGACTTGCTATAGGAATCTAACCGACAAATTTAAAAGGTGGTCACCTGAAGGAAAATTTTTGACTGACTTGTTTTTATAAGATGAAACCAATTATTAATAAAAACCCCCTTTTAGAGGCGTTAGATTGAAGAAAAAGCCCATCTTGGACTGATATATTCTCCTTATAGTGGACAGTGAAAAAACAAAAATTTACTAAAACCTATGAGGGGAGTTTTCTTAGGATAATAGCTGCTAGAAAAACGTATTCTCCATATATAGTTTATATGCTCTCCAATTCAATTAAATTAATTTAGTCTCACAGGCAACCATCTCAAGAGTTCTCAATAAAGATGAGAGTCTGTCTACTAGTGAAGACAAGTTTTCCCTCCTTTATCAAGTATTACTGTTTATACTGAGGAAATGGGAATCACTTCTGTTGATGTTCTCAATAAGCAATTGATCCATCCTGGAAATAGCATTACTATGACAAGATTAGGAACAGACTTGACTCTTAGGGGTTCTAGTTTATAAGACTATAGCAACCAAGAATAATTTAAGAAATGATAAGATTTAAACACAAATAAAACTATTTTCCTTGATAAAAAAGAGTAAGAGTGCTAAAATAGTAACGTTGACTAAGTGCACATCCTGTGCAACCGCACGAAAATCGTTTTCAAGTAGACGAGGTCTCACGATTCCAGGCGAGTCTTCACAGAGGGAAACCTCAACCAAAAATTTTATAGGAGGTGCATCATGAGCACATACGCAATCATCAAAACTGGTGGAAAACAAGTTAAAGTTGAAGTAGGTCAAGCAATCTACGTTGAGAAAATTGACGCTGAAGCTGGCGCAGAAGTTACTTTTAACGAAGTTGTTCTTGTCGGTGGTGACAAAACTGTAGTTGGTACTCCAGTTGTTGAAGGAGCTACTGTCGTTGGAACTGTTGAAAAACAAGGAAAACAAAAGAAAGTCGTAACTTTCAAATACAAGCCTAAAAAAGGTAGCCACCGTAAACAAGGTCATCGTCAACCTTATACTAAAGTTGTCATCAACACTATCAACGCATAATTTACTAGCCTATGATTAAAGCAATTTTCACTCGCCAAAAAGATGGTCAACTGAGCAGTGTTATACTGACAGGGCATGCTGGTAGTGGTAAACATGGCTTTGATATTGTTTGTGCTTCTGTTAGTACACTAGCGATTAACTTTGTTAATTCTCTTGAGGTATTAGCAAATTGCCAAGCAGCAGTAAATCTTAATGAGGTTGAAGGTGGGTATATGGCTATTTCCATACCGCCGCATGACAACAAGGAGAAAGTTCAACTATTGTTTGAATCTTTTCTTCTAGGAATGACTAATTTGGCTGAAAATTCTTCAAAATTTGTCCAAACAAAGGTCATCTAAATTTATTTTAAGAGAGGAAACAACATTATGTTAAAAATGAATCTTGCTAACTTGCAACTTTTCGCTCACAAAAAAGGTGGAGGTTCTACATCAAACGGACGTGACTCACAAGCTAAACGCCTTGGTGCCAAAGCAGCTGATGGTCAAACTGTTTTAGGTGGATCAATTCTTTACCGTCAACGTGGAACTCATATCTACCCAGGTGTAAACGTAGGCCGTGGTGGAGATGACACCCTTTTTGCTAAAGTTGAAGGTGTTGTACGTTTTGAACGTAAAGGGCGCGATAAAAAACAAGTTTCTGTTTACCCCGTAGCTAAATAATTATTAATATCGCATCACATAAGGCTTTCCGAGGTTTCGGGAAGCCTGTTTTTTATGGCTTGCCTGAAGCCTGTTTTTCACGAAGAAAAAAACAAAAGTCATAGTGGCTAAAACCAGTTACAGTTTGTCACATACCAAATGGATATGCCAATATCCTATCGTTTTTACACCAAAGTACGGTAGAAAATCCATTTATTATAAAAATAGGAAAAGAACTCATTAAAATTTTTCGCCATCTATATCAAAATACAAGGGTGTGGGAATTATTGAAGGACACATGATGCTAGATCGTGTTCATATGCTTGTATTGATTCCACCAAAATGTTTGATTTCCGATTTCATGGGGTACTTGAAATATAAGAGTGCCTTGATGATATTTGATAAATATGCCAATCGAAAATTTTGGTACAGGATACTATGTAGACACAGTTGGTAGAAACCAAAAAGGGATAGCTGAATATATTCAAAATCAATTATAAGAAAACAGATAGCAGACCAACTCACATTATTTTAGGTAGTTGATCCGTTTACAGGTGAACCAAATAAGAAAAACGAACCTTGGTGTGTTAGTACCAGCTCGGGAAAGTGGTTTTTGCTAGGGAACTGCCAGTTCATAGGGGTGGTTTTGTTTCTGTGAATATGTTAATTATCAGATTCTATACCATTAGCAATTTACTTGTTGTGTCTTTTGACCATTTTATGATAAAACAGTATCCAGAAGAAACGCTTTAAGTCATAAAAGGAGGTTAGAAGATGTTGTAACAGTAGCTTTATGTTATAATTAGTGGTACTAGATTTAGAAAGGGAAGCAATGAATATTCAACAATTACGTTACGTGGTTGCTATTGCAAATAATGGGACTTTTCGCGAAGCTGCCTCCAAATTATTTGTTAGTCAACCAAGTCTTTCGGTTTCTGTTAAGGATCTAGAGACAGAACTTGGGTTTCAAATTTTTAATCGAACCACTTCAGGAACGGTTTTGACGAGTCAGGGACTTATATTTTACGAAAAAGCTTTAGAGGTAGTTAAATGTTTTGATTCATTTGAGAGAGCATTTTCACAGTCTGATTTAAACCAAAATGAATTTTCAATTGCCAGTCAACATTACGATTTTCTTCCTCCTTTAATCACAGCCTTTTCCAAACAATATGGTGGTCATCGTGTTTTTCGTATTTTTGAATCAACAACTATTCAAATTTTGGATGAGGTAGCACAAGGAAATAGTGAAATCGGGATTATTTATCTTAATGCAGAAAATCAAAAAGGGCTTTTCCAACGGATGGATAAATTAGGTTTAGAATATGTCTCATTACTTCCTTTTACGACTCATATCTATCTTTCTAAGACGCATCCACTGGCAGATCGGGATGTTCTCTATTTAAAAGACATTCAACACTTGCCTGTGGTGAGATTCACACAAGAAAAAGATGAATACTTATACTATTCTGAAAATTTTGTAGATACAAGTGAATGCCCTCATATTTACAATGTGTCTGATAGGGCAACCTTAAATGGTATTTTAGAAAGAACGGATGCTTTTGCAACGGGGTCAGGATTCCTTGATCAGCGAAGTGTTAATGGCATTAAAGTCATTCCTCTTGTTGACCATATTGATAATCAGATGATCTATGTTAAGCGAAAAGATAAGCATTTATCGGTTGCTGGGTTGACTTTTGTGACCATATTAAAAGACTATTTTGAAGAAAGAAGGAAAGCTTTAGCGTGAAAAAAATCGTTTTTAGTCTTGGCTGTGCATTTTTTATTATTTTAGACCAACTAAGCAAATTTTGGATTGTTTCACATATCCCATTGGGAGACATTAAAGCGTTTATCCCAGGTTTTGTTAGTTTAACCTATTTACGGAATAGTGGAGCAGCTTTTTCAATATTACAAAATCAGAAATGGTTCTTTGTTTTAATGACTGTTTTAGTGATTGGTTATGCCATTTATTATGCTATCAAACATCCTCAAATGTCATTTTGGAAACAATTTGCACTGATGTTTATTATAGCAGGAGGTATTGGAAATTTTATTGACCGTGTACGTCTATCCTACGTTATTGATATGATTCATTTGGATTTTATCGATTTTGCAATTTTTAATGTAGCAGATTCTTATCTTACTATTGGGGTCATCGTACTAGTCATCTGTTTATGGAAAGAAGAGAATGATGGAAATTAAGGTTGTTGAATCGGGGCAGCGCTTGGATAAGACTTTAGCTGATTTAAGTCCCCTGTCACGTCGTCAGGCTAATGATCAGATTAAACAAGATCTTGTCAGAGTTAATGGTTCCCGAAAGAAAGCTAAATATACTGTTCAAGCAGGTGATGTGATCACTTTTGAACTCCCAAAAGAGGAGATTTTAGAATACCAGGCTCAAGATCTTCCTTTGGATATTATCTATGAAGACGATGTTCTTGCTATTATTAATAAACCCCAAGGGATGGTTGTTCACCCATCAGCAGGACATCCTTCTGAAACCATGGTCAATGCTCTTATGTTCCATGTTAAAGATTTGTCATCAATAAATGGTGTTGTCCGTCCAGGAATTGTTCACCGTATTGATAAGGATACTTCAGGTCTTTTGATGGTGGCTAAAACCAACGTGGCTCACAAAATTCTAGCAGAAGAATTAAAAGCTAAAAAGTCGCTACGAAAATATCTGGCCATTGTTCATGGAAATTTACCAAATGACCGTGGTCTTATTGAGGCGCCGATTGGTCGCAGTGAGAAAGACCGTAAAAAACAAGCTGTCACTGCAAAAGGAAAAGAAGCCACAACTCGTTTTACGGTTTTGGAACGTTTTGGTGATTACACTTTGGTAGAATTACAACTTGAGACGGGGCGTACCCACCAGATTCGTGTCCATATGGCTTATATTGGTCACCCTGTAGCAGGAGATCCCTTATACGGACCGCGTAAAACCTTGTTTGGTCATGGGCAGTTTCTTCATGCTCAGACCTTGGGGTTAACACATCCAAAAACAGGTGAAGAAATGGTTTTTACGGTTGAAGCACCTGATCTTTTTCAAAAAACATTGCAACAATTAAGACAAAAACGATAAATGAGGAAGAACAAGTTGTTTCTACCTCATTTTGAGTCTCTAAAAGCGTGGTGAAAAAGGGAATTGTAAGGAAGAGGTGGTCAAGTGTCATGATTGATGGTAAATGATTATCTTAATCAGAATTGAAGCACTTGGCCAACAAATTGAATGCCTTGGTAAGTGAGAATAGTATAGATATAAAGTGTGATTGGTTTTGTAAGAAGGAAAATAATGATGAACTTGCGCAGAGACATTTTTCCTAAACCGGCTACCATACAAAGAAAATCATCGGGAAAACCTGGCAGAATAAAGGCAATTGCAAGGAAACGTTCAAAATAGTTTCCTTTGTTTAAGTAAGGGATGTATTTATCGTAAGTTTTACTAGAAACAAAAGCTTTGGCAAACTGTTCACCATATTTTCTAGCCAATAAAAAGCTAAGGAGTGAACCGATGAAAATACCAATCGTATTGTAAACCAATCCCATAAAAGGACCAAAGACCACATGTCCTAAAACGCAAGTCAATCCACCTGGAATAACAGGGTAAACAACCTGTATCATCTGAATTAAGATAAATAGGCAGGGGGCTAGAATTCCAAGTTTAATCAAGTAGGATTGGAAGATCCCACCGACCGTAAAGAAATTTGGATGTTGTTGAAAGTAAACGAAGAATAGCAATGACAAGATGATACCAAATCCTGTGATTAGTTGGATTAGCTGCTTGTGGTTTGGTTGATATGTTTTAAGTTGCATAAAAGTCTCTCGCTTTCATCACTTTAATAATTGGTTTTATTGTACTATTGTCATGATACAAAAACAATAGGTCTCAGGATGTATTTTCTAAAAAAATACTTGTCTTTGGAGGGTGTTTTTGCTATACTGGTAGAAATAAAATATTCCTTTAAAACGGTCCTGTGAGGCTGTCAAGGAGACCCATCTGAAGAAATGCACATCATGTCATTGTGCTATGTTTTGTTGAATCTCCTTGTTATCAGGGAGATTTTTTATTTTGACATTTTGAGGAGGTTTTACATGAAGTCTAAAGAAATTGTAGATGATGTCACCATGAAACGTGCTATGACACGTATTACTTATGAGATCATTGAGCGTAACAAGCAGCTAGACAATGTGGTTTTGGCAGGTATCAAGACTCGTGGAGTATTTCTAGCCCGTCGTATTCAAGAACGATTGCAACAGTTAGAAGGTTTAAATTTACCGATCGGGGAATTAGATATTAAGCCTTTTAGGGATGATATGAAAGTTGAAGAAGACACAACGACTATGCCGGTTGATATTACTGGTAAAGATGTTATCTTGGTAGATGATGTGCTTTACACAGGACGAACCATTCGCGCAGCTATTGATAATTTGGTTAGTTTAGGGCGTCCTGCTCGTGTTAGTTTAGCGGTCTTGATTGACCGTGGTCATCGTGAATTGCCGATTCGCGCAGATTATGTTGGAAAAAATATCCCAACCAGTAGTGTGGAAGAAATTGTCGTTGAGGTTGTCGAAATTGATGGTCAAGACCGTGTTAGCATTGTTGATCCAACATAAGAAAGAGGTTGTTTTGTGAAAGATGTTATTTATGATGTGGAAGAAATGCCAAAAGCAGGTATTTTAATTGGTTTGTCGTTCCAGCACTTATTTGCGATGTTTGGGGCGACTGTCCTTGTCCCAATTTTAGTTGGAATTGATCCATCAGTCGCCTTATTGTCAAGTGGTTTAGGAACTCTAGCCCATTTGTCAGTGACCAAGTTTAAAATTCCGGCTTACATGGGATCAAGTTTTGCTTATATTGCCGCTATGCAAATGTTAATGAAAACAGATGGCATTGGTGCAGTCGCACAGGGTGCAGTCACAGGTGGCTTGGTTTACTTGATTGTTGCTCTTGTTGTAAAAACTATTGGTAATGAATGGATTGATAAAATTCTGCCACCAGTTGTTGTTGGTCCGATTGTTATGGTTATTGGTCTTAGCCTTGCTTCGACAGCTGTTAATGATGTCATGCTAAAGGACGGAAAATATAACCTAATCTACGTTGTCATTGGTTTGGTTACCTTATTATCAGTCATTTTCTTCAATATCTATGGGAAAGGGATTGTAGCTATTATTCCAATCTTACTAGGATTGTTGATTGGTTACCTCTTTGCACTATTTGTTGGGATGATAACGGGACAGGAAATTATCAATTTTACGAATGTGGCACAAGCCGAATGGTTCAGTATTCCAGCAGTAGAAATGCCTTTTCTGACTTATAGTTTTAAATTCTATCCCAGTGCAATCTTAACAATGGCACCGATTGCTTTTGTCACAATGACAGAACATTTTGGGCATATCATGGTTTTAAATAGCCTTACCAAAAGGGATTATTTCAAGGATCCTGGTCTTGAAAAAACACTAATGGGTGATGGTTTTGCTCAAATGATTGCCGGTTTCTTAGGTGCTCCGCCAGTAACCTCTTACGGTGAAAATATTGGTGTGATGGCTTTAAATAAAATATTCTCAGTTTATGTTATTGCCGGTGCGGCGGTTATTGCAGCTCTTCTAAGCTTTGTTGGTAAAGTATCAGCACTGATCCAATCCATTCCAACGCCAGTGATTGGTGGGATATCAGTGGCATTGTTTGGTGTTATTGCTTCCAGTGGGTTGAAAATCCTGATTGAAGCTAAAGTTGATATGGATAATAAGAAAAATTTGTTAATTGCCAGTGTCATTTTGGTGTCTGGAATTGGAGGACTTATGCTTCAAGTGAATGGGCTTCAAATTTCAGGTGTTGCCTTTGCAACACTTCTTGGAATTATCTTGTATCAAGTTCTTCCGGAAAAGTAATAAGTCATTCATTTACTTGTTTAGTTGTCATTAGTTATTGATAAAGGGGATAATCATGTCAGTCGTAAATCATCGTGTTGCACTCAAAAATTTAGTTTCCATGGAACAGCTGACGAATGAAGACGTTTTAGGGCTTCTCAGTCGTGGTTCAGAATATAAGGCAGGTAAGGTCACTCTTTCAGATAATAAAAAGCATTTTGTCGCCAATTTATTTTTTGAAAATTCAACCCGAACGCACAAATCATTTGAAGTCGCTGAGAAGAAACTTGGTTTAACCGTTCTTGATTTTAATACTGATACAAGTGCTGTTAATAAAGGTGAAACACTTTATGATACGGTTTTGACCATGAGTGCTCTTGGAACAGAAATTTGTGTGATTCGTCATCCAGAAGATGAATACTATAAAGAATTGGTGGAGAGTCCAACGGTTACGGCTTCTATTGTGAATGGTGGTGATGGTTCTGGTCAACACCCAAGTCAATGTTTGCTTGATTTGTTAACTATTTATGAAGAATTTGGGAAATTTGAAGGATTGAAAATTGCCATTGCCGGGGATTTGACCCATTCTCGTGTGGCAAAATCCAATATGCAAATTTTAAAAAGGCTAGGAGCAGAGTTGTATTTTTATGGCCCTGAAGAATGGTATGCGTCAGAATTTGATGATTATGGGACTTATGTTGCTATTGATCAGATTATTGATGAATTGGATGTTTTGATGCTTCTTCGTGTTCAACATGAACGTCATGATGGGCGTCAAAGTTTTTCAAAAGAAGCTTACCATAGGCAGTTTGGTTTGACAAAAGAGCGCTACAAGTCTTTAAAAGCGTCAGCCATTATTATGCATCCAGCTCCAGTCAATCGTGACGTTGAAATTGCAGATAGTTTGGTAGAAGCTCCTAAAGCGAGAATTGTGACCCAGATGGCAAATGGTGTCTTTGTTCGTATGGCAATTATTGAAGCCATTCTTAATGGGAGAAGTGAAAAATAGTCAAACACGTTTTAAAACGTGTTGGAAGGTGTTGAAATGACAAAACGATTACTTATTTTGGAAGATGGCACTGTTTTTGAAGGACGCCCTTTTGGTGCAGATAAAGATGTTACGGGTGAAATTGTTTTTAATACAGGAATGACAGGCTATCAAGAATCAATCACTGACCAATCTTATAATGGGCAAATTTTAACATTTACTTACCCTCTTATTGGAAATTATGGCATCAATCGTGACGATTATGAATCTATTACACCAACTTGTAGAGGCATTGTTGTATCTGAGGTGAGCAGACGCGCAAGCAATTGGCGCCAACAAATGACTTTGGATGAATTTTTGAAAAATAAAGGCATTCCAGGAATTTCAGGTATTGACACGAGAGCATTAACTAAAATGATTCGGCAACACGGGACCATGAAAGCAACACTGGCTGATGATGGGGATACGATTGAGCATTTAAAAGATCAGCTTCGTGCGACAGTCCTACCAAGCAATGCTATTGAACAGGTCTCAACCAAGACAGCTTACCCAGCACCAGGGATTGGAAAAAATATTGTATTAGTGGATTTGGGTTTAAAACATTCCATTTTAAGAGAACTTTCAAAAAGGCAATGTAACGTTACGGTGGTTCCTTTCAATGTAACGGCAGAGGAAATCTTTCAGTTAAATCCGGATGGCTTACTGCTTTCAAATGGACCAGGAAATCCAAAAGATTTGCCAGAAGCTTTAGACATGATCCGTGGTGTTCAAGGTAGAATTCCTATTTTTGGAATCTGTATGGGGCATCAACTCTTTAGCTTAGCGAATGGGGCTAGAGCCTTCAAAATGCCTTTTGGTCATCGTGGTTTCAATCATGCAGTAAAAGAAATAGCGACTGGACGCATTGATTTTACAAGTCAAAATCATGGTTATGCTGTGGAGCGTGAGAGTTTACCTGATAGTTTATTGGTTACCCACGAAGAAATTAATGATAAAACTGTAGAAGGGGTTAGGCATAGAGAACTCCCAGCCTTTTCTGTCCAATTCCATCCAGATGCTGCCCCTGGACCACATGATGCCAGTTACCTATTTGATGAATTTTTGGAAATGATTGATGCTTGGCAGCGAAAACAAGAGATAAACCACCACCACTAAAGTAAACGAGTTAGTGGACTTCTTGTCCAATGGAGCAATTTGTATGGCGATCACTCAAGAAAAAGTCAATGGAAACGATTTGTCTGTCCTTATAAGACTTCGAGTCATGGTTTAGTTTGAAATTGTGAATCCTAGAGAGTCAATGATTTTATGTATTAATTGCTAGTAAAAACAATACTTTTTGTTAAAAAATCATCAGAAATGATTTCATGTTACCCAGTGAGGTAGCGAATAAAGAAAGGGGAAAGAAGGGGCGTTCAAAATAGAACACGACGAAAATCTCAGAATTTAGGTCACTTGCTGGGACGTAAGTATTTGTTGGTTTCCTTAGTTTGAGAGTTCTCTGGTCGCCTTTCATATCTTAAGTATGCCAAAAAGAAAAGATATTAAAAAAATCATGGTTATTGGGTCGGGTCCGATTATCATTGGTCAGGCTGCTGAATTTGACTATGCAGGAACTCAGGCTTGTCTTGCTTTGAAAGAAGAAGGCTATCGTGTTGTTCTTGTCAATTCAAATCCAGCAACGATAATGACAGATAAGGAAATTGCAGATAAGGTTTATATTGAGCCAATTACCATTGAATTTGTGACACGCATTCTACGAAAAGAACGCCCAGATGCCTTGTTACCAACACTTGGCGGTCAAACTGGTCTTAATATGGCAATGGAATTGTCAAAAGCGGGTATTCTTGGTGAACTTGGTGTTGAACTCCTTGGGACAACATTATCAGCTATTGATCGGGCCGAAGATCGGGATCTTTTCAAGCAATTAATGAAAGAACTTGATCAACCAATTCCAGAATCTGAAATTGTTAATACGGTTGAAGAGGCGGTTGCCTTTGCATCAGCTATTGGCTATCCAGTCATTGTCCGTCCAGCCTTTACCCTAGGCGGTACTGGTGGTGGGATGTGTGCTAATGAGCAAGAATTGTGTGAGATTACTGAAAATGGTTTGAAATTATCCCCAGTAACACAATGCTTGATTGAACGCTCAATCGCTGGTTTCAAGGAAATTGAATATGAAGTCATGCGTGATGCGGCTGACAATGCCCTTGTTGTTTGTAATATGGAAAACTTTGATCCAGTTGGTATCCACACAGGAGACTCAATCGTTTTCGCTCCAACACAAACGTTATCAGATATTGAAAATCAAATGTTACGTGACGCTAGTTTGAAAATCATTCGTGCCCTTAAAATTGAGGGCGGCTGCAATGTTCAACTGGCCCTTGATCCACATAGTTTTAATTACTATGTTATCGAAGTCAATCCACGTGTGTCTCGTTCATCAGCACTCGCCTCAAAAGCAACAGGTTACCCAATCGCAAAATTAGCGGCTAAAATTGCTGTTGGTTTGACTCTTGACGAGATGATTAACCCCGTTACTGGGACAACCTATGCGATGTTTGAGCCGGCTCTTGATTATGTCGTTGCTAAAATTCCACGCTTTCCATTTGATAAATTTGAACATGGTGAACGTCACCTTGGGACGCAAATGAAGGCAACTGGTGAAGTAATGGCTATCGGTCGAAATATCGAAGAAAGTTTGCTAAAAGCTTGTCGTTCTTTAGAGATTGGTGTTTACCATAATGAAATGCCAGAACTAGTAGAGGTAACAGATGATGCCCTCATTGAAAAAATCGTTAAAGCCCAAGATGATCGTCTTTTCTACCTTTCAGAAGCCATCCGTCGCGGTTATACGATTGAAGAAATGGCAGAGCTAACAAAGATTGACCTGTTCTTTCTAGACAAACTCCTTCATATCTTTGAAATCGAGCAGGCTCTTGTAACAAACGTCAAGGATGTCACTGTTTTACGAGATGCCAAACGAAATGGATTTGCAGACCGTAAGATTGCAGAGCTTTGGAAGATGACAAGTGATGAGGTGCGTGCTTTTCGACTTGAGAATCAGATTGTCCCAGTCTATAAGATGGTTGATACCTGTGCTGCTGAATTCGAGTCAGCAACACCCTATTTCTACTCAACTTATGAATGGGAAAATGAGTCAATTAAGTCCGACAAAGAATCCATAATTGTCCTTGGTTCAGGTCCAATCCGTATCGGGCAAGGGGTTGAATTTGACTATGCAACCGTTCACTCGGTTAAAGCCATTCAAGCAGTTGGTTATGAAGCTATCATCATGAATTCAAATCCTGAAACAGTCTCGACAGATTTTTCAGTTTCAGATAAACTCTATTTTGAACCACTAACCTTTGAAGATGTGATGAATGTGATTGAATTGGAGCAGCCAAAAGGTGTGGTTGTCCAGTTTGGTGGTCAAACAGCGATTAACCTAGCAGAAAGCTTGTCAAATGCTGGTGTCACTATTCTTGGGACACAGGTTGCAGATCTTGCCCGTGCCGAAGATCGAAATCTCTTTGAACAAGCACTTAAGGAAATGACTATCCCACAGCCGCTAGGCTATACAGTGATTAATGAAGAAGAAGCCGTTGAAGCAGCTCGTAAGATTGGTTTTCCAGTCTTGGTTCGCCCGTCATATGTTCTTGGTGGACGTGCGATGGAAATCGTTGAAAATGAAGAAGATCTTCATTCTTACATGCGTACAGCTGTCAAAGCTAGTCCTGACCATCCCGTCTTGATTGATAGCTATATCATTGGTCATGAGTGTGAAGTTGATGCTATTTCAGATGGCAAAGACGTTTTGATTCCCGGAATTATGGAACACATTGAACGTGCAGGGGTTCACTCAGGAGACTCAATGGCGGTTTACCCCCCACAAGGACTTTCAAAGAAAGTTCAAGAAACGATTACAGAATACACTAAGCGACTGGCGATTGGACTGAACTGTATCGGGATGATGAATATTCAATTTGTCATCAAAGATGAAATGGTTTATGTGATTGAAGTTAACCCACGTGCTAGCCGTACCGTGCCATTTCTTTCTAAGGTAACAAATATTCCAATGGCACAGGTGGCAACAAATCTGATTTTAGGAAAATCTTTGGCAGAACAAGGTTATCAGGATGGTCTTTATTCTGAAAGTCCAAATGTCCATGTCAAAGCACCGGTTTTTTCATTCACTAAATTGGCCAAGGTTGACAGTCTTTTAGGACCAGAGATGAAGTCAACAGGTGAAGTAATGGGAACAGATATAACGCTTGAAAAAGCTCTTTATAAAGCATTTGAAGCTAGTTACTTCCATCTTCCAGAGTTTGGCAATATTGTGTTTACGATAGCTGATGATACCAAGTCTGAAGCTTTGAAATTAGCTGAACGATTTGACAAAATTGGTTATCGTGTGTTAGCGACGGAAGGAACGGCAAGGTATTTTGAGGAACAAGGACTTGTTACTCATTTCGTTGGAAAGATAGGTGAAAGTGATAATGATATCCCAACGCTTGTTCGTCACGGAAATGTTCAAGCCATTGTCAATACTGTTGGGACCAAACGAACAGCAGATGAAGATGGACAAATAATTCGTCGTTCAGCCATTGAACAGGGAGTGCCCTTATTCACTGCCTTAGACACAGCCGAAGCCATGCTAAAAGTTTTAGAAAGCCGTGGTTTTACGACACAAGCAATTTAGAACCTAAAGCCATTTTTAAGGAAACTTAAAATGGCTTTTTATCTGGTCACTATTACAAAAGTGTTTGTGCGGGACAAGCAAAAAGCGTTACAATAGAATGGGATATCGACTTTATGACCTGTTTTATAAAAAATTAACTAATTCTTGACAAGTGTTTTAAAAGGTCATATACTTGTCTTATGGAAGTAGTACAAAAAAGGGGGGACAGAAATGTCTAAAAAAGGGAAGATTAGACTGTCAAAGAAAACAAACGGTATTATCATTGGAATTAGTGTACTAACATTAGTGGTTATCGGAGGAATTTTGTGGAAACAGCAACAGGATAAGCTTTCAGCTAGTACTGTCAAAAAACCGTACTCGTTGGTTAATGTAACTGAAGGCAGTATAGCTTCTTCAACATTGCTTTCGGGGACTGTCAAAGCACTTTCGGAAGAATATATTTATTTTGATTCAAGCAAAGGGACAAATGCAACTGTAACTGTCAAAGTGGGAGATCAGGTAACCAAGGGACAGCAATTGGTTCAATACAATAAAACTGTTCCTCAGGCAGCCTATGATACAGCTGTTCGCAATTTGAATAAAATTGGTCGCCAGATTGATCATTTAAAAACTTACGGGGTCCCTGTAGCGACAACTGATACCACTAAAGATGAGGAAACAGGGAAAGAAACAACGACAACAGTTCAGCCGTCAGCTCAGCAAAATGCCAGTTACAAGCAACAATTACAAGATTTAAATGACAGTTATGCGAATGCTCAATCAGAGGTGAATAAAGCACAAATTGCTTTAAATGATACAGTCGTTGCCATCGGAATTATCAGGGGGACAGAAACAGAGAGTAGCTATTGCACGTGCCTTGGTGAATAATCCTTCTATTATTTTGGCAGATGAACCAACAGGTGCCTTGGATACTAAAACAGGTCAGCAAATTATGCAGCTTTTGACAGAATTAAATAAGGAAGGGAAAACAATCATTATGGTTACTCATGAGCCGGAAATTGCCGATTTTGCAACTCGAAAAATTGTTATCCGTGATGGTGAGATTACAACTGATACAACAAAAAGGGTCAGAATTGACTAGGAGGATAAATAATTAATGGAAAATTGGAAATTTGCTCTTAGTTCTATCTGGGGGCATAAGATGCGCTCAATTTTGACCATGCTAGGGATTATTATTGGGGTATCAGCAGTCGTTATCATCATGGGGCTTGGTAATGCGATGAAAAAAAGTGTTACAGACTCTTTTTCAAGTAATCAAAAAGAGATTCAACTTTACTACAAAGGAAATGATGAGGAAGAAGATTCTTATGCTTCCTTATATCCGCACCAAAACACTCAAGAAGTCAAAGCTGAGTGGTTAGAACAAATTGTTAGAGATATTAAAGGGATTGATTCTTATTATTTTACTAATAGTACCTCCTCAACCATTTCTTATGAAAAAAAGAAGGTGAAAAACACCTCGATTACAGGGGTTAGCCAAGATTATTTCAAAGTTAAAGATTATGCTATTGTAGCAGGACGGACACTTAAACCAGAAGATTATCGAAACTTTTCTCGTATTATACTATTAGATACTGTTTTATCAGATGAACTCTTTGGAAAAGGCAACTATGAAAAAGCGCTAAATAAAGTTGTGAGTTTAGGCAATAAAGATTACCTTGTTATAGGAATTTATAAAACCGAGCAATCTGCTATTACCACAGGTGGTTTAATGGGTAGTGCTATTATGGCTAACACACAAGTGGCTTCTGAGTTTAATGTTAAAGAGGTCGGCTCTATTTACATTCACGTGAGTGATGTTCGTCAAAGCCTTGTCTTAGGAAATGCTGCTGCAGACATGTTGACTAAGCTATCTCACGTTAAAGATGGACGATACGCTATTCCGGATAATAGCAAACTCATCAAGCAAATTGATACTCAATTTGCGATTATGACAACAGTTATTGGTTCTATTGCAGGAATTTCTTTGCTCGTTGGTGGCATTGGAGTGATGAATATCATGCTAGTTTCTGTTACTGAACGGACACGAGAAATTGGGTTGCGAAAAGCTTTGGGAGCCACTCGTTTAAAAATCCTTGCGCAGTTCTTGATAGAATCAATTGTTCTGACCGTTATTGGAGGTTTACTGGGTCTATTGCTAGCTCAACTTTGTGTAGGCGTTTTAGGAAGTGCTCTGAAATTAAAAGGAGCTGCTGTTTCTTTAGATGTAGCATTGGTTGCGATTCTTTTTTCAGCTGCGATAGGCATTATTTTCGGTCTATTGCCGGCTAATAAAGCAAGTAAATTAGATCCAATTGAGGCTTTACGCTACGAGTAGCTTTGGTATCTCTATATATTTTTGAAAAAAAGTTAAAAGTGTTTGGTGCCCTATCAATTCTGTTATCAATCGTTCCAGTTGTCTATTTGATGAGATAACTTGATATTATTCAATCCCTAAGGTTTTAGCATAGTTGGTCAAAAATTATCGAAGTTGTTATCCCAATTATCCCAGGAGCGTGTGACCACAGTAGTCGGTTTTCTGGTCTTTGGGTCTGTTTTTGGGGTTTTACTTAATGTTACGGGGATTTACACCGGCTCTTCAATAGTATTTAGGCTCGTTAGAAAATATGGAAAGCCTTTTATTCGATTATTTTAACGAAAGATCAATTAGATCTCTACGAGAAAAAATTAACTGCTAAAACATTTGAAGTCTTTTTTATCTTAAATATGCTTTCTCCACTGGCTCCTGCGGCTGTGTTGATTATGATGATAGGATTAAGTTGAATGAGCCATCAACGATTTTTGATAATTATCATGATTTTTTGGCTGATTTCGATTATTGTTTTTAGCTATTTTTGGATTTATGGTGGAGAGGTCATCAAACATATGCTCGTGGCTTTTTAATTCCTAGTTAAACGCCGTTTAACTGGGAATTTTTTAGGTTATTACATTAACTGTTAAAAGGAGATTTCAATGACAGTTTTATCTGATTTATTCTCAATAATGACAAAAATCAGACTATCTTGGTTAATAAAGGCAAGTGTCTTTCAATTACTATTTGTTACAATTGCTAATTTTGTATTGTCTGAATGTTTCTACTCAATTTTAAGTGTCACCGGTCAATATCATTTAGACAAAGATAATTTTTTAACCTTTTTTAAGAATCCGATAGCACTTGCCCTGTTATGCGTTTATTTATTTTTATTGGCTGTGTTTATCCATCTAGAATTTTTTGCACTCTACCGTATCATTACTAATCGAGACATAAGTATTAGAGATTTTGGGAAACAATTTTCATCTTATCTTGGTCGTATTTGGAGGACTTTTTCAGGCTACCAATTATTCCTTTTTTTAGCTTATGTTCTGATTACTATTCCAGTTTTGCATCTGGGGTTGTCCTCGGTTATTACTGAAAAACTTTATGTGCCAGAATTTATTGTTAAAGAATTATCTAAAACAGCTACAACTCAATATTTTTTGTATGCCGTTTTTATCTTTTTATGTTATCTCAATCTGAGATTGATTTATTTTTTACCGTTGCTGGCGATAAAACATCGGACGGTGAAAGAAGCCTTAGTAGAGAGTTGGCAAAGGACAAAAGGTCATCGAGTGTCTCTATTTATAAAACTCATAACCGTTAGCGGTTTTGTTTTCTTGATGTTATCAGTGGCGATTTCTCTTATTCTTTTTTTGCTCTATTTTATTAATCCTAAGGAAGGTCAATCACTCATACAACTACTTTCATTGACGGCTATTTGGGAATTAATCTTTTTTGCTACTATTTTCTTGAAACTCTGCTCTGCAGTGATGCTAAAAGAAGAGATTGAACCAAGTAGAGAAGTTTTGGTCAAAGACCAGCCAAATAGATGTCGTAAACGATACGTTCTGCTGCTTTTTCTGATAACTTTGGGTTTTGCCTATCAATCTTTAGAGCGTTTATCGGTTTTCAAAAGTCCCACATCAAAGACTGTAATAGCTCATCGAGGTCTTGTTTCAGCAGGTGTTGAAAATTCGTTGGAAGCACTGGAAGGTGCTAAAAAAGCGAATAGCGATTATGTTGAACTAGATTTAATGTTAACTAAGGATAACCAGTTTGTCGTATCGCATGATAATAAATTAAAACGCTTAGCTGGCATTAACGAAGAAATTCGACATTTAACGTTGAAAGAAGTTGAACAATTAAGAATTCATCAGGGACGATTTTCAAGTCACTTTGTTTCATTTGAAACCTTTTATAAAAGAGCCAAGGCATTAAAAATGCCACTATTAATTGAACTTAAACCAACGGGTTCTGAACCTAAGAATTATGTCGATCTTTTCTTGGAAACTTATCACAGACTTGGTGTCGGTAAGGAAAATAAGGTGATGTCACTTAATTTAAAAGTGATGGAAGCAATAGAGAAAAAAGATTCTTCAATCACCACGGGTTATGTGATTCCGATCCAATTTGGTCTGTTTGGTGATGAGAGGGTTGATTTTTATGTGATTGAGGATTTTTCATATAGGTCTTATTTGTCAACCCAAGCTTTCTGGGAGAAAAAAGATATTTATGTTTGGACCATTAACGATGCTAAGAGAATCGAACATTATTTATTAAAACCTATCCAAGGGATTATTACAGATAAACCTGATCTAACAAAGCGATTAATTAGAGAATTAGAAAATGATACTTCTTATTTTGGACGTCTTGTTAGAGTTATCAGTAGTCTTTATTAATTCAAAAACTGTCAAGAAAAAAACTTGACAGAAGATTTTAGTTAAGCTATACTAGTGCATATAAGGATTAGCAAAGCTATTTCTTGAAATTATTATAAGAAAAGAGATATTACAAATGGCAGTTAAAATTCGTTTGACTCGTATGGGTTCTAAGAAGAAACCTTTCTATCGTATTAACATTGCAGATTCACGTGCGCCACGTGATGGTCGTTTCATTGAAACGGTTGGCACTTATAACCCGCTTGTAGCTGAAAATCAAGTGACACTTAAAGAAGATCGTATTCTTGACTGGTTGTCTAAAGGGGCACAACCTTCTGACACTGTTCGTAGCATCCTGTCAAAAGCTGGTGTTATGACTAAATTCCACGATCAAAAATTCTCTAAATAGTAAAGCCTATGGATACCATTGAAAATCTTATTATCGCTATTGTGAAACCTTTGATTTCACAACCAGATAATCTTACCATTAAAATTGAAGATACTCCTGATTTTTTAGAGTATCATCTTGACTTGGATGCTCAAGACATCGGTCGTGTTATCGGCAAAAAAGGTCGTACTATTACAGCGATAAGATCGATTGTCTACTCGGTTCCAACTCTAGGAAAAAAAGTTCGTTTAGTCATTGATGAGAAATAATAGCTTTTCGGTTGCTATAACAATTGATAAAGAATAGTCTGTTAGCCTCAGTTAGCAGGCTTTTTGTTTATTTATTTCAAAGGTCTTTGATGTCAAGTTAGCGCTCAATAACAGGAGATAATGAAAAATCTTAGAGAGTTTATGTAATTGTGTTTTGAAGCCAAAATCAAACAAAAAGTTCTATAATCTCCGCAGTGGTTTTATCCACTACAGAAATTATAGAACTATTTTATTTACGGTACAATTTGTTGTGCTGATAAACAGGATCAAAGGTCACATTAACCCCTAATTTGCGCAAAACATTTTTATCTTCATCGGTTAGAGTGACGGTAGAATGCGCTTCGCTCCCCTTAAGGTTTCCGAGCTCTTTCATGGCAAGATTAGCCTGTTCATTGTTTCTAGCGGTAATGGCTAGCGCAATCAAAATTTCATTGGAATGTAAACGTGGATTTTGGCTCCCTAGATGGTTTACTTTTAGTCCTTGAATTGGTTTAACGTATTCGGGTTCGATTAAGTGGGTTGCCTTGTCAATATTAGCCAGTGTTTTAATTGCATTAATAATGACGGCTGCAGTTGGTCCAAATAGTTCAGATGTTTTTCCGGTTACAATTTGACCATTAGGTAATTGTAAAGCCAGGGCGGGTTGACTAGTCAGCTCTGCTTTTTGGCGAGCAACAACAGTGACTTGACGATCTTCAGGAGTAACTCCAATATCATTCATTAAGAGTTCAATCTTCTTAACAGCAGCTTCCGTGACACGTTCTGCTTTAAAATCTACAAGGGTTTGATAGTAGCGGCGGATAATTTCTTGTTTTGACGCTTCAATAGCAGCTTTTTCATTGATAATTGAAAAGCCGACCATATTGACCCCCATATCTGTTGGTGAGGCATATGGCGATTGGTTCAAAATACGTTCAAAGGTTCGGTTTAAGACTGGGAATACTTCAATATCACGATTATAATTGACAGCAGTTTTGCCATAAGTTTCTAGATGGAAAGGGTCAATCATATTCACATCATCTAAATCGGCAGTAGCTGCTTCATAAGCTAAATTAACCGGGTGATGGAGAGGAAGGTTCCAAACAGGGAAAGTTTCAAATTTTGCATAGCCAGATGTGACACTATTCATTTGGTCGTGGTACATTTGTGACATACAGGTGGCTAACTTTCCAGAACCAGGACCGGGAGCTGTTACAACGATAAGATTACGGCTTGTTTTAATGTAGTCATTTTTCCCCATCCCCTCAGAAGAGATGATATGATTAATATCAGTCGGGTAACCTTTGATTGGGTAATGCAAATAGGAAGCAATGCCATTTTTTTTCAGCTGTTTACGAAAAGTATCAGCAGCGGATTGGTTATTGTACTGGGTAATCACGACTGATCCAACGTAAATATCTAAAGTATTAAATTTATCGATTAAACGAAAAACTTCCTGATCGTAGGAAATCCCTAAATCTCCCCGAGCTTTAGAATGTTCAATATTATTGGCATTGATGGCAATAACAATTTCGACGTGTTCTTTTAGTTCCTTAAGCAGTTTAATTTTATTGTCAGGTTCATAGCCAGGCAGTACGCGAGCAGCATGGTAATCTTCTAACATCTTACCACCGAATTCCATGTAAAGTTTGCCATCAAACTGGCTGATACGTTCTAAAATATGATCTCTTTGTAAGTTCAGATATTTGTTAGAATCAAAAGCAATAGTCTTCATTTTTTTCACCTCTGTACAGCATTATAACAAGAAAGGAAAAGAAGGGAAAGTTTTTTTGTCTGATGTCATGACAGACGCAGTAAATGGTTATTTCCGAATTATCGTACAGATGAAAACCATTCATAATAGTAAAAAATCTAAAAATAATCATTTGTTGTGGAATATCTGAACATTGACATGCAAACAATGTTATTTCTTACTGAAAAATCTTTCATGTGTTTTGCATAGTCTAATGCTTAACGGTAATTCGTCATTAGGAGACTGGATCAGGTAAGAGAAGAATTATCTGATAAATAACTTGACAATGAGAGTCGGCTTGATTATACTATTAACAATGAAATACCGCTTTAAACATGTTCCGTGAAACATGAAAGTGACAATGATAGAGAGGCTTATTAGAGACTCGAATTTTTTGTAAGCTTGAAATGACTCGCGGGACTTGTACCAGAGTCTTTTTTGGTGTTAAAAAAGAGGTATTCCATTAATTAAAGTAGTCAGAGAGCTGCTATTAAAAGGAGAATACCATGTCAAAATTGTCTTTAGACAAGAATAACAAACGTGCCTTATTGGCTGCTATTGTAGCATCTGGAACAGATGATCTTAATGTGATGTTTTTAGCTTTTTCCATGTCGTCAATTATTACAGAACTTGGCATTAGTGGGACACAGGGAGGCTGGATTGCGACTATTACCAACTTAGGAATGTTGGTTGGTGGTCTATTATTTGGTTTACTGGCAGATAGGTATCACAAATTTAAAGTCTTTAAGTGGACTATTGTCCTTTTTTCTTTAGCGACAGGTGCTATCTATTTTACTCAAAGGCTCTCTTTTTTGTATGCAATGCGCTTCATAGCAGGTATTGGAGTCGGTGGTGAATATGGGGTTGCGATTGCTATTATGGCAGGAATTGTCCCTCCCGGTAAGATGGGACGAATCTCTTCGTTAAATGGTATTGCGGGGCAACTAGGATCTATCAGTTCAGCTCTTTTAGCGGGCTGGCTCGCTCCAAGTCTTGGCTGGCGTGGCCTCTTTCTTTTTGGTTTGCTCCCAATTTTCTTGGTGATTTGGATGAAACTGGCTATAGATGACGAAAAAATTTGGGATAATTATGGTCAAGAGCAGGAAGAAGGTAGCCAACCTGTTAGAATTAATGAGTTATTTAAGACAAGAACATTGACTGCTCAAACCCTTGCTTTAATGGTTATGACGACAGTACAAATTGCTGGTTATTTTGGAATGATGAACTGGTTGCCAACGATTATTCAAACAAGTTTGCACCTTTCTGTTAAGAGTTCCTCCTTGTGGATGGTATCAACGATTTTGGGCATGTGTCTAGGCATGTTGGTCTTTGGTCACATTTTAGATCAGTTTGGTCCACGATTGGTTTATTCCATTTTCTTATTAGCATCAGCTATTTGTGTTTATCTTTTCCAATTTGCCAATTCCATGACTGGTATGGTCATTGGTGGTGCAATCGTGGGATTTTTTGTTAATGGAATGTTTGCGGGTTATGGTGCGATGATTACAAGACTTTATCCACATCATATTCGTTCAACAGCCAATAATGTTATTCTTAATGTTGGACGTGCTTTGGGAGGTTTTTCATCAGTTATTATTGGAAGTATCTTGGATGTGTCTGGTGTAGCGATGGTCATGATTTTCTTAGCCTCTCTTTACTTAGTTAGTTTTATAGCGATGTGGACAATCACAGATTTAAAAGCAGACCGCTATCAAAGGTTGCATTAAGAAATGGGCAAATAACAGGTGTAAAAGCTATTTGTTAGTATTTGAAAATCATTAGACAATAGGTGCTGATAAAATCTAATCTTAACTTTTAGAATAAAATTAGCCTAAAAAATCACTATAAATCAGCACTTTTAACGTGTATGATCTATAGTGATTTTCTCTTGTTTTAAAGTATCTTGCTTAGCTCCTTTTTCATAGTGCAAACATGCCTAATCTGCTAGTTTGGCAAGAAATTCTTTGCTGTTGACACATACCCTTGTGTGGCAAGCTTTGCCAATCAACTGCTCTTCAACAAAAGCTTCGAGCCGAAAATCGTATTTTCGTCCCTCTTCTTTGAGGGCTGTGATGATAATTGTAACTGGCTTACCGATGGTAGAAGCGGTTAAATGCTGAATGGTGATCTCGCTACCAACTGTTGTTAATCCGTTGTCTAACTGGCTTTGGGCAAATAAATAAGAAGTGTTTTCCATAAAGGTAACAAGCGCAGGGGTGCTCAACACATCAAGGTCACCAGAGCCCATCATCTTGGCAGAATGTTTGTGAGTTGTTTTGTAAATTTGAGAATAAATGGTCATTTTTACCTCCAATTCTTTGAACCCATTATAATATATTAAACGCTTACAGTCTTAAAAGGACTATCTTTTGTGCTATACTATTTAAAGAATTTCTTTTGAAAGGGTCAGTATGCGATTAGATAAATTTTTAGCGGAAGCTGGGATTGGAACTCGGAGTCAGGTCAAGCATCTCATAAAAAAGAAAGAAATCTTAGTGAATCAAGTTGTTCAAACCTCAGCAAAGTTTCAAGTAGATGAGCATAAGGATCAGGTGACTTATCAAGGAAAAGATTTGGCTTATGAACCCTTTGTGTATTACCTTTTAAATAAACCAGTGGGTGTTGTTTCGGCGACGGAAGACCCAGTTCATCAGACTGTTCTGGATTTACTTGATGATGTGGCGCATCAAAAAGAAGTATTTCCTGTCGGAAGACTAGATAAAGATACGCATGGCTTGTTGTTGCTCACAAATAATGGTAAGTTAGCTCATGAGCTTCTATCACCTAAAAAACATGTTGCAAAAGAATACCTTGCTAAAGTGATAGGTATTATGACTAATGAAGATCAAGATCGATTTGCTAGAGGGATTGTCTTAAAAGATCATCAGTGTTTGCCTGCACAATTGCAAGTGATAGAGACTGATTTAGAACAAGGCAGCAGTTTGGTTAAAATAACCATTAAAGAAGGTAAATTCCATCAAGTAAAGCGGATGGTCGCGGCCTGTGGCAAGGAAGTTACCAATTTACAGCGTGTCAGCATGGGACCATTGAGACTTGATGATGAACTAGCAGTGGGTGAATTTAGAAGATTAAAACCCGAAGAATTAACTCTCTTAGCAGATTATTGGCAAGATTTGTAGGATATAAGCTTTTCTTAAGTAGTGATCATATCGGTTGGAGAAGCATTTTTTATCATCATGGTATAAGACTTTATGAAGTTTTCAAATAGCCCATTCTCCCCCACGGAAGATAGGAATGACTTGACCATTTTTAGTGATCCCATCAATATCCATGTGTTCAGAACCAATCATAAAATCAACATGGGTAGTAGACCGATTTAAACCAGCTGCTTTTAATTGCTCGTTGGTCATTTCTGTCCCACCTTTGATGTTAAAAGCGTAGGCAGAGCCAATAGCTAAGTGGTTAGAGGCATTTTCATCAAAAAGGGTGTTAAAAAAGGTTAAACCAGAAAGAGAAATTGGGGTTTTATGAGGGACCAGCGCCACTTCACCCAGAGAACGAGCACCATCATTTTCCTCAACCAGTCGTTTGATGGTTTCTTCGCCCTTTTTAGCCGTTACATCAATAATTTTCCCATCTTTGAAAGTAAAGGTCATGTCTTCAATCACAACACCGGCATAAGAAAGCGGTTTAGTCGATGTCACATAACCATCTGCACGGTGATAATCTGGTGCGGTAAAAACTTCTTCGGTTGGCATATTGGCAATGAATTCTTCCCCTTGAGCATTGCTACTTCCAGCTGCTTCCCACAAATGATTTTCAGGCATGCCAAGGGTCAAGTCTGTTCCGGGTGCCGTATAATGGAGGGCATCAAATTGATAGTCATTTAAGATATTAGCTTTAGAAACAAGGCGTTCTTGGTGTTGTTCCCATGCTTTGATAGGATCTTCTTCATAAATTCGGTTCATCTTGAAGATAGCATCCCAGAGGGCATCAACTTGTTCTTCTTCAGTTGCCAAATCTGGGAAAACCATGGCAGCCCATTCTGGACTTGCAGCAGCTACAAGATTCCAGCTGACTTTATTAGCTTGGGTGGCAGCGCGTTGCTCTTCCAGGGCAATTGAGGTGGCGCGGGTAGCTCCTGATAAGCGTTCTGAATCAACTCCAGCAAATACATTTGGGTCAGATGAACGGACCACTAAACGACTGGCTTTTTTACCAAGGAAGTAATGTGATTTTTCAACCACGTAATTTGGAACCTTTAGAAGACGATCTTCATCAGCCATCAAGAGTTTTTCGCGCGTGATTTGGTCATCAATGTAGTCAACAACAACTTCTGCAGCCCCAGCTTCGTAAGCTTTTTTGGTTAAAAGACGAGCGAAGTAGTAATGCTCAGCAGCAATGGTAATCAAAAGGGTATGACCCTTTTGAATATTAATACCTTTTTTGACCAGTAGGTTAGCATATTTTTCAAGATTGTGATTGAAATTTGGTAGAACCATGGAAATCTCCTAAATATTATTTTGTAAATTCTAATGTATCATATTAGAGAAGAATTCACAAGAAATGGTGACAGATGAATGCTTGGTAGCAAGGTTCATTTGTTATTTGCTTAAAACTGGTTTTCATGTTAAGATATAAAAAGAAAAATCATAAGATGAGGTAGAAACGTGGCATTTGGAGAAAATGGACCTCGCAAAAAGACAACCTTTGAAAAAGTGACAATGTTTGTTGTTGTCCTAATGGTTCTTGTAACTGTTGGTGGGCTTATTGCGGGTGCCCTATCAGTATTGATGTAAGAAAACGCTGAAAGGCGTTTTTTTACAGTAAAAGAAAGTCAGAGAATAAAAAGTATGAGTATGTTTTTAGATACGGCAAAAATTAGCGTCCAAGCGGGTCGTGGTGGCGATGGTATGGTAGCTTTTCGCCGTGAAAAGTATGTCCCAAATGGTGGCCCTTGGGGTGGAGATGGTGGCAAGGGAGGCTCCGTTATCTTTAGAGTTGACGAAGGCTTACGCACCTTGATGGATTTCCGTTACAATCGTAAATTTAAGGCTAAATCAGGCGAAAAAGGCATGACTAAAGGCATGCACGGTCGGGGTTCTGAAGACCTCATTGTATCTGTTCCTCAAGGAACAACGGTTCGTGATGCGGAAACCGGAAAAGTGATTACAGATTTGGTTGAGCATGGTCAAGAAGTGGTTATTGCTAAAGGTGGTCGTGGCGGTCGTGGGAATATTCGCTTTGCAACTCCTCGCAATCCAGCGCCAGAAATTTCTGAAAATGGAGAGCCTGGTGAAGAACGTCAATTAGAATTAGAATTAAAGATTCTTGCAGATGTTGGTTTGGTTGGTTTTCCGTCTGTTGGGAAATCAACGCTTTTGAGTGTGGTTTCATCTGCTAAGCCTAAAATTGGTGCCTATCACTTCACAACTATTGTGCCAAATCTGGGCATGGTTCGTACCAAGTCTGGTGATAGTTTTGCGATGGCAGATCTTCCTGGACTGATTGAGGGTGCCAGTCAGGGTGTTGGTTTAGGAACCCAGTTCCTCCGTCATATTGAGCGGACACGTGTTATTTTGCATATCATTGATATGTCTGCAAGTGAGGGTCGAGATCCTTATGAAGATTATGTTTCTATTAACAATGAACTTGAAACCTATAACTTACGATTGATGGAGCGCCCGCAAATTATTGTGGCTAATAAAATGGATATGCCAGAAGCGCAAGAGAACTTGATTAGTTTCAAGGAAAAATTGGTCGCCCAGTATGATGAATTTGAGGAAGTGCCAATGATTTTTCCAATTTCAAGTTTGGCACATCAAGGACTCGACAATTTATTAGAAGCGACAGCAGAATTGTTGGCTAAGACTGATGAGTTCTTGTTATACGATGAATCTGATTTAGTTGACGAAGAAGCTTACTATGGTTTTTCAGAAGCTGAGAAAGACTTTGACATTACACGTGATGACGATGCCACTTGGGTCTTGTCTGGTGAAAAATTAGAACGTCTCTTTGTCATGACCAATATGGAACGTGATGAATCTATCATGAAATTTGCCCGCCAACTACGTGGCATGGGGGTTGATGAGGCACTTCGTGAACGTGGTGCTAAAGATGGTGATCTTGTTCGCATTGGTCAGTTTGAATTTGAGTTTGTGGATTAAAAACTGTTTTTAGACTATGGTAAGTTGGACCATTTCAGCATCAAGTAACAATGCTAGTCCGTTTAACCAATATTTGTAGGAGGTTAGCCATGGGAGATAAACCAATATCCTTTATGGATAAGGATGGCAATTTTGTTTCGGCAGCAGATGTCTGGAATGCCGAAAAATTAGAAGAATTATTTAATTTATTGAATCCTAATAGACGTTTACGTCTGGAACGCGAAAAATTAAAAAAAGATGAGACGTGAGGTTTCATTTTAAGATTGAAGACAAACTTCCTTTAGAGGTTTGTCTTTTTCTTGCTCAAAAATAAATCATATTAGCATGTAAAGGAAGTTTACTCGTTTGATTTATTAAAAAGAAGAGGATTGTTAAAGTGTCCGAGATAAAAATGAACGATAAGAATCATGTTATTTTACGATAAGTAAGAGAGGTAGAGCAGGTCGTTTTTGCCCTTTTGATAATGGATTTTAGTTATTTGGTTTGTTTTAGTTTTCCGATGAATGTATTGTTCTGTTAGCTATAGGCAGTTGATCTTTGTGGATTTGATGCGTCTTGGATGAGAAAAACGTTGACAATTATCTTCCTTGGCAATAAGGAAAAATTTGATTTCTAAAAACGTTTACATTAATTGTGATTCTTCCTATAATGAATTTAGTTTAGAAGATAGAAAGGAAGAATTGCATGAATCAAAAAGTTTGTCATTATCAATTTCCAAAAGGTTTTTTATGGGGGAGTTCAACCTCAGGACCTCAAAGTGAGGGAACTGTTCAGGGAGACGGTAAAGGTCTAAATAATTGGGATTATTGGTTTAGCATTGAACCAGAAAAATTCCATCACTGTATTGGTCCAGAAACAACATCAACCTTTTACACCAATTATAAGAGTGATATTGCCTTGTTAAAAGAGACTGGTCATACCGTTTTTCGATTATCTATTCAATGGTCTCGCTTAATTCCAGAGGGCATTGGGCAAGTTAACTCTAAAGCAGTGGCTTTTTATCGAGAGTTATTTAAAGAAATTAAAGCACAAGGCATTAAACCAATTGTGAATCTTTACCATTTTGACCTTCCGTATATCTTGCAAGAAAAAGGAGGTTGGGAAAGTAAGGAAATAGTTTGGGCTTATGAGACTTATGCCAAAACTTGTTTTTCCCTTTTTGGAGATTTAGTAGATACTTGGATTACTTTCAATGAACCGATTGTCCCAGTGGAATGCGGTTATTTAGGGCATTACCATTATCCATGTAAGGTTGATGCTAAGGCAGCCGTTCAGGTGGCCTACAACACACAATTAGCCAGTTCCCTTGCTGTTAAAGCCTGTCATGAACATAATTCTGAGCACAAGATTAGTATTGTTCTCAATTTGACCCCTGCCTATCCACGGAGTGATCATCCAGAGGATTTGAAAGCGGCAAGAATTGCAGAGCTTTTCCAAACAAAATCTTTCCTAGATCCATCCGTTTTGGGAGTTTATCCAGATGAGCTAATTAGTATTTTAAAGGAAGAGGACATCTTGCCAGAGTATTGTGCTGATGAATTAGCTATTATTAAAAATAATCCTGTAGACTTTTTGGGTGTTAATTATTACCAACCCTTGCGTGTCCAAGCACCAAGGAGACAAAAAGAGCAACCGATCACGTTAGATTGTTACTTTGAACCTTACAATATGCCAGGCAAGAAAATCAATCCTCACCGTGGATGGGAAATCTATGAGCCAGGAATTTATGATATTGCGCTTAATTTGAAAGAAAATTATAGCAACATTGAATGGATAGTCACTGAAAACGGGATGGGTGTTGAAGGTGAAGAAGCTTTCTTAGTGGATGGTCAGATTCAGGATGATTACCGAATTGATTTTATGGCTAACCATTTAATACAACTTCACAAAGCTTTGAAAGAAGGTGCCAATTGTAAAGGTTATTTGATTTGGACCTTTATTGATTGCTGGTCTTGGCTAAATGCTTATAAAAATCGTTATGGTTTGATTGCATTAGATTTAGAAACACAGAAACGAACCATTAAAAAGTCGGGTTATTGGTTTAAAGCACTAAGTCAGCACAATGGTTTTAGGAAATAGGAGGCTACTATTAATGGTTGATTTAGGGTTTTCTCTTTATCCGGAAAGGCATGCTTTCGCAAAAAGTCAGCATTACATTAAGCTGCTTCATCAGTATGGAGCAAAACGTTTATTTATGAGTCTTTTGCAAGTTGCTCCAGATGATTATCAAACGCTTGAAACGTATGCTCAAGTGATTGCCTATGCCAAGGGATTGGGAATTCGTGTTATTGCAGACATTAGTCCTGGTTTTATTAAGCAAGCAGGTTGGTCTGAATGCCTGATGGAAAAGGCGCATGCGTTTGGAATAGGAGGGATACGTTTAGATGAGGCGCTTCCCCTAGAAACTATTGTAGCCCTAACTAAAAACCCTTTTGGACTTAAAATTGAGCTTAATATGAGTTCTGGCAAGCAATTATTGACGGATTTATTGGCAACAGATGCTGATATGACAGCTATTATTGGGTGTCATAATTTTTATCCTCATGAATTTACAGGTCTGTCTGTGCAATATTTTAAAGAAATATCTCAGTTTTATCATAGACATGGGATTGAAACAGCTGCGTTTATAACGGCTAAGTCAGCTAATGAGGGTCCTTGGCAAGTGTCGGAAGGTTTACCAACCATTGAGGCTTATCGCCATTTTCCAATAGATTCTCAGGTTGAACTGGTGAAAGCAACCGGGATGATTGACACTGTTATTTTGTCCAATCAATTTATTTCAGAAGAGGAACTAGCCAAATGTGTGCAAGCTCTCGCTAGGAATGTGATGACAATTAAGGTTAGACCACTCGTTACTTTAACCGAAGTGGAAGAAAAAATCATTACCTACCCGCATCAGTATCGGGGAGATGTTTCAGACTATGTGATCCGCTCCACCATGCCTCGAGTAGTTTATGCTAAAGAATCACTGCCAGCAAGGGAACAATCCAAATGCGTTAAACGTGGGAGTGTTATCATTGACAATAACCGCTACACTCGCTACAAAGGAGAATTACAGATTGCATTAAGGGATTTCACAGTTAGCGATAAGGCAAATGTGGTAGCGGAAATCAAGGAAGAGTCTTTAGACTTGTTAGCTGACTTGGCTCCATGGCAAAATTTTTCATTGCTAGTTGAGAAAGATTGATCACTTTTCACAATCAATACGGAAAATTTCGGTTCCCTTTTTTGGGAAAGATTTGCTAAACTAAAATCACAAAGAAAGCGTTTTCTAAAAGAAAAAGGAGGAATGATGCTATCGAAAAAAGAAATGGCCATAGTAGCATTTCTAATGAGTCAGAAAGGTTATTTTGTTTCCAGTGCAACCATAGCCAAAGCCATCGGTGTCAGTGACCGCACAGTTAGAAAATACTTAAAGAATCTGATCACGCTTCTTCCCCAAGTTGGTGCTCATATTACCTCTAAACAAGGACAGGGATATTGTTTAGAAGTAGATCATTCTATGGAATTTGATATGTTTTGGCAAGAGAATTTATCTTCTAAAAAACGCTTAGCAGATGTGACACAGGTAGAAGAATCCATTGACCGAGAACACTACCTGTTAAACAAATTCTTTTTTGAAGAAGCTATTCAAGAATTTGAGGCACTCTGCCAAGAACTTTATATCAGTCGAACCACCTTAAAAAATGTTTTGGTGGCTATTAAAAAGCGGATTAGTCCTTATGAGTTGTGTCTTGATATTAGTCATCATCATATCCAAGTAAAAGGGAAAGAAGAGAATATTCGACGGTTTATCATGGATTATTTTTTTGGGGATAGTTTTGATGAGTCAATCTATGCCATGGTAGGCAATACTTTTCTTGACAATATTAAGTTTACTGAAATAACGATTATCGTTCTAGGTGAATGCCGCGATGCAAAATTGAAATTGTCAGATTTTGTGATGCATAACTTGGTTTTGCATATTGCGCTGATGGTTCAACGCATTCGATCAGGTTATTCTTTAGAAATGTTTTCTATTCCAGACGATATTCGCCAGTCTGATGAGTATCAAGTAGCTCTTCGTATTTTATATCAAGTAGAAGAAGTGATGGGGATACGTTTTCCTAAGGACGAAGCCAATTACATTGCCCTGCATTTAAAGGTTAAACAGTCGGCTAGAAATACGTTACAAGGAGGCAATGCTGATCATTTATTAGCTAACCATTTAAAAGCAAGTATTGTTAAAGCTAGTGAATGGGTAGGAATAAGTTTGGATTCTGATATGAATTTACTTCAGGGATTGTTGGCACATATGACTCCTTTAACCATACGTCTTGAAAATAATATTCGGTTGTCTAACCCCTTAACAGAAGATATTAAACGTAAGTATCCGGAAGTCTTTGAAGTAACAAAACGTGCCTTTAGTGGTTTACCAGAATTTAACGCTTATCACTTGTCGGATGACGAATGGGCTTACATTAGCTTACATTTAATGGCAGCTATTGAACGCTATTCAAATCGTCATAAATTAAGGGTATTAGTGGTTTGTGCAACAGGTTATGGCAGTGCCATGATGCTTAAAAATCGTTTGGAAAAAGAATTTGAAGGCAGAATTCACATTGTTGATGTGATTAGTTACTATGAAATTACTGAAGAACGTCTCAAAACCATTGATTTGATCATTTCCTCAATTAGTCTGACCAATGTCACGTTTTTAACGCCTATCATTACCGTTAGTGTTTTTCTATCAGATCAGGATATTGAAAGGATTCGTCAGTTTATTGGTGAGCAAGAACGTCTCAAAACAGAAAGGCACTTTCCCTATCAGATGAGTGTAACAAAAGCAGAACAACTTTTAAAAGAGGTTTTTAGTCCAAAGCGGCTCCTTTACTTTGATAAAAAAGTGGCGAAAAAGGAATTGCTTTTTCAAATGATTGCTTGCCTAGATGAGGTGACAACTGAAGCGTTTAACACCACTTTCTACGATCAAATAGTCCTAAGAGAAAGCTATAGCTCGATTGTTTTTGGAGATGTGCTAGCTTTTCCACATCCAGCAAATCCAATGACGTATTCAGAACAGGTCGTTGTGGCAATTTGTCAAGAACCCATTTATTGGGACGAGGAGCATCAAGCGGTTCAATTTATCTTTTTGTTATCGCCCTCTAAGGGACGTAATAGCCATTTAAAATACATTTCACCGAGCTTGGTCTCGTTTGTTAACCAAGTGAAGCTTCAAAAAGCCTTATTAGATGAGCCAAGCTATGCTCAATTAATCACATTATTTATTCCCTTACTCAATGAACAATAGGAGAAACACAATGAAAACAATTATGTTAGTTTGTAACGCTGGTATGTCAACGAGTATGCTAGTGACCAAAATGCAAAAAGTGGCCCAAGCACGTGGCATCGAAGCTGATATTTGGGCGGTTCCTGTGAGCGAAGCTGACAATGAAGTCGCTACCAAAACCATTGACGTCCTTTTGTTGGGACCACAAGTAAAATTTCTGCTAAAGGACTTTAAGACAAAATTTGAACCCAAAATTAAAGTGGATGCCATTAATATGGCTGATTATGGTCTCATGAATGGCGAAAAAGTGCTTGAAACGGCCCTGGCAATGATGGAGGAATAGGTATGACGGAACCATCAAACCTAGAAGCCATTATGGGGTTAATCATGTATGGTGGTGAAGCCAAAGGAAAAGCTGTTGAAGCCATTCATGCGGCTAGAGATGGTCAGTTTAGCACAGCTAAAGCCTTGCTCCAAGAAGCCACAAATTCGTTAAATGTTGCTCATAAATCCCAAACTAATTTACTATCTCAAGAAGCCTCTGGGGGCTCTGTTGAATTATCCTTATTGATGGTGCATGGTCAAGATCACATGATGACAGCTTTAGCTTTCATTGATTTAGCTAAAGAATTGGTGAGTGTTTATGAGAAAATATCAGAAATCGCAAAGAGGTAAGTTATGATTATTTCGACAGAAGGAGATATTTCTATAAACCAATGCTTTGAAGCTATCAGGCGATCACTTCAAGACGATTACCGTCAAAACACCTTGAAACAGTTGCCGCTTTCTGATTTGAAAGAAGGGCTAAGCTACACGAAACGTTATGGCAAGCATCACGAGCATACCGTAAAGGTATTGGTGACAGCTTTTGAAGTTCCGAGCCTTTATGCTGCCCGCTTTAGTTCCAATCGTGGGATTAAGGAACTATCTTACTATCTAGAAGCTTTAGGAGAACACCGAACAAGAATTACTTACCAATATGAAATGAAGGCTGTTGATTTTTTTCAAAAAGTCAATCAGTTAATCATGGGAAAACTCTTCAAAAAAAGTTTGGAACGACAATCACACGCTCAATTAGCAGCGCTAATCCAGTATGCTAAGCAATTATCTTAACATGATTTGTAACGAAAGTTAATTATGATTTTGTCATACTAAAAAATACATATAGGAGAAAATTATGTCGCATTTTTCTGATAAGTTCATGGAGATTTCAGGGAAAATCGGGTCACAAAGGCATTTGGTTGCTATTCGTGATTCTTTTATTTCAATGATGCCAATCACAATGGCAGGTTCAGTTGCCGTTTTACTGAATGTTTTCTTACGTGATATTCCAAATAATATGGGCTGGACTGGGTTTGCAACGGCTATGCAGCCTGTTATTGCTATTAATGGTTATGTTTATTTCGGTACGATAGGAGTTATGGCTCTATTTTTTGCCTTTGCTTTTGGCTATCATTTGGCTGTGATGCACAAGGTTAACCCTTTGGCGGGTGGGCTAATTTCATTTGCTTCCTTTATTGCTACCCTTCCTCAAAGTTTGACCATTTCAACACCCTTAAAAGAAGCATCCGCTAGTATGTTAGCGAGCATGAAAGATATGGGGCTTTCGGTAGTTACTACAAAGGGAGTCTCAACCTTAGAAACCAGTGAGTGGGGAGCTATTGCCTTGAAATATGTTGGAGCAACAGGGCTTTTTACAGCTTTAATTATTGGTTTCTTATCTAGTTTTGTCTATGCAGCTTTGACCAAACGGAATTTGACGATTAAACTACCAGATAATGTGCCGCCAGCAGTCAATAAGGCCTTTGCGGCTATTATTCCAGGGACAGCTGCCATTTACGCATCAGCAATTTTTGCTTACCTTATCTTTATTGTTACAGGTTCATCTTTGAGTGATGTGATTTCAACCTACATTCAGTTACCTTTGCTAGGTCTCTCACAAGGAATTGGCTCGGTTATCTTATTAACCTTCTTGGTTCAACTGCTCTGGTTCTTTGGTTTGCATGGTCACAATGTGTTAGCGCCCGTCATGGATGGAATTTATATGGTGGCTCTGACAGAAAATACAGCTGCCTATAATACAGCACATAGTGCTGCTAATCTACCTTATCTCTGGACACGTGGTTCTTTTGATGCCTATGCCCAAATGGGGGGATCAGGTGTTACGTTAGCCCTTATTATTGCGATTTTTATCTTTTCAAAACGTGAAGAACACAAAACAATCGCTAAACTATCAGCACCGATGGGCGTGTTCAATATTAATGAGCCGATTACATTTGGGATGCCGATTGTCTTGAACCCAACCTTTGTGATTCCATGGTTAGTTGTACCACCAATTTGTGCTAGTATCGCTTATTTTGCCACAGCAGTAGGTTTGATTCCACCAGTGTTCTTGCCGGTGCCTTGGATTACGCCGGTTGGACTTTATGCTTACTTAGCTACTGGAGGCAGTATTATGGCAGGTCTGGTATCCTTGTTTAATCTTTTTGTAGCTTTCCTTATTTGGGCACCTTTTGTTATTTCAGCTAATAAAGAAAAAGCGAGTGACCTTTGATGAAAGAAAAAAATGGGGCAACGTTTTTGATAGCAATAGGATTTTTCCTCATTACTATTAGTCCAGTTCTTGGTAACAAATACTTGCACATTGTGACAGGGCTGACTCTTATTATATTAGGTTATTGTCTGATCAAACGAAAGCGCCTGTAATCAAGCACATGGGGACACTCTTATGAAGGAGAGAGTCATAAGGGTATCCCCATTTTTGTAACTTGATTATAGCATTAAAGGCAATCAAATAGAGACTGAGATAAGAGGACATCACTGAAAATAAAGAATCACAAATGATTATTATCTGTTTGAATGAAAAGAACTTAAAAACGAATGAAGGATCGTTATGTATTTTCTATAACTACCGACATTCGTTTTTTGCTTATTTGATTTTTTGATATTAGACTTTTCAGTGAGATGACAAATTGGCACTAGCCGTCAACGTTGTCGCCTACTCTCCTTGATTTCTTGGAAGTTAGTGTAGTACTTTATGAATTTAATTAGACATTTAAAACCTTGTCTAAAAATTCAATGAGACGAGGGTGTTTAGGATGATCAAAAATCTCTTCTGGAGTTCCATCTTCCAAGAATTGCCCACCATCAGTGAAAATAACGCGATTGGCCACTTGACGGGCAAAGCCCATTTCGTGGGTTACAATTAACATGGTCATTCCCTGATCAGCCAAATCTTTCATAACGTTTAACACATCTCCAACCATTTCAGGATCAAGAGCAGAAGTTGGTTCGTCAAAGAGCATAATATCCGGATTCATCGCTAAACTTCTTGCGATGGCAACACGTTGTTTTTGACCACCTGATAAGCTATCTGGAAAAGCCTCGGCCTTATCTGAAAGTCCAACTTTTTCAAGGAGAGCCATTCCATGCTTTTTGGCAGTCTCTTTAGTTTCTTTGCCAAGTTCAACCGGAGCAAAAATGATATTTTCAAGGACAGTCATGTGCGGAAACAGATTGAAATGTTGAAAGACCATTCCGATATTCTCACGCGCTTTGTCAATCGTTGTCTTAGGATCTGATAATTCAAAACCATCAACCACAACTTTACCACTTGTAATGGTTTCAAGGAGATTCAGAGTACGTAGGAAAGTTGATTTCCCAGAACCAGAAGGACCGATAATGCAAACGACATCGCCTTCATAGAATTTGGCATCAATTCCTTTTAACACTTCGTTTTGACCATAAGATTTGTGCAAATCTTGGACATCAATTTTTAATTCTGCCATTAGTTAAGCCTCTTTTCTAAACGTTTTGCAAGTCTTGTTAAGAGCGTAATCATGATAAGGTAAATAACTGCTAAGATAGCATACATACGGAAAGATTGATAGTTTCTTGCAATGATAATTTTACCTGTTTGGAAGAGTTCCACTAAACCAATTGCTGAAACGATAGTTGTGTCTTTTAAAGAAATAACAAATTGATTGATGAAATTTGGTAGCATGAGTTTGACAGCCTGTGGAAGAATCACTTTTCTCATAGTCGTTCCGTAAGACAAACCAAGACTGCGACTAGCTTCCATTTGACCTACTGGAACAGCTTCAATACCCCCACGCACAATCTCAGCAATATAAGCACCACCATTAAGCGATAAGGCAATTGTAGCTGCTAAGAAATCGTTGATTGGTGATTGATGACCTGTCATACTTTCAATAAGGTTTGGTACACCCCAGAAAATAAAAGCGGCTACAATCATTAATGGAATGCCACGAACCACATCAACAAAAATCGATGAAATAAGTCGGAAAGATTTAGTGGGTGATACAGCCATCATTCCAAAGATAATCCCAATAATTAAAGCAATTGCAAATGAGACCAAGGTCAAACTGAGGGTTGTTCCTAGACCAGCCCATAATTGTTTGTAGTTATTAGATAAAAGCCCTGAAATAGTTGATTCGTCAACACCTTTTTTAGAAGATTTGGCAACCTTTTTAGAATTTAGGTATTTATCGATAATGTCATCATATTTTCCGGATTTTTTCAGAGCCGCTAAACCATTGTTGAACATCTCAATTAACTCTGGATTTGTGCCCTTTTTTACAGCAAAGCCAATGTCACCGGTTGAAATACCATCAATGGGGGTTTCAAAGCGACGTCCTTGAGAAATCGCATATTTTAAAACAGCTTCATCATCCATAATAGCATCAACAGAACCTGAATTTAGGCTATCGTACATGGTTGATCCATCGTCAAATGCCTTAACATTGTAGCCATATTTTGTGGCATTCTCTTTCAACCAAGAATAAGAAGAGGTTCCATTTTTAGCACCAACAGTTTTGTCCTTCAAAGCATCATAGGTCTTAATGCCTTTTCCAGATTTAACCGCTAGAATAATATTTGATGTGTAGTAAGGATCTGAAAAATCAAAGATAGCTTTGCGAGCGTCAGTGATGGTTGCTCCAGCAATAACGGCATCTGCTTGGCTAGATTGTACTGCATTTAATGCAGCATCAAAGCCGGGGTTGGTGATTTCAATTTTGAAACCTTGTTGCTTGGCGATTGCTTTAATCAATTCTATATCAATTCCGACATACTTGCCGTTATCATTTTGAAATTCAAATGGAGCAAAAGCAGAGTCAGAGACGATCTTGTAGATAGCTTTCACAGGTGTAGCTTTGGCAGAAGCGTTTCCTGTTGCTTGGCTTGTGGTAGCTTTATCATCTGTACCGAGCCATTTTGCCATGATAGCTTGGTAAGTGCCATCAGCTTTCATTTCTGCAAGGGCAGCATTGAAATCCTTAATCAAGTTGTCATAGCCGCTACCTTTTTTTACAGCAAAGCCAAAACTGCCAATGGACTCGCCTTTCATATTGATAGCGAGGTCTTGTTTTTGGTTAATGGCATATTGGATCACAGGTTCATCATCCATGACTGCAGCAATAGAACCAGCGGATAAGCTATTATACATTAAGTCGCCAGTGTCAAATGTTTTAACCGTATAACCATACTTTTTTTGAAATTTATCCAAAAAAGATTGGGCCGCTGTGCCATTTTTAACACCAATAATCTTGCCTTTTAGTTCACTATATTTCTTAATGGGGCTAGCTTTACGTGTCGCAATGACGATTTTGGTATCGTAGTAAGGATCTGAGAAATGAAATACTTTTTTGCGAGCATCAGTAATTGTTGTACCAGCCATAAGAGCATCTGCTTGACCAGATTGAATGGCATTAACAGCGGCATCGAAACCTGGGAAAGTCATATTATAATCCCAAGATTTACGCTTTGCAACCTCACTGATAATATCAACATCAATTCCTTTATAAACCTGATCTGAATCTTTAAACTCAAACGGGGCATAAGCTGTGTCAGAAACAATATGAATTGTTTCTGCGCTTGCTTGACCATTAGTCATAAATATAACGGCTATTATGGCAAGCAAGAATGCTTTTAATTTGTACATTATACTAACCTCCTTATAAAAATAAAAAATATGACTAATTATAACAAACTTTTTTTGATAAGGCAACAAATTCCTTTCTATTGTGTCATAAAACCTAACATGGACAGAGGAGGTTTTGAAATGACCTAAATAAAGGATAATCTTTTCTGTATATGTTAAAATAAAGGGGAGACATTAAGTTAAAGGACAAGAACATGATTGATAAACGTGTGGATAGACAATTTAAATTGGTTTCAAACTATTCCCCTTCTGGAGATCAGCCGCAGGCAATTGAAACTTTAGTTGATAATATTGAAGGTGGCGAGAAAGCACAGATTCTTTTAGGAGCAACAGGTACCGGAAAAACATACACCATGAGTCAAGTCATTAGCAAGGTAAACAAGCCGACTCTGGTCATTGCCCATAATAAAACACTGGCTGGTCAGTTATACGGAGAATTTAAAGAGTTTTTTCCGGATAATGCCGTAGAATATTTTGTTTCTTACTACGATTACTACCAGCCCGAAGCTTATGTGCCATCAAGTGATACTTACATTGAAAAAGACAGTTCTGTTAATGATGAAATTGATAAATTGCGCCATTCAGCCACTTCAGCTTTACTTGAACGTAATGATGTTATTGTGGTGGCATCTGTTTCTTGTATTTATGGATTGGGGTCGCCTAAAGAATATGCTAATTCAGCTATCAGTTTACGTCCTGGGCAAGAAATATCGCGTGACCAGCTGCTTAATCAATTAGTAGATAGTCAATTTGAACGTAACGACATTGATTTTCAGCGGGGACGCTTTCGTGTTCGTGGCGATGTCGTTGAAGTATTTCCTGCATCAAGAGATGACCACGCCTTTCGAATAGAATTCTTCGGAGATGAGATTGACCGTATCCGTGAAATTGAAAGTTTGACAGGTAAAACAATAGGAGAAGTTGACCACTTGGTTCTTTTTCCGGCTACTCACTTTATGACCAATGATGAACACATGGAACAATCCATTGCTAAGATTCAAACAGAGCTAGAAGAACAATTACAAGTGCTTGAATCAGAAGGGAAACTACTTGAGGCACAGCGATTACGCCAGAGAACGGATTATGATATTGAGATGCTTCGTGAGATGGGCTATACGAATGGGGTTGAGAATTACTCACGTCACATAGATGGTCGCTCAGTCGGAGAACCACCATACACCCTGTTAGATTTCTTTCCGGAGGACTTTCTGATTATGATTGACGAAAGTCATATGACTATGGGACAAATCAAAGGGATGTATAATGGGGACCAAGCTAGAAAACAAATGCTGGTTGACTATGGTTTTCGTTTGCCATCTGCCCTTGATAATCGTCCCTTAAGACGTGAAGAATTTGAAAGTCACGTGCATCAGATTGTTTATGTTTCTGCAACACCGGGGGATTATGAAATGGAACAAACAAACACAATTATTGAACAAATCATTCGTCCCACAGGCTTACTTGATCCAGAAGTTGAAGTTCGTCCAAGTATGGGGCAAATGGATGATTTGCTAGGGGAAATTAATCAACGTGTTGCGCGTGGAGAACGAACTTTTATTACAACATTAACCAAGAAGATGGCAGAAGACTTGACAGACTATTTGAAAGAGATGGGGGTCAAAGTCAAGTACATGCATAGTGATATTAAGACATTGGAGCGAACTGAAATTATCCGAGACTTACGATTGGGGGTCTTTGATGTCCTCATAGGAATTAATCTTTTACGTGAAGGGATTGATGTTCCAGAGGTTAGTCTGGTAGCTATCTTAGATGCTGACAAGGAAGGATTCCTCCGTAATGAACGTGGCTTAATTCAGACGATTGGTCGTGCAGCGCGAAATGCAGACGGGCATGTTATTATGTATGCTGATAAGGTGACGGATTCCATGCAGCGAGCTATTGATGAAACAGCACGTCGTCGTGACATTCAAATGGCTTACAATGAAGAACATGGGATTATTCCACAAACTATAAAAAAAGAAATTCGTGATTTAATTAGTATCAGCAAGGCAGCCGGTACTAATACGACAGAAGCAGAGATTGACTATGAAACCATGTCTAAGTCTGAACGAAAAGAAGCGATTAAAAAATTACAAAAACAAATGCAAGAGGCAGCTGAATTGCTTGACTTTGAACTGGCTGCCCAAATCCGTGACATAATTTTAGAACTGAAATTAATGAATTAATACCACTATAAATTAGAAATACGATCAAAAAAATTCATTTTTCTAATAGAGTAACGAGGCTTTGAAAAGCTTAATTTGAGGATGTTAATAGAGCTTTTATAAGTTCTTATAAGATTAATAAATGAAGAATTTAAAGGTTTTTAAATTAAATAAATTTTCTTTTTAATAGTTTGACTTTTAACTTGTCAAGTCAAGCTTTTTCAAGTAAAATTTATTAGGATATTATTTCACTAGTACAAGAAGGTAAAGTATGATAAAGAATAAATCGAGAATGAGGGTAGTTGCTGTATTTATAGGCAAAGTAGCTTTATTCTATCTGATTTTAATGTTACTGGTCTATTTCTTTGGTTACCTAGGACATGGTCAAAGTAACTTTATTTACAACGAATTTTAGGAGATCAACTGATGATTACGGATATGATTGAACGAGTTGAGTATTTTGCTCGGACACAAGCGGATTTTCCAGTGTATGATTGTTTAGGACAACGTTACACTTATGGACAGTTAAAAAAAGATTCTGATAGCATTGCTTCATTCATAGATGGTCTAGGATTGCCAGAGAAATCTCCGGTTTTGGTTTTTGGTGCTCAGACTTACGATATGTTGGCGACATTTGTTGCTTTGACCAAATCAGGTCATGCGTATATTCCGGTAGATGTGCATTCAGCAACTGAGCGTATTTTGTCGATTATTGACATTGCTAAGCCAAGTTTGGTGATTGCTATCGAAGAGTTATCTGTCTCAGTGGAAATGATAAGAGTTGTTTCTCTAGTCGAAATCGAAGAAGCAAAAGCAAGTGTGACCCCTTATATCATGACAAATCCTGTAAAAGGTGACGATAATTATTATATTATCTTCACTTCTGGGACAACTGGTCAACCAAAAGGGGTCCAAATTTCACATGATAACCTTCTCAGTTTTACCAACTGGATGATTGAGGATACTGAATTTGCCATTCCTAAGCAACCCCAAATGTTGGCACAGCCCCCTTATTCATTTGATCTTTCGGTCATGTACTGGGCACCAACTTTAGCTCTAGGAGGAACACTTTTTGCACTTCCTAAAGAAATGGTTTCGGATTTTAAACAATTGTTTGCAACTATTACACAATTACCGGTTGGTATTTGGACATCAACACCTTCCTTTGCTGATATGGCAATGCTTAGTGATGATTTTTGTCAGGATAAGATGCCAGCTTTAACACATTTTTATTTTGATGGCGAAGAGTTAACGGTGTCTACGGCAAGAAAACTTTTTGAACGTTTCCCAGACGTAAAGATTATTAATGCCTATGGACCGACAGAAGCTACTGTTGCTTTATCTGCCATTTCTATTACAAAAGAAATGGTAGATACCTACACCCGTTTGCCAATTGGTTATCCTAAGTTAGATTCTCCAACTTATATCATTGACGAAGAGGGTAAGGCATTGGCACCAGGTCAGCAAGGTGAGATTATTGTGACGGGCCCTGCTGTTTCAAAAGGTTACCTCAATAATCCTGAAAAAACGGCGGAAGCTTTCTTTACATTTGATGGACAACCTGCTTACCACACTGGAGATTTAGGGTCTTTAACTGAAGATAATATCTTACTTTATGGTGGTCGTTTAGATTTTCAAATTAAATATGCCGGCTACCGCATCGAACTTGAAGATGTTTCTCAGCAGTTGAACCAGTCACCAATGATTGCATCAGCTGTAGCAGTACCAAGGTACAATAAAGAATACAAGGTTCAAAATCTCCTAGCCTATATTGTTTTAAAAGATGGTGTTAAAGAACAATTTGACAGAGAGTTAGACATGACTAAGGCTATCAAAGAATCGGTCAAAGACCATATGATGGCTTATATGATGCCTTCTAAATTTATTTATAGAGATAGTCTTCCTCTCACACCAAATGGGAAGATTGACATAAAATTCTTAATTAATGAGGTCAATAACCGATGAGGACGATTTTTGGCCATATCCCTTACATGGAACCTTACGGTAATCCTATTTACTTTGTTTATCTTATCCTAGCATTTCTACCAGTAGTGATTGGAATTTTTAAACAAAAGCGTTTTTCAGTCTATGAAACATTAGTTAGTTTAGTTTTTATTCTCTTTATGTTTGGGGGAGAACATTACCACCAGTTCCTAGCTTTTTTGTTCTATCTTGTTTGGCAAATTTTTAGTGTTTTCGCCTACAAATTTTATCGTCAAAAGGCTAACCGTACTAGTATTTTTTATCTAGCTATTGTAATGGTTCTTTTTCCACTAATTTGTGTCAAAGTTGTTCCCTTAACATCACAGTCAAATCAAACCCTCTTTAGTTTTTTAGGAATTTCCTATTTAACATTCAAGAGTATTGGAATGGTTATTGAGATGCGGGATGGGACTTTAACGGATGTTAGTTTGAAAGACTTCATTCGTTTCATGATTTTTTTCCCAACCTTTTCAAGTGGTCCAATTGATCGTTTTAAGCGTTTTCAAGAAGATTACAAAACAGTTCCTACTTGTAATGACTATCTTACAATGCTTAATAAAGCAGTGATGTATATCATGCTTGGCTTTTTGTACAAACATATCATTTCTTATTGCTTGAGCGGTATTTTGTTGCCTGTTATTGAAAATAAAGCATTGGCGGCTGGTGGCTATGTCAATAAAGAGACAATCTTAGTGATGTATGTTTACGGGCTGAATCTTTTCTTTGATTTTGCGGGTTATTCCATGTTTGCTATCGGTGTTTCATATTTGTTAGGAATTAAAACACCAGAAAACTTTAACAAACCGTTCTTATCACCCAGCTTGAAAGAATTTTGGAATAGATGGCACATGAGTCTGTCTTTTTGGTTTAGAGATTACGTTTTCATGAGACTGGTACATTTTCTGGTTAAGCATAAAACCTTTAAAAGTAGAAATGTTACTTCAGGGGTTGCCTATTTGGTAAATATGCTGGTTATGGGATTTTGGCATGGTTTGACTTGGTATTATATCGCCTATGGTTTATTTCACGGTATAGGGCTCATTATTAATGATGCCTGGATTCGTAAGAAAAAAGAAATTAACCGTAACCGTAAGAAAAAAGGCTTGGCACCATACTTTCAGAGTAAGGTTTTCCACGTTTTATGTATTGTGATAACTTTCCATGTTGTCATGTTTTCACTTTTGTTATTCTCGGGATTTTTAAATAATCTTTGGTTTAGCAAACCATTACGCTAATAAAGGGAGTATAAAAATGTCTATTGAAGAAACAGTAATTGAGTTGTTTGATCGTTTATTTATGGAAGATGTTTCAGAGATGATGGATGAGGACTTGTTTGATGCAGGTGTTTTAGATAGTCTTGGGACGGTGGAGTTGATTGTTGAATTAGAGTCGGCTTTCAATATTAAAGTACCAATTTCAGAGTTTGGTCGTGAAGATTGGAATACCGCTAATAAAATCATCCAAGGTGTAGAGGAATTACAAAATGCTTAAGAGACTTTGGTTAATCCTAGGTCCCCTTTTCGTTGCCTTTGTTCTAGTTTGTTTCACTATTTTTAGTTTTCCAACTAGGCTTAAGCATTCCGTGGTGCAGGAAAAAGCAAATGCTGTAGCGATTACAGACAGTTCTTTTAAAAATGGCCTTATTAAAAGACAAGCCTTATCGGACAGTCAATGTCGCTTTGTTCCCTTTTTTGGTTCCAGTGAATGGAGTCGAATGGACGGAATGCATCCATCTGTGCTTGCAGAGCGCTATCAGCGTAGCTATAGACCATTTTTAATCGGCAAAAGAGGCTCTGCTTCTTTATCACAATATTATGGGATGCAGCAGATTTCAGAGGAAATGCAAGGGAAAAAAGCTGTATTTGTGATATCTCCTCAATGGTTTACACCAAAAGGCACTAACCCTGGTGCGGTTCAAATGTATTTGTCAAATACTCAAGTGATTGAGTTTCTGTTAAAGGCAAAGACTGATAAAGAATCACAGGTGGCTGCTAAGCGCTTGCTTAAGATTAATCCTAGTGTTTCCAAGTCAGACCTACTCAAGAAAATCAGCAAAGGACGTGCGCTTAGTGCTTGGGAGGTTATTCTTTTAAAATGGCAACATCAAATTGCTTTAAGAGAGGAGTCCCTCTTTAGTTTTTTTAGTAAATCTAAGAATTATGAAACTAAGATTCTTCCTCGTGTTAAGGGACTTCCAAAGACATTTTCGTATACGCGTTTAGCTGAACTAGCAACTAGGAGAGGACAACTTGCGACTACAAATAATCGCTTTGGCATTAAAAATTCCTTCTATAGTCAGCGTATCGCACCTAGACACCGGTTTTATAAAAATTTCCAAGCCAAATATAGTTATGTGACATCACCAGAATACAATGATTTTCAATTAGTTTTGTCAGAATTTGCTAAACAAAAGACAGATGTTCTTTTTGTCATCACACCTGTTAATAAGGCATGGGCAGATTATACAGGTCTTAATCAAGAAAAATATCAAGAGGCTGTCCGAAAAATAAAATATCAGCTAAAGACGCAAGGATTTCACCAAATTGCTGATTTTTCAAAAGATGGCGGGAAACCTTACTTTATGCAAGATACCATTCATATTGGTTGGAATGGTTGGTTAGCTTTTGATAAGGCGGTTCAACCTTTCTTGGAGATGAACCATCCGTCTCCAAAATATCAGCTTAATCCTTATTTCTACAGCAAGGAATGGGCTAATAAACAATCAGTGTCGCAAGATGAGTGATTGTGATTATCAGACTGAGGATAACGAATTGCCACAACTAACTGGGTTTGCTTGGCTAGTTAAGGGTTCGTAATTGTCAGTCTTTTTATTTTGTTGCATTTCAGACTAAGTTCTAGTTGATGGGGATTAGTGTAAAATCTTGCCTTTGGGGCTACAGTTTACGAGTTTAGAAAAATGACAGACTAGAGTTCACCTAGAATACCAAGACCTACTTCGCCTTCAAAACAATTTACTTTGGAAATTAACATTTCTTAAAAATTTTACAACTTAGTGGATTCTTCTTGACAGGAAGAATTTAAAAGGTTATACTTATGTAAGGTTTTTGTAGAAAACTGACCTAAGACAGCAGGGGAGCGTGCTCGTAATATTCCTGCCGAGGCACAAAGCGTGATTAAAGAAAATAACGTATTTGTACTTTCGTGTCTAGGTTTAGGTACGATTTTTTTGTGCCTATCCCAAAAATAAAAACGGAGGTAAAACTAATGAGTGAAGCAATTATTGCTAAAAAAGCTGAGCAAGTGGATATCGTAGCTGAAAAAATGAAGACTGCTGCGTCTATCGTTGTTGTTGATTCACGTGGTCTTACAGTTGAGCAAGATACTGTTCTTCGTCGTTCGCTTCGCGAAAGTGACGTTGAGTTCAAAGTTATTAAAAACTCAATATTGACTCGTGCAGCTGAAAAAGCAGGTCTTGAAGGATTGAAAGATCTTTTCGTAGGACCATCTGCAGTAGCATTTTCTAACGAAGATGTTATCGCACCGGCTAAAGTCATCAATGACTTTGCTAAAACTGCTGACGCACTTGAAATCAAAGGTGGTGCAATCGAAGGCGCTGTTTCTTCAAAAGAAGAAATTCAAGCACTTGCAACATTGCCAAACCGCGAAGGAATGCTTTCTATGCTTCTTTCTGTACTTCAAGCTCCAGTTCGCAACGTTGCATACGCTATCAAAGCTGTTGCAGAAAACAAAGAAGGTGCTGCTTAAGTCGTCAAGTAGCTTAAGGCTACACTTAACATTTTAAATTAATTATTTGGAGGAAATTACCATGGCATTAAACATTGAAAACATTATTGCTGAAATTAAAGAAGCTTCAATCCTTGAGCTTAACGATCTTGTAAAAGCTATCGAAGAAGAATTTGGTGTAACTGCAGCTGCTCCTGTAGCTGTAGCTGCTGTTGGTGGTGCTGAAGAAGCAGCTAAAGATTCATTCGACGTTGAATTGACATCTGCTGGTGACAAAAAAGTTGGTGTTATCAAAGCTGTTCGTGAAATCACAGGTCTTGGTCTTAAAGAAGCTAAAGGTCTTGTTGACGGTGCACCTGCTAACATCAAAGAAGGTGTTTCTGCAGCAGAAGCAGAAGAACTTAAAGCTAAACTTGAAGAAGCTGGAGCAACAATCACTCTTAAATAAGAGTCACATAGCAATTTGAGAGCGGAAGCCCGATTTACCAGTCTTTTAGAGCTTATAGCGATTTAAAGAAACTGATAATTTGATTTGGTTTCCTGCCAAAAATCCTGCCAAAAAATCATTGGCAGGATTTTTTTAATTAGTGACTTTGCGTTCTAATGAGGATTTGGGAGATTATAAATTTTATAGGGTCTTCTGATTTTGGTATAGACTTATTGACTAGTTACAATGGCATTGTCTTCCATGTAATTAATACTCAATTAAAATCAAAAATAGCTGATGTCCAATCTCTATGTACAATTGATTTGAGTTGAGCAGAAGATAAGTTTTGAATAACTTCCTGAAGTTTATCCATTACCGCACTTAGAGTTCTAAATACCTTATTCTTGAAACCACGTTTGCGAATCTCTGACCATACTTGTTCAATAGGGTTCATTTCAGGTGTATAGGGTGGAATGAAGGTGAATTCTATATTCTCAGGAATAGTTACTGTCTTAGAT
>NZ_AUKZ01000003.1 GCF_000425025.1 Streptococcus castoreus DSM 17536 | reverse complement strand
TTTGGACAAAATAAAAAATCTAAAACGCTCTAATATCAACGTTTTAGGATAACGTGATTGCGTATAAATTTTAAAACATTATAATAGCACTATAGCAAAAAGATATTATGGCAGGCAGATTATTTTAATTCAAAACAGTGATAGGGAAATACCCATAAACAAAAAAAGGCTTGGAAACGCTCCAAACCTCTTATCACTTAATCCTCTTTTGTTAGAATTTCAAGGGTTTCAATCAAGTTTTCAGCATTAACATCAATACTATCGCCAGTTGCCTTGATTTTAATTTCAACAATGCCTTCGGCAGCTTTTTTACCAACCGTAACACGAATTGGCAAGCCGATTAGGTCGCTGTCAGAGAATTTTGAACCAACACGTTCATGGCGGTCGTCTGTCAAGACATCATAGCCTTTAGCCATCAAATCTGCTTCCAACTTCGCTGTTAGGTCTTGTGCCACTTGATCTTTGACATTAACTGTAATCAAATGCACATCAAACGGTGCCAACTCTTTAGGGAAATTAATTCCCCAAGCATAGCGGTAATCACCTTTTGGTGTTTTATTAATAAACAGACGTGCATGCTGTTCAATAACAGCTGACAAAATACGGCTGACACCAATACCATAACACCCCATAACGATCGGAACGGCTTTGCCATGGTCATCAAGAATAGTTGCTCCCATACTGTCTGAATAGCGCGTTCCCAATTTGAAAATATGACCTACTTCAATCCCACGTGCAAACTGGAGAACACCGTGACCATCTGGGGAAGTATCTCCCTCCCTAACTTCGCGAATATCAACGTATTCCGCCTGGAAATCACGTTTTGGATTGACACCAGTCAAGTGGAAACCGTCTTTATTAGCCCCTGCAACTGCATTAGCAAGGTCTTGCACTTTGCGGTCAGCTACAATGCGACTGCCTTCTGCCAAGTTTACTGGACCAAGCGACCCAAAACCTGCACCAAAGAAGGCACGTGCTAATTCTTCACTAGCTGGCTCTAGGAAGTCTACACCAAGATAATTTTTCAATTTGACATCATTAACCTGATCATTTCCGACTAATAAAGCAACAACTGGTTCATTATCTGCCATGAAAAGTAAGGTTTTAATCGTCTCTGTTTCGTCGATCGAGAGAAAAGTCGCTACCTCATCGATGGTTTTGCAATTTGGTGTTTCAACTTCCACTAAGGCATTTTCTGAAGCCACTTTTGAAGAAGGCTTATACTCATTGGTTGCCATTTCAAGATTGGCAGCATAGCTTGATTCGCTTGAATAAGCGATGGTATCTTCACCAGAAATCAACCAAGCAGCCAATTCTGCTTTGATTTCTTCTAAAACCTCTTCTGGAATATCAGCTAGACTTGGAATGGATTTATCCAATACTAGCCAGCGTTCTAGGTCTGTACGAGCAGGTGTAATTGCCATAAATTCTTGAGAATCCTTACCACCCATAGCACCACCATCACCAATAATGCCCTTGAAATCCAAGCCTGCTCTGGTAAAGATGGCTTCGTAAGCTTGACGGTAGTCTTCATAGGTTACGTCCAAATCGTCATCGTTTTGATGGAAACTGTAACCGTCTTTCATGATAAATTCACGGGTACGTAATAAGCCATTACGAGGGCGTTTTTCGTCACGGTATTTGGCTTGAATTTGGTAAAGGTTTAACGGTAATTGCTTGTAAGATTTAACCGCATCACGCACCAAGGTCGTAAAGGTTTCTTCGTGGGTCGGACCCAAGATAAAGTCTGATTTATCACGATTTTTCAACTTGTAGAGATCTTCACCATAAGTGTCATAACGACCAGATTCACGCCATAAGTCAGCCGTCAAAAGGGCAGGTGCCAACATTTCAACAGCACCAATTTTATCAAACTCCTCGCGCATAATGGTCTTGAATTTCTCAATAGTACGGTTAGCAAGTGGTAGATAAGCATAAATCCCTGCTGACACTTGGCGAACATAACCAGCACGCACCATAAGTGCGTGACTAATAACCTGTGCATCACTTGGCATTTCGCGCAAGGTTGGGATAAGCATTTTACTTTGTTTCATAAATATTAATACTAGATACAAAACCCGTAGTTCGTTAAGCAGATCACTAATTCAGTGACCATTATTCACTTTACTGTCGGGCTATTCAACAATCTGAATAAGTATTCCTTTCATTTTATCGTTACATCGGTTATCAAAACCACTTTTTAGCGTTGACACCCAACTCATTCTCAGTCGTTTTTGAGCCTTTGACAGTCTAGAAAAAGGCACGCATAATATCATTCCAAGTAACAGCGATCATGAGAACAACCATCACGGCAACGCCGGCAAGGGTAATATAGGTTTCTGTTTCTCGTTTTAAGGGTTTACGTCTAATAGCTTCAATAAGGTTCATCAAGATTTTACCACCATCAAGGGCAGGGATCGGAATTAAATTGAAAATCCCTAAATTGATAGAAAGCATCGCCATCAACTGCAAAACCGATTCAAGACCATTTTGAGCCGCTTGATTTGACATTTGGTACATAGCAACAGGACCACCTAACTTGTTCAAACTAAAAGCAACAATAAGACCTTTCAAAGCATTTAAAATGGTAAACGCTCCCGTCCAAGCTAATTCAAATCCACCTAAGATTTTATCCTTTAAACTCGTTTTTAGAGTAACCTGCACACCTAACACATAATGCCTGCCACGCTTTTCTGGTTTTAAATCAACGGTTTTGACAGCCTTTCCTGACTTGTAGGTAACTGCAATCGTTTTTGATGGCGGCAACTGTCTGGTTGACTGATCAACGGCCTGAGTCAAATCCCTCCAATTAGCAATCCTGTACTGATTAATTTTCAAAATCTGGTCACCATTTCGAATACCGGCTTTCGCTGCAACACCATTTTCTTGAACCCGAACATGGTTACTACTAAAGTCAGCCATTCCCCCTTGCATAAAAACCAAAATAACAAAAACCACAATACCAAGAATAAAATTATTCATGGGACCTGCAAAGTTAGTGATCAACCGCCCACCAACGCTAGCATTTTGGTACTGAACATCAAGCGGTGCAATCCGGATCTCCGTCCCATCTTCTTCGACAATGGTTGCATTGTGATCAACAGCATAGGTTTTGATATCATCTAAAACCAAGCCTGTAATCCTTAGCTGATCTTCCAAATCATAAGCTGTCACATTCATGGGAAGACTGGTTGGATCAAGCTTACTTTGCGACAAGTTAATCCGTTTAACCAGTCCTTGTTCATTAAGGGTCAAACTAGCTGGAGTACCTGTTTTAATTTCTGTCTTGTCATCTCCCCAGCCAGCCATTCGCACATAGCCACCCAAGGGTAAAATTCTAAGCGTGTAGAGAGTACCTTCTCGGTCAACATGTGAAAAGATTTTTGGACCCATGCCAATAGCAAATTCCCTAACGAGAATCCCAGATTTCTTAGCAAAATAGAAATGCCCAAATTCATGGACAATAACTAAAATTCCAAAAATAATAATAAAGGTTATTATTCCTAACATAGAGTTCCTTTCAGTCTATTAATTATTTTAAGCAGCTGATCGCTTTCTGATACATTTTTAGAGCCAATAAAGTCAGTTTCAGTTATCCTAGCTTAAAACAACCCAAAGAGGTGCATGATGGGAAAAACAAAAATCATAGAATCAAAGCGATCCAAGATGCCACCATGCCCTGGAATGATTTTGCCTGAATCCTTAACCCCAAAATGTCTCTTAATGGCGCTTTCAACCAAATCTCCAAATTGAGCAACTACAGAAAAGAGAACTACAAACAACAACATTCCTAAAAAGCTGTGTGGGGCATAAACAGACTTATCAAAAAGCATGAAAATCAAAGAAACAAATACTGCGCAAGTAATACCACCCAGACTTCCCTCAATGGTTTTGTTAGGAGACACCTTAGGCAATAATTTGCGTTTACCAAATTGGCAACCAATCAAGTAAGCACCCGTATCTGTTGCCCAAACAATAAATAAAGCCAGCAAAACTTTATCAATTCCTGAGATGCGTGCATTGACTAGATTTTGAAAACCAATACCAACATAAAAACTCGTTGCAATCGGAAAAACAGCTTCTTCAAAAGAATAGGCGGTACTGTTAAAAACCGTTCCTGCCAAGAGGAAAAAGACGAAAAGCCCATAACCAGCAAAACTAGCATCAATCGGTAAAAACGTTAGATACTGATCTATTGGTACTGTTAAAACAAACACTGCTAACATTGCAAAAACAGATTCAAATGAAAAGACCTCAAGCCCTTTCATTTTTAATAATTCAGATACCCCTATCATGGCTAAAATGCCAACAAATAACTGAAAAGGTAAGCCACCCACAATGAGAAAGGCTAGAAAAATAGCTGCTGCTATTGCTCCCCACATGACACGTTCTTTCATAATCATCTCCTTTTAAACCCCACCGAAACGGCGGTGACGGCGATTATATTCTCCAATCGCCTTTAATAGTTCTGCCTTTTTAAAATCCGGCCACAGAACTGATGTAAAATAAAGCTCGCTATAAGCAGACTGCCAAGGTAAAAAATTGCTCAAGCGCAACTCACCACTTGTTCTGATGATCAAATCTGGATCTCGGTAGAGATAAGGCAAATGGTCAGTCATCAGATAATTGGCAATCAAATCCTCTGTCACGTCACCAGGATTTAATTTGGCATCCAGAACATCTTGGGCAATCAAACGGACTGCACTGGTGATTTCTGCCCGCCCTCCATAATTGAGGGCAAAATTCAAAATCAAACCGGTATTACGTCTTGTTTTTTCAATGGCTGCATTTAAGGCATTCAAGGTCTCTTCTGGTAGGCGGTGCGTTTCACCAATCATCTGAACCTTGACATTATTTTCGTGCAAAATAGGAACGTACTTATCGAAAAAGGTGACCGGTAAGTCCATAATAAAGGACACCTCATCTTGAGGCCTAGACCAATTTTCCGTTGAAAAGGCATAAACTGTCAAAACCTTTACACCCAATTCTGAAGCAGCAATCGTCACTTCCTGCAAGGCTTCCATACCTGCCTTGTGACCAAATACTCTGGGCTTTAATCGTTTTTTTGCCCAACGTCCATTTCCATCCATAATAATTCCAATGTGCCTTGGAATTTTATCTAAAACAACTTTTTTTGACTTCGCTTTTAATCCAAACATGTTTTTTCCTTATTGATAAGCATACTTATCTCATATTCTACCACATTTTGCACCATTTGGCTCGCTTTTTATGACTAGCTACTCTCTTCTTTAAGAAGGCTTTTAACTAAGAAGACGATCTACTTATTCATTTTTAAGGGACCATTTTTTCAACCGATTGGCTTACAGATGGCTTTGATCACAAGTCTGAAAAACAAAAAAAGCTTGGAAATCTTATTCCAAACTCCTTGCTGCTTAGTGGCTTTCGATAGCAGCATCTGTTTCGTCCGAAGCAGTAGCTATTGATGTTTCAACAACGGCACCATCTGCTTCAAGTGATGTCATTTCAGCACTTGCCTTTGTCACAACACGCTTAATGGCTGATAATTCAAAAGTAAGGAAAACCCCATCAACATCCAAAACAATTTTCTTAGCAGCCGTATCAACATCATCAACGATCGCAAACATGCCACCAATGGTTACAACCTCATCACCTTTTTCAATAGCATTTAATTGATTCTGACGTTCCTGTGCTTGTTTCTTTTGTTGACGTTGCATAAACCAAATCAAACCAATCATCACAACAAACATTAAAATTGTTGGAAATCCCATAATGTCTCCTTTTTATTCTATAAAAGTCATGTCCTACTATAACAAAAATACATCTATATAGCAAGACCAGACAATCGTTTCTTAAGAAACCCTTTACGACTCTAAAAACCGTAAAATCTCTTCTTCGCTTAAACTAGAATCACAAACTGCCTTCAACTGGTGATTGTCAATCAAAATCAGTGCCGGTACCGTTACTAATTGATAAGCCTGACGAAATTCTTGAAGGTCAGCCTGATCTGCCATATTCTCACTATTAACAAAGAAAATAGCTTTCTGATAATCTTTAGCGACCCGAGCTAATTTAGGCGCGAAGCGACGACAATAAGGGCAAGTGGAGCGCCCCAAAAAGACAATCCGTTTCCCCCCGCTGTTGATGACTTCTGTCACATCAGCAATCTTTAACTCCGTAAATGCAGCGATGGTTTCTTCAAATGTCATTTTTTATCACCCTCCTTTTTTGAAATCTTGTCATTTATCATACACCAAATATAACAGATTCTCAACTGATTGATTTTCGCAACCTCCCTACTAAAAACACCTATTCACAGTTAAACCTCGTAAAACAACGGTTGGCATCATTAAGGGTCTTCCGTAAACATCCCATGACACCTCACCTTTTAGAATAGCTGTCCTAAGTGCAATTGCTATGATTTTTAGCCCGCAGAATGCCACAAACCTTTCTTTTGCTACTAGAAACTAAAAATAGAACCTGACTTGACATCAGATTCTATCTAATTTTAGCTGTAACGACTTAGTCTTTTTTTCGTAAGCCTAACAAGCCCATCGCTGATAAAAGCAAGGCTAACCCCACTGCCAAAATGCCTTTTGAAGAGCTTTCACCTGTTTGTGGCAATTTTTCTGTGGCAGCAACCCTTTTTTCTTGGATACTTGTTTCGCTACTAAGCAGTTTAGGACGTGATCCTTGGGTTTTGGTTTGATGAGTTCTTGCTTGGCTATCAGGATTACTATCAGCTCCCTTAGCCACTTTCAAAACAATGGCAGTCAAGCCATCAATCACTAAACCATCCTTGGTAAAGCGAATACCTTTTGGATTACTAATAGCTGAAACACCAGCCTGCTGCGCATCCACTAGCACTTGTGCTCCAAGTAAATGGCGATAGTTTTTCGGTAAAACAACCGTTCTGGCCTTATTGTCTGCATTAACAAAAACAGCGTAGCGGTCTCCATTTGAAGCAATAGTCTGATAACCAATAATGAGGTCTTCTTTTTGAATATCTCCTTGTCCAGCTTGCGTTATCAAGGTCACATCACGATTAACTTCTGTCATACTGCCTTTCCTAAAGGCATCGCTTGACCGACGAAGCGCAATTAAGCCCTTGGTATAAGCTTGGGTCTGATGGTTAATTGGATTGGTTTTACTATCCGTTGCTTTTGCCCAGTCAAAATGGTTAACCGCATCAGATGAATCATAAGAATCGTGGATAAAATATGGGTATTCAGTCACAGCATCAATAAGCGTTGCTTTATTTGGCACCTTATCATCAGCCACCTTTTTTCTATAATCTGGATTCAGTAGGTGCTTGGTTCGCCCATATTCTTGACCAGAATGAAGGAAAGCTGTTCCTTGTGCTGTCAAGATCAAGGTGTTTCCTAGACGGATACGCTTATGGATCTCTTCCTCAGCAATTTTGGGGTCTTTGTTAATGGATTTAGCAATAACGTCATGTAGGGTCAAATTATCGTGAGCTGCAATGTACTGTACCACATCACCAGGAGCGTCTGCTTCAAAATTACCCGGTTGTGCCTTGATATTTTTGAAAATTCCCTCTAGATTTTTAGCGCCACCAGTGATAAAAGCTGCGGTTCCTTCACTCGGAAAACCTGATTTCAATGAATTTCGAATATCATCAGAAAAAACACCTACAGTATCAGTTGCCTTCATCCAATCTTGATCAGCTGCCGTTTCTTTTTTCCCTTCATCGCCTTGATAAGTACGCCATCCTTCTCCGATCATAATAGCATTAGGGTTTATGGCTTTAGCTGCTTTAAAGGCAGCCTCAATAGCCGCTGCATCATGGTCACCCATCATGTCAAATCGGAAACCATCTACCTTGAATTCACGAGTTAAGTAAGCAATAGAATCCACCAAAATACGACGACTCATGGCATGCGTTGTCCCTAAACGACCGCCACCAAAGCTTTCTCTTGGTGTGCCATCTGCATTCATGAAATGATAGTAATGAGGTTCCAGGTCTTCAAAAAGATAGGTTCTAGCTGTATGATTATAAACCACATCAAGAATGACACCCATACCCCGTTTATGAATCTCATTAATTAAATTTTTAAGCTCTGCAATTCTTAATTTAGGATCTTTAGGATTTTCAGAATACATGCCCGACAGTGCAAAATAGTGTTGCGGGTCATAGCCCCAGTTGTAATTGTTATCTGAGGAAGTGTAATGTGTTGAACGGCTTTTGTCCAGTTCATTCACATAGAAATAACTCAAAACTGGTAACAGCTGAACATGAGTCACCCCCAATTCTTTAAGGTAATCCAATTTCTCAACAAAGGCTGAGAAAGTTCCAAATTGGCTTTTCAATTTGCCATCAAGTGTTGGGTCAGAAGTAAAGTCACGTACATGTGCTTCATAGATAATTGCATCTTCACGTTTGTTAAAGTGGTCAATTTTTGCAAAATTTAAATCTTTAGGACCTAGCTTACTTGGGTTCACAAAAGCTGCCTTGGCAGTTTTAACCGTATCAGTGACACTTTTGTTATCCCACGCAGCCAATGACTTGGCATAAGGGTCTAAAACCATAACCTTATCTGTGCCACGTGTGATTTCATAAAGGTAGTAATAACCTGTATAATCGCTAACACCTGCCAAACTTTGACCTGTCAATCTGGTTCGCCAAACCCCTTTTTCTGACTTGGTTAGCGGCACTTCTCCAACAACTTTCGTTTGATCGTTTTTATCGTAAACAATAACCCTTACACTATCTGCACTTGGAGACCATAGTGCTAAATCAACGGAGCCATCTTCTGCTAGCCGTGCCCCTAATTCACCGTTGTAAGCATACAGTTTATCTTTTAACTGCCATGATTGACGAGCTACTTGGCTAACACCGCCAAACGCAATGGTATAAGTTGCTCCTGCTGCCTTAAAATCACCTTTTAGACTAATAACCGAATTGGTTTTATCAATAACAAGATCGCTAATAGTAACTGCTTTGCCCTCTTTATCCGTGACTTTAATTCCTTTTAAAAGCTCTTCCTTATCAAGCCCCTCAACAGTGGTAAAGGTTGCTCTTAATTCTGTTAATTCTGTTTGCTCAGCGCCTTTTAATCGAACTTGATCAATGTAATAAGGATTGTTATAAACTTTTGGATCTGTATCTTTAACAAAAATTTGGCTATGGTGATCAAGATCTTTAAAAATATAATCCTTTGGCTGAATTTTAACAGCATCACCCGACTTACTCTTATCCAAAATCAAAAAACCAACTTCCTTAGCCCCGTTTTTCAACGGTACATCAATATAAACCCCGTAAGGTCCCTTTTTGACAAAATCAATACCATTTGGCCAATCTGTTGATGGCTGTTGAACATCTTTAAATACCCAAGCAGCTAGATGATCATAGTTTCCAGAGGTATTACGATAATTAATACGGATATACCCCTTTTTTACCGGTTCATAGGCATGCGCCTTATAGGATTCATCAATCCAGGCTTCATTCATGTCAGGTGTTAAAAGCGCAATGTGTTGGTCTTTAGACAGGTTTTCTCCCGCCTTGTTATTGATCAAATAAGACAGTTGTCGCCGCCGATTTTCCGCTAATTTAACATCAAGATAATAACCGTAGTCATCTTTTTTAGCGCTACTCATTGGAATAGCACCATTTGGCCAATCTGTTGATGGTTTTTCAACATCATCCCAAACCCACAAACCAAGGCTTTCCACCGCCTGATCTTTAGGAAGCTGCTTAAAGTGAAACCGAAAGTAACCCGTTTCGATAGTCGGTTTCTCTTGTGTAGCTGCCGATTCCGTTTGAGGTACCAAAACCTCTTCCTTGGCGGGCTGCGGTGTTGATGCAGGTAAGGCTTCAGGGATCGAAGAAGTTTCATCTGTTTTCCCTGTTACATCCTTAGTTGTCGGTTCAGTGACTGGTTTAACAGCAACGCCAGCGCTTGCATTATTAGAACTTTCTTGCACAGTCTCTGGAGACTTTGCCATTTCTGAATCACCGGTCGTAACTACTGATTTGTCTGTCGATTGACTCACAGTAATAGCCGTTTCAGAATTGGTATCCCGTGCCAAAACCTGTGGGCTATATAAAAGGAAACCGACCCCTGTTGCTACTGATACAACACCCATGCTTATTGTCTTAAGCATATCGTTTTCCTGTTTTTTCCCTTGCTCCTTTAACTTTATCATAAGACCTCCCATGTGATAAATATTTCAACAAAACCATCTTAACACATTGTGCAAGCGCTTGCAACAATAAATCCGATTTCTCCGCATAAATCTGCTTACAAAATCATCAAACAAACGCCATCTTACTTGTTAACAATAAAAAAACCACACTAGAAAGCATAAGCCACTGGAGTTATTTTCAGAAGTTTATGACTGTGTAAATCAACCACTAAGCCAAGTCCAAACCAATCTAAAAATTGTCCCAAAAAAACGTTTATGATCTTCTTCCCAAACTTTTGGGGATACAAATTTATAACCATCATCATACCCAACTGTATTTCTTTTAAGCCGAGCATCACTTTCATAAAGATTAGTAGCTGGATCATTAGGATGACCATCTTTGATATATTGGCTAGAGGAAAGGGTATCCCATTGAACTACCTTTAAGCGAACCACAGTTTCTTCTGCCTGTCTTCCTTCTTCTTAAACCTGAGTATCCTTCTGATTGTCTATTTTAGGAATCATCTCATCTTCACTCTTGTCCTCATCTTCAGAGACAGACTTAGTTGAACTCTCTTTCTCCTGTTCTTCCACTTCACTTCTATCACTGGTTTCATTGTCTTGTTTCTTCTATTGTCATTTTTACTATCACTAGTCGATCCATTTGAATTTCTCTCACCACTAGGTGCTGGTACACTTAGTTCTGGACTTCCCTCCTCACTGACCGGTTGGGTAACTAGTAAACGAATTCCTACCAAGACTGGTACAAGTACCCCGACTGTTAAAAATTTTTGTTTGCCCTTATTTGACCACACTATACATCAAAATTATTTTTGAAACATAATTTCTGACATTCACAAACGGATTTTATTATATATGGCAAATGTCATCTTTTTCCCATTAATAAAAAAACAATCAATTCAATCGACACAATCAAAAAATGACCACCTCCATAGAAAGCGGACATTTTAGTGCTATCCCAGTAATTACCTGCCTTTATCCCAAGGTTGCAATGGTACAACCTGAGCCACCAGCATTTTGCGAGGCGTAGGCGAAGCTTTTAACATGCTTGTTTCGGCGCAGGTATTTGGTGACGGCATCACGAATCACACCTGTCCCGATACCGTGGATAATATCAACCTGACTCATGTTATTTAAAAGGGCCTGGTCAATAAACGCATCAAGTTCTTGCATAGCCTCTTCGTAACGCTTCCCACGTAAATCCAACCGAGCCTGTGGACCACTACTTGCAGCAGCTCTTTTGATCACATTAATGGCCTTTTTCTTGATTTTCTGAGCCTCTTCTACTACTTTAACAAGGTTAAATTCATCTTCTTTTAGTGTCATCTTGATTAAGCCAACTTGGGCTTCCCATTTCTTGTCTTTGAGTTCTTTAATCAAGGTTCCTCTTTGCCCATAGGCAGTTACAATAATATCATCGCCTACACGAGGCGTACGTAACTGTTTCGCTTTTTTCAAAACCTTATTTTGAGATAAATTCATTTCTGGCAGTAATTTTTTCAACTGACTTTTAGCTTCAATGAGTTCATGTGGTTTGAGGGCTGCTTTTTCATGCAAACGGTTTAAAATAGCTTCACTTTCTGCCAAGGCCACATCAACAATTTCTCGCGCTTCAAGGGCTACTTTTTCAAGTTCCTTGTCCTTTGCATGAGAAAATTCATGGTAAAGTTTCTTGACAGCACAGTTAAATTTAAGATTATCTTGCTCTACTGCCTTGATGTGATCAAGACGTTTCCGACTTTCAAGAGTTTGTTTTTCAAGCTGCTCAATAATCTGATTAACATCACTATCAGTGTCTATCAGTTCTTGTGCTTCTTTAACGATATGGTCTGCCAAACCGAGCCGTTTTGCAATCTCAAAAGCGTTAGAACGACCTGGAACACCTTGCATAAAGCGATACGTTGGCTTGAGACTAATACTATCAAATTCCATACTAGCATTTTCAACATTGGCTGTTTCAATCCCATAAGCCTTTAATTCAGGATAATGCGTGGTTGCCATGGTTTTAATATCGGTTAAGCGTAGCTGTTCTAAAATAGCTATTGCAAGGCTTGCCCCCTCTTGTGGATCAGTCCCAGCCCCCAATTCATCAAAAAGAACCAAGCTATCTTGATCAGCCTGATTTAAAATTTCAACGATATGGGTCATGTGACTAGAAAACGTCGACAAGCTTTGCTCAATCGACTGCTCATCGCCAATATCAGCGTAAATGCCCTTAAAAATAGCTATTCGTGACCCCTTATCCGCTAGAATAGGTAGTCCAGATTGTGCCATTAGCTGCGCTAAACCTAACGTTTTTAACATGATCGTCTTACCACCTGTATTGGGACCTGTAATCACAATCACAGCTAATTCATTTGAAAAATACAGATCATTGGGGACTGGATTTTGAAGAAGAGGATGACGACCATTTAACAGCTGTAAACTCTTATCCTCAGAAATTCTTGGGACAGTTGCCTGCTTATCTTGAAGATAGTAATACTTAGCACGGACGAAATCCAGATGACCCAATAACCAAGAGTTATTCCTAAGCGCACGGCTGTAGGGACGTAACAAATCAGATAAATCTCGCAAAACACGAGCCACTTCATGACGTTCATCGGCTTGTAGCTGTGTGATTTCCTCATTTAACTGCACAAGGGCACGTGGTTCAATATACACTGTATTGCCTGATGCTGAAATATCATGCACAACACCCGCCACCTTATTACGATAGGTATTTTTCACCGGTAAAACACTGCGGCCATTTCGGCTAGCAACCAGGTTTTCAGATAAATAGTCTGCCTGTTTTTTAAGCAAGTCTTGCAAAATGTGACGACTGGTATGTTCTCTGTCTGAAATACGTCGACGAATGTTTTCTAATTCTGAACTAGCAAAACTTTCGACAAACCCCCCGTCATTAATCGCCTGTAAACTCCCTTGAAGGCTTGGAAACATCTCTAATTTGTCAAAAAGCTGCTTTAAAACAACCAAGTCCACCGTTTCTAACTCTGTATAGAAACGACCAACCTCCGCTGAAACATGTAACAATTTTTTAACGTCTAATAATTCTGAAATGCTCAATTCAGCATCAAGCTCCAAACGACGCATACTCTGAGACACATCTGAAAGACTCCCTAAAGCAAAGCTGTGTTGCTCACCAAAAATAGCAGCCATTTCGTCGATTTCTGTAAAATATTGCTGTATCTTCTCCTTGTTAATCAAGGGTTCTAGTTGAGCAAGTTCAAGCTGCCCCTGTTCTGTTTGCAAATAAGGGCGAAATTGTTCTTTCACTTTGTCAAATTCTAACTGTTCTAAAATTTCTTTATTCATAATAACATTATACCTAAAATTACTTAAAAAGGCATTTCAAGCCTTAAAAACACCAATTATCGAAATGATCTGGAAACCATCAAAAAATGTTTTCAAACCATGTCATCTCTCACTTCTAAGAACTTCTGTCTTATTCTTAAATGGTTTGGTCTTTAGATCAAATTCAAGCAGAAAACCTTGCTATCTCTAGCATCTATTGCTTTTACTTCAGACAATTTTTCTGAAAACGTTTAGCTTTTTTGAGCCGTAGATAGACATCTATCCCAAACCAAGAAAAAGAGAAACTTCCGCCATATAAAAAGAACCTGCGGTCAGCCAGATTACCTACAAGTTCTAAACGTTAATCTCCCTCAAAAATACCGTCTACACAATAGCCTGAACCCAAAGTTTTTGAAGCATCGTCGTAAATGGTGGAAAATGCTCAATCAGTAGACGACCAAATAAACTGGCATGCAAATGTTGTTGGATAGCAGGCATTGGTACCGTCACAAGAATGGTCAACACCATACTCAAAAAAAGAAGGGAAACCAACAGTGCTAAAACACCACTAAAAACCTTTGTCCAAAGACTTTCAAAGGAATCAATTTGAAAGAGATGAACCAGTACCCCAACCAATCGAACCAAAGCATAGGTTAATAAAAAGAGGGCAAAAAAAGCGATGCCAGCATAATAAACCTTATTTAGATCAAAAATATTAATGGTTTTGAAAAAAAGTGTTGATGCTCCTTCCGCCGGATTAGAATAAGGAATCCACAAGGTAATCTTATGAGCAAGCCCCCTATAAAAATGACTAGCTACCAACAGAGAAAACAAAGCACCCAATGTGTAAAAGGATTGAAGAATAATGCCTCGACTATAACCAATATAAAAGTTCCAAATTAGCACAAGTAATATCAGTAACGATAACATGTCTAAACCTCATCCGTATCTACTTGATTAGCCTTTTTTTGAAGATCCGTCAAGGTTTTTCGACGAAGATCTAAAATTTCAGCTTCAATTTGTTCAATATCAATTTCTCGACTCAACTGTGTTGATAACGTATTGATAGCCATCAAAATAGCAACCGTTTCATCATCTGCTTCTGGTAAACGGTCTTTAATAGCTTGGTATTTTTCTTTAGCCACACGTTCAACCTCTTCCATAAAGAGATTGTCCTTGTCTGTTGTTAATGTAAACGTTTTTTCACCAAAGGTGAATTTGTAGCGATTAATACTTTTCATAGGATCACCTCTGTAGTATTATACCGTAAAATCAGGCTTTCGTAAAATGTTCGCCTCCATTAATCCAAGTATTGTCACGGCATTAATTTCCTCTTTCTTAATAAAATAAACTTAGAGATTAGCCATAACAAATGATTTTATGTTAAAATAGTGTTTATGGACACCTTAGTTTTGAAAATAGATGCCCCATTGAGTCAGTCTGTAAAAAATCAGCTCTTTTCTCATCAGATTAGTAATCGAAATCCCTATGTGGCTTTTGCCGCCAAAAAAAATGGCGTCACTGTTCTTTTATATACATCAGGCAAATTGGTTTTGCAAGGACAAGCTGTCGTTGCACTTGCACAGGAACTTGGCTTGCAAACGGATTTGCCTCAGCCTAAAAAAGCCACTGCCACACAAAATATGCCTATGATTGGGAGTGACGAAGTTGGTAACGGATCTTACTTTGGCGGTATTGCCGTAGTCGCTAGTTTTGTCACTCCAGATGATCATGCTTTTTTGCAAAATCTTGGAGTTGATGACTCTAAAACCCTGACGGACCAAAAAATTCGCCACATTGCTCCAATCTTAGAAAAAAAGATTTGCCACAAAGCCCTTTTATTGTCTCCTAAAAAATACAATGAAATGGTTGGTAAAGGAAAAACTTACAATGCCGTTTCTGTCAAGGTTGCCCTTCATAACCAAGCCATCTTCTTACTGCTAAACGAAGGGGTCAAGCCAAAGAAAATTGTTATTGACGCTTTTACTAGCCAAAGCAATTATGAAAAACACCTCCAAAAAGAAAAAAATCACTTTTCAAATCCCTTAACCTTCCAAGAAAAGGCAGAAAGCCAATATTTGGCTGTCGCAGTTAGTTCTATCATTGCCAGAAATCTCTTTTTAGAAAATCTTGATAAACTTAGTCAAAATCTAGGCTATCAATTACCAAGCGGAGCTAGTAAAGCTTCTGATAAGGTTGCCAGTAAGCTACTAGCAGCTTATGGCATGACTAGTTTGGAATACAGTGCCAAGCTTCATTTTGCCAATACCCAAAAAGCCCAAGCACTTCTCAATAACGATAAATAGATAAAGGAATAACATGAAACATTTTATAAAAGAATGGGGACCATTTACCCTCTTCCTAATTCTCTTTGGACTATCACGTCTCTTTTTATGGCAAGCTGTCAAAGTGGATGGTCATTCGATGGATCCAACCCTAGCTCATGGCGAGCGATTAATTGTTTTTAATCAAGCAAGAATTGACCGCTTTGATATTGTAGTTGCTCGAGAAGAAGAAAATGGTCAGAAAAAAGAAATTGTTAAAAGGGTCGTTGGAATGCCCGGTGATACGATTGCTTATAGTGATGACACGCTTTATATCAATGGCAAAAAGACAAATGAGCCCTATTTAGCCAACTACTTAAAGAAATTTAAAAAAGACAAACTCCAAAAAACCTACGCATATAACAATCTTTTCCAACAATTAGCAGAGACTTCTGCTGCTTTCACAACAAATTCAGAAGGTCAAGCACGATTTGAAATCACTGTGCCAAAGGGACAATACTTGCTTCTTGGGGACGATCGTATTGTTTCTCGTGATAGTCGTGAAGTTGGTAGTTTTAAAAAAGAAAACCTTGTTGGTAAAGTCAAAGCACGCTTTTGGCCACTTAATAAAATGACCATTTTTAAGTAAACAACAAGTGCTTTCGAGTAGGTTCAGACCGTAGATAAACCTATCTGATTGAAATTACTGACAAATCGTTTAAATTTAAGGCTAGATTTTTGCGAACAAAATGAACCTAGACCGTTACTTCTGCCATGACAAAAGCAACAGAAATATTATTGTTTTGTCACCCGCAACCCCTGAAACCTAGGCTCAAGGTTTAGACATGACATTCTATAAAGAAGCCACTGCCGTCCATCACCTAAGGGAAGCATCAAAAAAACTTTATCTTCAATATCAACCTGCCTTTGGGCAGGTTTTCGACTATCTTGTATAAACAGAAAGGTCTGTTATGGAATACTTTTTCACAGGCACCGTTGATCGTATTATCTTTGAAAATCCTGCTAATTTCTTCAAAATTCTTCTTCTCACGATTGATGATACAGACAGTGATTTTGATGACTTTGAAGTGATTATTACAGGAACCATGGCTGAAATTATGGAAGGAGAGGATTACACTTTCTGGGGAGAGCTTACCCAACATCCTAAATATGGACAACAGGTGAACCTAACCCGTTATCAAAAAATCCAACCAAGCTCATCTGGCTTGATTAATTACTTCTCTAGCGACCATTTTAAAGGAATTGGTAAGAAAATTGCCGAAAAAATTATTGCCCTTTATGGCACCAACACGATTGATCATATTTTAAAAGACCCAAGTAAGCTTGAAAGCATTTCTGGTCTATCTAAGGTTAACCGCGAAGCCTTTATTGCCAAATTAAAACTAAACTATGGTACCGAACAAATCATCACTGGATTAGTCGAATTAGGATTGACCAATCGTTTTGCTTTTCAAGCTTTTGAAAAATACAAGGAAGAGGCAATCGAGATGGTCAAAGAAAATCCCTACCAACTGGTTGAAGATCTTCAGGGATTTGGCTTTAAAATGGCGGATAAACTAGCAGAACAAATTGGTATCAAAAACGACTCCCCAAAACGTTTCCGTGCCGCATTGCTCCATTGTCTTTTAGAAGAATCCATTAAGCAAGGAGATACCTATGTTCAAGCTCGCCATCTACTAGCATCTGCCATTCATTTGTTAGAAGATACCAGACAGGTAGACTGTGAGCCTGCTGCAGTTGCTGAACAATTAACCTTATTAATTGACGAGGGTAAAATCAGAACCATTGGAACCAAGTTGTTTGACACAAGCCTTTATCTTGCTGAAGAAGGTATTGAAAAAAACCTCACTCGTTTGATGGAGCAGCCGTTAGGTCAAACATTTGACGTAGATGACATTCAAAAAGAAATTCACAGCGTGCAAGATGAGTTTGCCATTACCTATGATAAAGTGCAACAAGAGGCAATCGAAAAAGCTCTAACTAGCAAAGTCTTTATTTTAACTGGGGGACCTGGGACTGGAAAAACAACCGTTATTCGTGGTATTTTGCAGACCTATGCCAATCTCCATAAGATTGACCTAACGAAAAAGGAACTTCCCATCCTTTTAGCTGCTCCTACTGGACGAGCAGCACGCCGGATGAACGACTTAACAGGACTTCCCAGCGCAACCATTCACCGTCATTTAGGCTTAAATGGGGACAATGACTACCAGATCATGGATGATTACTTGGAGTGTGACCTGTTAATTGTTGACGAATTTTCAATGGTTGATACTTGGCTGGCTAATCAACTCTTTAAAGCAATCCGTTCAACCACGCAAGTCATCATTGTCGGAGATAGTGATCAACTGCCTTCTGTTGGTCCAGGACAAGTCTTGGCAGATTTTCTAAAAGTCAAAATGTTACCACAAATTGCCTTACGTAAAATTTTTCGACAGTCTCAAGAATCTACCATTGTTGATTTAGCTAATCAGATGCGACAAGGCATTTTAGCCCCTGATTTTCGTGATAAAAAACCAGACCGTTCTTATTTTGAAGCGCAAGCGGCATTCATTCCTGAAATGATCACAAAGATCGTGGTGTCGGCTATGAAAAGTGGCATCCCCGCAGAAGAAATTCAGATTTTGGCTCCTATGTATAAAGGGCTGGCTGGTATCAATCATTTAAACCAGCTTATGCAAGAATTAATCAATCCCTTATCTGATGGAAATGAATTTTTGTTCAATGACAGTCGTTTTCGTAAAAGGGATAAGGTGCTTCATTTAGTTAATGACCCACAAGCCAATGTCTTTAATGGTGATATTGGCTATATCAGCGACCTTATTCCAGCAAAATATACCGAATCCAAGCAAGATGAATTGATCATAGATTTTGACGGTAATGAAGTGACCTACCCTAGAAAGGATTGGGCAAAAATAACCCTTGCCTACGCCATGAGTATTCACAAATCACAAGGTAGCGAATTTCAAGTGGTTATCTTGCCAATCACACGCCAAAGCGGACGTCTGTTGCAGCGGAACCTCATTTATACAGCAATTACGCGTTCTAAGAGTAAGCTGATTATGTTAGGAGAAATCGCAGCCTTTGAATATGCTATTAAAAATGAAGGAGATAAGCGCCAAACGTATTTAGTGGAGCGATTCCAAGCAGAAACTGATAATGAAGCCATTACAAGACCTGATTCAGAAAGTAAAGTCTCCCTTAGTAAATCAGCCACTCAGCTAAATCACAAGATAGAAAACCAACAAGAAACTGATGATCCGATACCCGAAAAAGTCAAAACCAAAGGCTCTCTTCCTATTTTAACTTTAGATAATTTTTTGACCATTGACCCAATGATAGGACTTACAGAAGCTGATTTCGATCTCTTTTTTTAGAAAAAACAGATTAAGTAAGTCGATTTTATCCATTTTATGATATAATATCTCTGTATTAGATAAACTATACAATTTCAGTTTAAAGACTCTAGGAGGGGTATATGATTTCATACGAAAAAGTGCGTCAAGCACTCAAAACATCAACCATTGTCATTATTATCTTGAATGCTATCAGTATTGTCCTTTCACTTATTGGTTTTGCTGGTATTTTCTTCTTGCAAAGTCAGTTAAAAAATGAGACGTTTCGTTCACAATTTACGACTGAACAATTAGCACAGCTAGAGGCTAGTTTGTCACCATTTATGATTTTCATTTCCGTATTAAACCTTATTGCCATTGTTGTTATTCTTGTTTTTTGTGCTCAAAACCTTTCAAATCTCAAAAAAAAGCTTGTTATTAACTACGTGCCTTATATTTTAGGGCTTGTGCTTTGTATTGTTGGTCTTGCCACTAGCTTATTTTTAGCGCCTAAGACTGCTTCATCTTCCTCACTCATTTTTACAGTCGTTCTCACGCTTGCTCAAGCAGCCCTTTACGGTTTTGCTTTCTACAAGGCTAAAACCCTTAATGAAAAAGAAAGTGATAACGATCAAACTATTCTATAAGTTAATACCTCAAAACACCTGATTATCCCTAGTCAGGTGTTTTTCATCCTCTCACGCAATCATTCCTAAAAAGCTTATGGTTTCTAGCCTTTTACAAATCCAATGAAATATCGATCACCTTATCTTCCAAGCCAGTCACAGTTACCCCCAATAAGCGAATACCAGCAGTATTTTCTGCTAAACGATCAAAAATATCTTTGGCAACCTGCTCAATATGATTAGCATCTCTGGTGAGTTCTGGTAGGGTAACCCGCTTGGTTAAGGTGGTAAAATCAGCATAGCGCACTTTAAGCACAATGGTCTTACCTAATTTTTTGTTGTTCCGCAAAAGATTTGCTACACGTTTTGCATGTTTTGTAATTTCAGCTTTAATATCAACATCTTGGTAAAGCAATTTGGCATAGGTTCGCTCACTACCAATGGATTTCCTTAGACGATCTGGCTTAACTGGAGAATGACTAATGCCTCTGGCTTTTCGGTAAAGGTCAAAGCCAAAACGACCAAAATGATCAATCAGGTTCATCTCAGACACTTGTAACAAATCATGTCCTGTGTAAATGCCCATTTCATGTAATTTTGCAACAGACTTCTTACCAACCCCATAGAATTTTTCGATGGGAAGCTTTTCTAAAAATGAGATCGCATCCTCAGGTAACACGAGGGTCAAACCATGTGGTTTTTCAAAATCACTAGCTAATTTAGCCAAAAACTTGTTATAAGACACACCTGCCGAACATGTCAAACCAAATTCATTCCAAATATCGTGTTGAATCAGTTGGGCAAGTTTCACTGCTGATTTAATTCCCAATTTGTTTTCAGTAACATCTAAGTAGGCCTCGTCAATGGACATTGGCTCCACCAAATCAGTGTAACGTTTAAAAATATCTCGAATCTGATGACCGATGTCACGATACCTTTCGTAACGACCGGAAATAAAAATCGCTTGAGGACAGCATTCATACGCTTCCTTCGAACTCATCGCAGAATGAATCCCGTATTTTCTAGCCTCATAGTTACAAGTTGAAACAACACCACGACCACCTGTCTCTCTAGGATCTTTTCCAATGACAATCGGTTTACCTTTTAAATCAGGATGATCTCTTTCTTCCACCGCAGCAAAAAAGGCATCCATATCAATATGTATGATTTTTCGTGAGGTGTCGTTAATCAATGGAAAAATAAGCATAAGTCCCTCCCTCTCTATTATACCGTTTAGAGTGCTTAAAGCCAAAAGAATGCATTCTAATACAGTTTGTGACTGTTTCAACAATCTGTATTATAAAAGAATCTATCTATTGTCAAGAATTTTGCTTGGGAAAACGTTTCCTATGTGTTAAACTTAAAACTGTAAATGTAACAGATGGTGTTGTTACTAGAATTTAAGGAGAAATTTATGGCAACTGTAAAAACTAACACGGATGTTTTTGAAAAAGCTTGGGAAGGCTTTAAGGGAACTGACTGGAAAGAAAAAGCAAGTGTATCTCGTTTCGTGCAAGCCAACTACACACCATACGATGGTGATGAATCTTTTTTAGCTGGCGCTACTGAACGATCATTACACATCAAAAAAGTGATTGAAGATACAAAAGCACACTATGAAGCTACTCGTTTCCCATACGACACTCGCCCAACTTCAATTGCTGGCATTCCTGCTGGATATATTGACAAAGACCAAGAATTGATTGTCGGTATCCAAAACGACGAGTTGTTCAAATTGAACTTCATGCCAAAAGGTGGTATCCGTATGGCGGAAACTACTCTTAAAGAAAATGGTTATGAACCAGACCCAGCTGTGCATGAAATTTTCACAAAATATGTAACAACTGTTAACGATGGGATCTTCCGTGCTTATACCTCAAATATTCGTCGCGCCCGCCACGCTCATACTGTAACTGGTCTTCCAGATGCTTACTCACGTGGACGTATCATCGGTGTTTACGCACGTCTTGCCCTTTACGGTGCAGACTACTTGATGCAAGAAAAAGTCAACGACTGGAATGCCATCACTGAAATTGACGAAGAATCAATCCGTCTTCGTGAAGAAGTTAACCTTCAATACCAAGCACTTGGTGAAGTGGTGAAACTCGGTGATCTTTACGGAGTTGACGTTCGTCGCCCAGCAGAAAACGTTAAAGAAGCTATCCAATGGGTAAACATTGCTTTCATGGCTGTATGTCGTGTGATCAATGGTGCTGCAACATCTCTTGGACGTGTGCCAATCGTTCTTGACATCTTTGCAGAACGGGACCTTGCTCGTGGTACCTTTACAGAATCAGAAATCCAAGAATTCGTTGATGACTTCGTGCTTAAACTTCGTACCGTAAAATTCGGACGTACCAAAGCTTACGATGCCCTTTACTCAGGTGACCCAACTTTCATCACAACTTCTATGGCTGGTATGGGTAACGACGGTCGTCACCGTGTTACCAAGATGGATTACCGTTTCTTGAACACGCTTGACAATATCGGCAACTCTCCAGAACCAAACTTGACAGTTCTTTGGACTGATAAATTGCCAGAGGCATTTCGTCGCTACTGTATGAAAATGAGCCACAAACACTCTTCTATCCAATACGAAGGTGTCACAACAATGGCTAAAGAAGGTTACGGCGAAATGTCATGTATTTCATGCTGTGTATCACCACTTGACCCAGAAAATGAAGAAAAACGCCATAACATTCAATACTTCGGTGCTCGTGTAAACGTGCTTAAAGCCCTTCTTACTGGACTTAACGGTGGTTACGATGATGTTCATAGAGACTACAAAGTTTTCAACGTTGTTGAACCAATCACATCAGAAATTCTTGAATACGACGAAGTGATGGCTAACTTTGAAAAATCTCTTGATTGGTTGACAGATACTTACGTAGATGCCCTTAACATCATTCACTACATGACTGATAAATACAACTACGAAGCTGTTCAAATGGCCTTCTTGCCAACACACCAACGTGCTAACATGGGATTCGGTATCTGTGGTTTCGCTAACACTGTTGATACTTTGTCAGCAATCAAATATGCAACGGTTAAAACCATCCGTGATGAAAATGGCTACATTTACGATTATGAAGTAACTGGTGATTTCCCTCGTTACGGTGAAGATGATGACCGTGTCGATGATATTGCGAAATGGTTGATGGAAGCTTACCATACTCGTCTTGCAAGCCACAAACTTTACAAGAACGCTGAAGCTTCTGTATCACTTCTTACCATTACATCAAACGTTGCCTACTCTAAACAAACAGGTAACTCTCCAGTTCACCGTGGGGTATTCCTCAACGAAGATGGTACCGTTAACACAAGCAAAGTTGAATTCTTCTCACCAGGTGCTAACCCATCTAACAAAGCTAAAGGCGGATGGTTACAAAACCTTAATTCACTTGCTAAGCTTGACTTCTCACACGCTAACGATGGTATCTCCTTGACGACTCAAGTATCACCTCGCGCACTTGGTAAAACATTTGACGAACAAGTTGATAACTTGGTTACTGTTCTTGATGGTTACTTTGAAAATGGTGGACAACACGTTAACTTGAACGTTATGGACCTTAACGATGTTTATGACAAGATTATGAATGGTGAAGATGTTATCGTTCGTATCTCTGGGTACTGTGTCAACACCAAATACCTGACACCAGAACAAAAAACTGAATTGACTCAACGTGTTTTCCACGAAGTGCTTTCAATGGATGATGCTGCGCAAGCTGTTTCAGGAAAATAAAACATAAAAACTAAGCTAGGGACACAATCATTAAATAATTAGACATTCAGTCACTCTAGGAGAGTAGGACAACCCCCTGATCAGATGGTTGTCCTACTTCTTTTTTTAGCTTATAATAGGCTTATGATAATCAGACAAACACGAAATACCCTAGCAGATACTTACTTAGATGCTGTTAAAATTAGACAAGAGGTTTTTGTCAAAGAACAGGGAGTGCCCATCTCTCTTGAAATTGATCAAAACGAAGCCTATTGCCTACATTTTGTCCTTTATGATAAGAATACTCGTCCCTGTGCCACCTGTAGACTCTTGCCACATGCTGATGACTTTCATCAAGTAACCTTGCAGCGCATGGCTGTACTGAAAACCTACCGACATCAAGGTATTGGCAAACAGTTAATATCCTATATCTTAGATGATGCTCAACGGCAAGGTATCACGAAAATAACTCTCCACGCGCAACTAAGCGCACAGACTTTCTACACCAAATTAGGATTCCAAGCAAAAGGTGATCGTTTTGATGAAGCAGGTATTGATCACATCACTATGGAAAAAAACTTATGACATTTAAACATACGGTAAGGATATGACATGACAAATACAAGTCAATTTAGCATTACCTTATGACTAACTTTTTTGTTTGGCATCTCACTGGTCCTAAGTTTGCATATCAGTTGAGCAAGTTCTTTATTCTTAGCAACCGTCAACCTCTTTTTTGAGACCATTTTTTCTACCTCACCAAACACCACTACCAAGAAAAACAAGTTTATCAAATTGATTTGACAAACTTTCTGCTATTAATGAAGTCAAAGTGGAAATGCTTAGCTGTTTTTTAGCCCTAGCAAGCTTCTTTAGCGGAAGGAGTTCTCATATATACAATATCTACTCCTGCCTTAGCTGGCTTATCTTAATCCTTACAAGCTATTATATCGCAAGCATAAATGACGTAAAACCAGACAAGAAAAAGAAGCCTTAGACTTCTTTTTCTTGTCTTTTATAAGTTACTCCTCTAACACATCACAGATCGCTTCTTGAATAAGTCGACGTTGACTAATCCAGAACGATCTATCATCTTTGTCGTAAGTGCGATTGGTTAAAAATATGGCTGCTTTTTGTGCCTTTTTATTGATCATGATAAAAGGACCAGTGTAACCCGTATGATCTATCCAATCTCCCTTTAAATTCCAACCTAGTGATCGTATTTTTTCTTGATGACTGTAATTAGCAAACAAGCAATCTGAAAAATCAGCTTTAAGATAATGGTCAACAAAACGTTCCAAATCTTTTAACGTTGAAAATAGACCCGCTGACCCTGCATGTTTTCCTAGAACCTTAGCTTTAGGATCATGAACGCAACCATCTTTTAAGCCTTTAAGAGTGGGTACTGCTTCTGGTCTTGGTCCAAACGAAGTCTCTTTCATTCCAAACGGCTCAAAGACAATTTCCTGAAAAAGCTGATCTAAAGATTTTCCATAAAGTTCCTCAAGCATAAAGCCCAGCAGTAAAAAATTCACATCTGTATAATGAAAGGTCTTATCTGTCTTTACTGCTAACTGGTTCAGTGCTGCTTTTAACGCCTTTGCATTAAGCTGATCACGATTTAAAATATAAGGATCGAACCCGCTAGTATGAGTCAATAATTGACGAATGGTCACTTCTTCATTTACCACATCAGGATAATAATATTTTAAAGCAGTATCAATCTTCAAAGCGCCACTATTAACCAAAAAAACACATACCGTTGCAACACCAATAACCTTGGAGACACTTGCTAAATCGTAAACCAAGCCAGTCTGAACGGGTTGACAACCATCAACTGTTCCCAAATAATATTCTTGCCAGTTTCCCGATTGAAAAAGGGCTAAACTAACCCCTCTATATAATCGGTCTTGGATTTGACGATTGAGTTGTTGGCATAAAGCAAGGCTCATTTCACAAACCAAATCTCTATCTGACTTGGATCAGAAATAACGAGTACCTTGTGTTTTTTATCCAAATAAACCTTATGACCATCTTCTTCTAGATGTGCTTTTAAAGCTAGTAGATCATCATTTTCGGAGACTTGAAACTCTAAAATTTCTAAATCCCAAGCAATATGTGGATCAATCGTTAGATCTGGACCATTTTCTTGAATAAAATCCATGGCAACAGGCAACTGTTCTCCAAACAAACGATGATAGAAAGTTCTTGACTGCTCTTCACTAGGAACATTAAAAACAATAATATCAAAGGTAAATTGACTTAATCCCTTAAAATCAGCGTCTTTTTCAAATATCGGCAATTCAGCGCCCTCAAGGGTTTTTATATCCTCTTCGGCATGTAGCAAGAAACAATCGCCCTCTGGTGAAGTGGTCTCAAAAGCGTAGCCGTTTTTCCCTTTGAAAAGATTATCGTAAGTTGCACCATAAGCCAATAATTGCTCAATATCCTTAGGATGAGTTGTCTTAATAACAATAGTATTTACTTTCTTAGGACCTACTACAGCACGTGTTCTAACCGATGGAGATTCTTCAATGACAAATCGTTCTTGTCCTTGTCCCCAAGATGAAAAAATGGCAATCGCATTTTCTTCTGACATTAGACGAAGACCTAGACTTTTTTGGTAAAAGGCAATGTTGAGATCACGATTATTGACACGTAACACCGGGGTTTTAAAGACAAGATTTTCAAATAAAGCCATACTTTCCTCCTAATCCTCTGCTATTATAGACAAAATTCTCATTTTTGACAAGAAATTATATGTTTCTTATCAAAAATGCAGAAAACGCGCAAGCCAAGCAAAGAAATGTAACCTTGTTAAAACAAAAGATTTTGAACCAAAATAATGATTCTGTTCCTAACATAATTATTTTCATATTTTTAAGAAACTCAAATTGACGACAAGGTATTTTTTTTGTACACTAGTTTCTATGAACGAAATGATTATTCTCAGACTAATACAAGCCTTGCTCGTTTTGGCAATGCTTTTTATTTTCCTATTATTGTTTAAACACATCAGAAAAAACAACATTAATCCTTTCAAGCGTTTTTGGACTGGTTTTTGGATTGGACTAGTTACTGATGCACTTGATACGCTTGGTATTGGATCATTTGCCACGACCACAACTTGTTTTAAATTAACCAAGTTAGTGACTGATGACAAAAAATTACCTGGAACCATGACTGTTGGTCATGTTCTTCCTGTACTCATTCAATCACTGTGCTTTATTTTTGTGGTAAAAGTTGAAGTCATGACGCTGTTGAGCATGGCAGTGGCTGCCTTTATTGGGGCTTATTTTGGAACCAAAATCACTAAAAATTGGCATACCCCGACCGTTCAACGAATTCTAGGAAGTCTCTTAATTCTTGCAGCCTTACTGTTATCTTTTCGAATGGTTTTTCACCCTGGTGATAATCTTTCTGACACAGTGCATGGGCTCCATGGCATCTGGCTGTTAATTGGAATTGGTTTTAACTTTACAGTTGGTGTCTTGATGACCATGGGTCTTGGTAACTATGCCCCAGAACTAATTTTCTTCTCCCTAATGGGACTGAGTCCAACAGTTGCCATGCCTGTTATGATGCTTGACGCTGCCATGATCATGACAGCTTCTAGTAGCCAATTTATCAAAGGAGATCGTGTCAGTTGGAATGGTTTTGCAGGAATTGTTTTCGGTGGTATTATTGGAGTTTTGGTGGCAGTTTTCTTCCTTACCAACCTAGATATTAATAGCCTAAAAGTTTTAGTGGTCTTAATTGTTCTCTTTACTGGTACAATGTTAATCAGATCGTCATTAACACCATCTATCACTAATCAGAAAAAGTAACACAACGACCTTTCTAATGTGTCTCATGGGAAAACTCTCTTAAAATCAGAACATCAAAAAAAGTGTTATGGGCTGGCTGTTGTTCATAGCGCCTAATGAAACAGTCAATCACATTAAAAATTTAACAAACAATTAAGTTTGAGATTGGTCGATGATAACTAAAAAAAACGAATGCACGATAAATAGTTTCTTTTCACTAAGTATCATCATTCGTTTTTTGTTAACATAATTTTTTCTCTTCAGACTATTTCAACGAGCTCCTGCTCATATCATCTCTTTTTTGATTACTTGATATAAAGGAATTTGAATAGTGCTACTGCAGTAATCGCCGCTAAAATTGGTGCAACAACTGGAACCCATGAATACCACCATTTGGAATCGCCCTTAGCTTTGCCAAGAACTGTTTTAGGTAAGAAATGGTGAACAAGACGTGGTCCTAAATCACGTGCAGGGTTAAGAGCTGGACCAGTAGGACCACCAAGTGAAGCTACAAGTGTCATAACCAAGAAACCGATACCGATGTGAGCAACAGCAATACTTCCTGTCACATAAGGAGCCACTTGTTGAGCAGCAGTCGCTTTGTCGTAACCAGCTTCAGTCAATTTAGCAATCAGTTCTGCACCAAAGAAGTTCTTGGTAAGAGCAAGGGCACCAAAGAAAAGGATGAATGAGCCTACAAATTCATTCGCAAAACCATTAATCAATGAAGCTTTTTGACTAGCTTTTGTACCATCATCGAGGGCTGAAATCGTTGAGAAAGAACCTAAAACAGGAGTTGGATCTTCGGTTTTTCTAAAGTAAGGACCATAAACACCAACGACAACAAGTTGACCATAAATCGCACCAAGAAGCTGTGCAACAATGTATTGCGCAACGTGTGCCCATGGGAATAAACCTGAAACAGCAAGCCCCAAGGTAAAAGCAGGGTTTATGTGATTTCCTGAAACATTACCAAACATCAAAGCAGGCATCATTACCGCAAAACCATAGCCCAAAGCAATGATAATCCAACCTGAATTATTTCCTTTAGTCCCTTTTAAATCAACATTTGCAACCGCACCATTCCCTAAAATAATAAGCAAGGCGGTTGCCAGAAATTCTGTAATATACTTCACAGTCCATGTCACATCCATATGTCTTTAATTCCTCCATTTTATGATATTGTTTAGACAAGTACCATTCTATCAAGTATAATAGACAATGTAAAGCTAGTTTATCTAATTAAAACGCTTACTTTCACGAAAGGATCTGACACAAACATGAAATACAACCAATTTTCTTATATCCCAATTTCTCCGGAAAATGCCTTAGAAGAACTTCAAGGTTTAGGATTTGACCTTACCTCTCAAAATACACCTAAAGCTAATTTTGACACTTTTTTGCGAAAACTCTTTTTCCATTTTAAGAACACCGATTATCCTCTAAGTAACATGATCGCAAGTGAATCGTTAGATCTGCTCACTTTTTTTAAATCAGATGTTCCTTTAACAGTGGATGTTTTTGAGTTAGTTGCCTTGCAAATTCTCGGCTTTATCCCAAATGTTGATTTTACATCATCTAAAGAGTTTATAAAAAGCATTGCTTTTCCAATTAACTTCGATGGTAAAGACATCATCAGTCCTTTGCACCACTTATTAGCCACTCGCAAAAAGTCTGGTATGACACTGATTGATGACCTGGTTAGTCAGGGATTATTACCAATGGATAATCAGTACCATTATTTTAATGGTAAATCCCTAGCAACTTTTGATACAAATCAATTAATTCGAGAAGTGGTTTATGTCGAAACACCAGTGGATACTGATGAAGATGGCAAGTTGGACCTCATTAAGGTTAATATCATTCGCCCCAAAACTCACCAAACTCTACCAACCATAATGACCGCAAGCCCTTACCATGAAGGAGTTAACGAGGTTGCAAACGACAAAAAACTCTATCCAATGGAGGGTGAGTTAATTGTCAAAGAGACTAAGACCATTGATATTTCACAGACCAACTTTATGCCCTTTAAAACACAACCATCAGACGCTCCGATCACCGACAGCCAAGAAAGCTTTAGTTACATTAGTTCCTATACCTTAAATGATTATTTTCTTGCTCGTGGGTTTGCTAATATTTACGTTTCAGGAATTGGAACAGCCGGTTCAGCCGGTTTTATGACTAGTGGAGACTACGAACAAGTGGCAAGTTTCAAGGCTGTCATTGACTGGTTGAATGGCAAAGCAAATGGGTTCACTAATCATCAGCGTAACGAACAAATTAAGGCGGCTTGGTCAAATGGTCTCGTCGCAACTACCGGAAAATCTTATTTAGGAACCATGTCAACAGGTCTTGCTACAACAGGAGTTGATGGTTTAGCTGTTATTATTGCAGAATCTGCCATCTCCTCTTGGTATGACTATTACCGCGAAAATGGATTGGTTTGCAGTCCTGGAGGTTATCCTGGCGAGGACTTAGATGTTCTAACAGAATTAACCTATTCACGTAATTTATTGGCAGGGGACTATCTCTATCACAATGACTACTACCAAACATTGTTATCTAACCAAACTCGTGCTTTAGATCGTGCTTCTGGAGACTATAGTCAATTTTGGCATAACCGCAACTACCTTCAAGAAGCAAATAACATTACCTGTGAAGTGGTTTACACACATGGGCTTCAAGATTGGAATGTCAAACCAAGACAGGTTTATAACATTTTCAATCAACTGCCTGAGACAATTGGAAAACACCTTTTCTTGCATCACGGTGAACATGTCTATATGCACAACTGGCAATCTATTGATTTCCGTGAGAGCATGAACGCTCTACTTTGCCAAAAACTATTAGGACAAGATAATGGTTTTCAACTAGCTGAGGTTATCTGGCAAAATAATCAAAAAGAACAAGACTGGCAAATTCTAGACAAATTTGGCAGCTCCAACACCCGAATATTCCCTCTAGGAAATGACCATGTTCTCATTGACAATCATTATCACGAGAAAGACTTCAATCGCTACTGCAAATCCTTCCAATCGTTCAAAGAAGAGCTTTTTGCAGCCAAAGCCAACCAAGTCCATATCGATATGATTTTGGCAGATGACTTGCCGATCAATGGGGAAGTTACCTTACAACTACAGGTTAAGTCAAGTGACAATAAAGGTATCTTATCAGCTCAAATCTTAGATTATGGCAAGAAAAAACGATTGACTGATTCTCCTGCTAATCTGAATTTAACCAGTATCGACAATGGGCAAAATTTCTCTCGAGAAGCCCTTAAAGAATTGCCATTTAAAGAAAGCCCCTACCGCGTTATTACCAAGGGTGTCATGAATTTGCAAAATAGGAACAACTTGCTAAAAATTGAATCTATTCCAAGTAAGGAATGGATGACCGTTAATTTCCACTTACAGCCAAGTATCTACCATTTAGAAAAAGGTGATACCATAAGAATCCTTCTTTATACAACTGATTTTGAACACACTATTCGTGATAACAGTCATTATGCCTTAACCATTGACCTTAGTCAATCCCAAATGATTATTCCAGTTGAGACCGATCAAAAATAATCTAATAGTCACACTAAAAGCGCCTAAAAGCTTAATCAGCAATGCTAGGCGCTTTTTCATTAACTTACTAAATCGCAAATCAGGTTTCAAATTCTAGTCTGTAACCTTTTGACCTGCCTCTTTTCCAGAATGAAGACTGTAAATGGCATCAATATGAACAATGCCTGCTGCCTTTGGAACTCCCATTTTCCCTTCTGCCCAAGTCTTGGCTACTTCGTAAAGAGGTCCCTGCCTAATCATTTCTGCTTGACCACAAAAGCGGTAACCTCTCAAACAATCTCGATTAACATAAGCAACTTCAACTCTGCCGTTGGCTTCAATATTTGCCTGTGTCTGACCACCAGTATTTTCATTGAAAATAAGGGTTTTATCATCTAGCAATCGCATGGAACGTTTCGGACCAATATTGGGATGTCCTTCATTATCGACCGTTGCAACCATGGCAAGCTGACTAGCAATCATCTCTTTCATTTCTTCTGTAAACATGATATAACTCCTTTTTAAAAATTTTTTAGTCATCGACTATCATTTGATTATAACATGTCAAGAAGAAAAAATATACTTTAATAAGCTTGGTTAATTATTTTTTTAAAATAACTTAACCAAAAACAATGCCCTTTCAATTAAGAAAAAAGCTACTCTCAGTGTACTGACCCCCAAAAGTTGGACAAGAAATTATTGAAAGGATTTAGTTCTGTATGGTACGGGACTAAGTCCTTTTAATTTTGTTTTGATTCGTTTTCGGACCAAGTATTTTAGATGAGCCTGATTCACATCAAATCTTTGCTTGAGTTGAGACCAAGTCCAACCTAATTGTCTTAAGTGATAGATCTCGATCTTATCATTATTGTTTAATTTCATAAGAAAAGCACCCCTATCATTAGATTTTGTGTCTAACTTTTGGGGGGCAGTTCACAGCAACTTTCCTGTTTTCTTTATCAGTTCATAAAATCCGAATTTATATCTAAAAAAATATCATCAACGGAGACCGTTAATGCTTCTGCTATGCCCCTTAGCTTTTCATATTTAGCTCGTCTTAGCTTTTGAATATCTTTTTCATATCTGGCAATTGTTCTTACAGAAATACCTGTCAAAGTCGATAACTCTTGCTGCGTCATTTTTTGGGCCAGTCTCAGCTCTTTTAAGGTTGATTTGGTCACGATTTTCCCTCCACACTAAAATAAGATTAATTACTTATGTAACGTTTATTATAAACTTCGGTTTTTGTGAAGTCAAGTTTTTGGAGCAATTTCATACTCCTTTTAGTAAATCTTTTGCTTTACCCTGTTTTGTGGTATTATATCTTATATAAAGCCTAAGGGAGGGATACGATGCCAGTAAAGAAAACATTTTTTGCAAGTAATTTAAAATACCTTAGATTAAAAAAGAATATGGAACAATTAGAACTTGCCAACCTCTTGGGACGAAAAAGTTCATCTTCAATCAGTGAGTGGGAAAAAGGCAAGTACACGCCAAAGTCAGGTCTACTAAGTGACATTGCTGCTATCTTTGATGTAAGTTTAACAGCTCTTATGGAAGAGGACTTGACCTTAGAAAACAAGGGAGTTACTTACCAACTCCCCCAACGTAACCTAGTTATGATTTCAGAGCAACTGACTGAAAATAACTATAACAAATGGCTAGACTTTGCACAGATTCTTTTAGAACAACAAGCTAAAGAGGACTCGATCATTGAGGACCACTCATTTTGACAAGCAGACACCTGCCTACCTAATACATTGCCCTCTTTTATCCTTGATAATGATTTCTAGATTTGTCCCGTTCATTGTTTCTTTCAAAAGTTTAGAGCCGTTTCTCAGATTGAGACGGCTCTTTCATGTTCTCTATCAAAAATAGAGACCTTTTGTCACTAGGTCATAGCACTAAAAAAGCATTGACTCTCATAAAAAAGCCATAATAGACAGCGTGAGCTACTGAAATTATTCACAGAAATTTATGACTGTGTGAACCAACCACTAAACTAAGACCAAACTAGTATCAACACTGTCATAAGCGAACCATAAGGATGACTAAACAAGAAAGAGAAATGACATCTTTTAAGTTTATTATTTAAAAACGGTTTATTCTCCGTTACACACTAATTATAAGCGTTATTATTCAATTTATAAATGACATTGTAATTAACTTTTTATGAAGAAGTTACAATAGGAACATCTATACAGCCTACTAGTAGTCAATAACTGCTCTTACGCAATATTAAACTAAGCTACAAATCCTCCTTGTCTATGTTATAATAAGAAGTGATTAAAACTAAGGAGAACTCAATCTTATGATGAACATGCAAAATATGATGAAGCAAGCACAAAAGCTTCAAAAGCAAATGGAACAAAAACAGGCAGATTTAGCTGCTATGCAATTTACTGGAAAATCCGCTCAAGACCTCGTCACTGCTACTTTCACGGGTGATAAAAATTTGGTTGGTATTGACTTCAAAGAAGCTGTTGTGGATCCTGAAGATGTGGAAACCCTTCAAGACATGACTACACAAGCCATTAATGACGCCCTTACGCAAATTGATGAAGCGACTAAGAAAACATTAGGGGCTTTTGCTGGTAAATTACCATTTTAAGAAAACAAAAACTAGCTTGAGAACGATCTCAGGCTAGTTTTTTGCGAGTTAGTGCTGGTCTCTTGAGACAGTGTCCTCTTTTGCCAGTTCCAAGCAATACGATTTTTGATGGCAATGGGGACAGGTTAACTTTCTGGTTCGTGGCGTATGACCTGCTAGGGCAAATTCTGTCCATTTTGCTTCAAATGTTTGATGACAAGAAGGACAAAGATAACAAATATTTTGGTAATACCAGTATAAGGTTCCTAGTAAGACGAAAAGGAACCCCGGGATTAATAAATATTTCCAGATTGTCAATTGAAGAAGATAGGCTCCACCCACAAAAAGCAGAGTTTCTACTGTCAAACAGACAATTAAAGTCATAAAACGTTTTTTCCAAGCTTTTTGATTTTTCATGCTAAGCGAAATGTCCATCAGAAAATCTAGTGACTGGGCGTCTTGTTTTCTAAGCCTGTCAAGTATCTTGACAGCTATGTCAACTTGTTGCTCTTTTGCGACCAATTCTTCCTTGGCAGTCGCAATATGATCCACCAGAAGCAATTCCAGCACCTGGGCTGCATTTTCTTCTGCTAAGACTTTGCGAATCTGCTCAATGGAAAATTCCAAATCACGCAGAAAACAGATAATGCGTAATTGTTCTAAATCAGAATCTGTATAGAGTCGCCGTCCACCTTCTGTCAATTCTGTCGGAGTCAAAATCCCACGTTGGTCGTAGTATTGTTCGAATAGAAACTCCAGCTAAGTTGGTCAATTCTCCAGTCGAATAGAATTGAGACATTTCCTCACCTTCTTTCTATAGTTTAGTGATCAAAAGCGACTCGTGTGCACCCGACTCCCTCTTGATATAGTCCTATCCTATCAAATGACCTAGCGTTACAAGCAAGGGGTATCCCTAGGGGATTTTTTTAGTTTTTAGAAATAGCAGAGCCTTTAGTCGAAAAAGCCTCCCAAAGCTGCGAAAGGGTTATCCGTGATAGCCTCCTCTTGCTGACTGAGATATGCCTTGTTCGTATCTGTTTCTAAAAAAGACTCATAAATACCTGCTGTCATTCTAGCATCCTCCAAGCTATTATGACCTCGACCCTTAATACCTAAAAAGGTTGCCACGGTTTGCAGGCGAAGGTTAGCAATACCATTTAAGTCTGCGCTACGTCTGTCGTAAGCTTCATCAAAGAGATCAACCTGGTATTGGTCCCTTAAATCCAAACCGTTTTCAGCTAGTATTGGCAGGTCAGATTTTTGGGAATTATAACCAACCAATGGTAACTCTCCAACAAAATCTTTGAAAGCAGCCATAACCTCTTCGACTTTTGGTGCCGCAGCAATCTTATCAGAAGTAATTCCTGTCAAACCATTGATAAAACTTTGTAGAGGGATCTCACTATAAACATAGGTATCAAAGCTGTCAACTTCTTGATGGTTTTGATACTTGACTGCCGACACTTGGATAATATGGCTAATATCATTAACTGTGTTAAATTCTAAGTCAAAAGCAATATAAGTCTCTAATCTTTTCATCTTGTTCTCCAAAAAAGACCCTGATGGGGTCCTTGCTATCATTTTTCTTATTAACCAAATAAACGACTGAAAAAGCCTTTTTTAGGACCAATTTCAGCTTGAACTTCTTCTGCCTGCAAACGGACTTGATCTACCTCTGCTTTAGCTTCTTCCAATTCTAATTTTAAGGTTTCCTTGTCAGCCATCGCTTTGGCTGTTAGTTGTTGCTGCTGATCAAGTTGCTTGTCTTTTTCAGCGATTTGCACATCCTTGACACGCATCTGTTCGTCCTTAGAGGCAAGTTGAACATCTTTAGCTTTTAACTGCTCATATAAGCGCGTGATTTCAGTATTTTTCTCATCAACAAGAATCTCTAAAAGTTCACGTTGCTTGGTCTCTTCGCTAATTGGCTCATCATCAAAAATCGTTTTTTTGTAAATTTCTTCCAACTTAATAAGGCCACTACGCTTAACCACAGTGACACCTTTATCATTTTTATCAAGATCCTCTTCTGGTAAAGACTTGACACGATTATTGACAGCCTGACGGCTTACTCCCAAAATGTCAGCTAGTTCACTAACTGTCTTTTCAATTGCCATAATTTCCTCTTTATTACTATAACTGAATATTCTTACTAAAGATAGTAACATAACACACGTATTCTGTCAATTTAGCCTAGTTTACATTACTATTAAATCGTTCATTTTTATGCTAAAATAAATCTATGATACTATACGATACCATTATTATTGGGGGTGGACCTGCTGGTATGATGGCAGCCATTTCCAGTAGCTATTACGGCTACAAGACACTTCTTATTGAAAAAAACCGACGGTTGGGCAAAAAACTGGCTGGAACTGGTGGTGGGCGTTGCAATGTGACTAATAGTGGTAGCCTTGACGACCTCTTAGCAGGTATTCCAGGGAACGGACATTTTTTATACAGTGTCTTCTCCCAATTTGACAATCATGATATTATTGCTTTTTTTAAGGAAAACGGGGTAACTCTAAAAGAAGAAGATCATGGACGATTGTTTCCGACAACAGATAAATCAAAAACGATTATTGACACTCTAAAGAAAAAAATCAAGGTCCTCGGTGGGCAAATTCTGACCAATACCGAAGTAATTTCAGTTAAGAAAATGGGGGACCTCTTTCATATAAAATCAGCTAACCAAAGTTTTACCTGTCATAAATTAATCGTCACTACCGGCGGAAAGTCTTATCCAGCAACTGGATCGACTGGTTTTGGTCATGAGATTGCTCGTCATTTTAAGCTGGCTGTGACTGACTTAGAAGCTGCAGAAAGTCCTCTCCTAACTGATTTTCCACACAAAGTGTTGCAAGGGATTTCCCTCGATGACGTTACACTTAGCTGTGGTAAACATATCATCACACATGACTTGCTCTTTACCCATTTTGGTTTGTCAGGTCCTGCAGCCCTTCGTCTGTCCTCCTTTGTCAAAGGTGGGGAAATCGCAGAACTGGACTTTTTGCCAATATTTTCAAAAGAAGAATTAGTAGCTTATTTAATTGAGCATCGCAATAAAAACATCAAAAACGCTCTTAAAGGCCTACTTCCTGAACGAGTGGCCGACTTTTTAGCTGAAGGCTATCCTGAGAAAGTCAAACAGCTTTCACAAAGACAAGAACAAGAACTGATTGCTAAACTAAAGCACCTCCCTATTCCAATTACAGGAAAAATGTCTTTGGCTAAATCTTTTGTGACCAAAGGCGGTGTGGACTTGAAAGAAATCAATCCCAAAACCCTTGAAAGTAAGAAAGTTTCTGGTTTGCATTTTGCAGGAGAAGTTTTGGATATTAATGCCCATACAGGTGGCTTTAACATCACCGCAGCCCTTTGTTCAGGTTGGGTAGCAGGTAGCTTACACGACAGCTAAGTATAACAAGCTTGGGAATATATCCCCAAGCTTTTTGGCATCAGTCATTTAAAAACGCCAAAAACATAACCAGTTAAATATTTTGCTTGCTTTTCTGCTTAAAAGGTGTATAATGAAATAGTATTTTCTTAACCGGTTAAATACCAGCTAAGGAAATCCAGAGTACTGATAGGAACTCTGGGATTACTAATATTATAATAGAGGGAGAAAGCAATGGCAAAAAAATCAAAAATTGCGAAATACCAAAAGCAGCTCCAATTGATTGAACAGTATGCTGACCTTCGCCGTAAATTAAAAGCTAGTGGCGATTATGAAGCGCTTCGCAAATTGCCTCGTGATTCAAATCCAAATCGCTTGAAAAATCGCGATAAAATTGACGGTCGCCCCCATGCTTACATGCGTAAGTTTGGTGTTAGCCGTATCAATTTCCGCGACTTAGCACATAAAGGTCAACTGCCAGGAATCACTAAAGCGAGCTGGTAAGCTTACCTCACCTAAGGCAAACAATTATTTTGCAGGTATTTGTTTGACCGATTAGTAATCATAGAAGCCAATTACTTATCATCCTAATAACTCGGTATGCCAAGATACCGAGTTATTTTTGTTTTAAGCTGTTATCAAAAATATCCTCTATACTAAAGAGATAAAAAGGAATTCTCCCCTAAATACTCTCTAGTAAAGGCTATCAAATGCCAGGCTTGGCTTAGCATTCAAATCCAAATTTGCAAACGATTTCTTCTCATATTCAACAGCTGCTGCTAGAGCAATCATTCCAGCATTGTCTCCACAAAGCCTTAAGGGGGGAATCACCACATCTAGGTCTATGATGTCATTAGCAAGTCGCTCACGTAAACCTTGATTTGCCGCCACACCACCAGCAACCACTAGCATTTTAGAAGGGTATTTTGCCAGTGCTTTTTTTGTTTTAGCCAGTAAAATATCAAGAGTAGCTGCTTGAAAAGAAGCACATAAATCTTCAATCACTAACACTTCACCCTTTTGTTGAGCATTGTGGTACAAATTGATAAAAGCTGACTTGAGTCCTGAAAAGGAGAACTCCAAATGGTCCTCTTTTATCATAGCTCGAGGAAAATGATAACAATCTTTGCCTTGATGAGCAAGTTGATCAATTTCTCGACCAGCTGGGTAAGTCAAACCCATGACACGCCCAACTTTATCATAGGCCTCACCAACAGCATCATCCCGTGTTTCACCAACAATATGATAAGCACCAGGCTCTGTCACATAGACCAATTCCGTATGCCCTCCTGAAACTAAAAGCGCCATTAAAGGGTATTGCAAATCTTGCTGCTCACGCGCAGCCATTAAATGCCCTGCCATATGATTAACTGGAATTAAGGGCAAACCATTTGCCCATGCAAAAGCTTTAGCAGCTGCTAAACCAACCAAAAGTGCCCCTACAAGCCCTGGACCATAAGTCACCGCGACCGCAGAGAGATCTGATGGCTCAATGCCTGCTTCTTGTAGAGCGTCATCAAAGCAAGTAGTGATTACTTCCACATGATGGCGACTAGCAACCTCTGGCACTACACCCCCAAAACGTTTATGACTTTCAATCTGACTAGCAATAATATTGCTTAATAATATATCATCATTTTTTAAAATAGCAACACTGGTTTCATCACAAGAACTCTCAACCGCTAAAATATATCTATCTGTCATGTTTTCCTTCTCGTTTCATAATCAAAGCTGTTTCGATGGGATCGTGGTAGTATGCCCGTCTTTTCCCCACAAGTTCAAAACCAAATTTATGATATAATCCTTGTGCGTTGGTATTGGATGCTCTAACTTCTAAAAAAATAGTTCCCATCAAGTCATCTAAATGTGCCATTAATTGTGAGGCCACACCTTGTCCTTGATAGCTCGGTAAAACAGCAATATGGGTAATTTCTACTTCTCCAATTGACTCCTGAATCGCCAAAAAACCGATTAAATGATTCTGATCATAAACCATAAAATAATCTGTTCGGTCTTGCTGCATATCTGCTATTACTTGTTCCAAGCTCCAAGGTGACTTCTCATAAGTGGCTTTTAAAAGCTGGTGAACAGCTCTGGCTTGTTCCTCAATGGTTTTCATATTAGACTCTCTTAATGTATTGACTTTCATCACTAGCCTGATGCTCTTTCAACCAATTTTCTTCGGCTTCTACACGTTTAAGGTAATTCGGCACAAAAGTAGTCACATTCACCGCCTCTAATCGGAAACCTAAGCAAGCGCATTCATAAGCTGAAGGAAGGGTGGGAATGATTTCAGCTTGGGGAAGCACATCAAGAATCTGCTCGGCAAATGGAGCCACTTCTCCCACAAAAATGAGTTCCCTTTCCCCTCTTAGTTGATCAAGAAGACCAGTTAAAGAAGCATGCCTTTCTGGTAAAACCAGTTTTTCCTGACGATAATAACCAACATAAACATTATTGCGTCTAGCATCAATTAAAGGAATAACTAGACTATCAGGATTTTGCTTACAAGTGCTTGCTGCTAAAGCATACAGACTTGATACCCCAACCAAGTCTATTTTTAGACTGTAAGCCAACATTTTGGCAGTCGCCACAGCAACACGTAAGCCTGTGTAAGAGCCAGGACCTTGTGCCACTACAATTCGGTTCAAATCTTTCGGTTGCAAATCAACAGAGGTCATCAAAAAATCAATAGCCGGCATCAAGCTAACACTGTGATTTTTCTTAATATTAAGGGTTATATCTGCTAAAAGTGTTTCATTATCAAGGATAGCAAGAGATAAGGTTTTATTTGAGGTATCAAATGCAAGTAACTTCATTTTACGCCTTTCTAGTGAACGTTTCTTGTCAATTATAACATAAATTAAAGACCATGAACAAAAAGACAAGTGCGAATCATTTTGTCGAAAATTTTTACTAAAAGCTGATATTGTGGTATAATCTTAGTAATGTACAGAATCAGGAATTAATCTAATACACAATAATTACAACATATAAAGGTGTCAAAACAAAGTTGCTTAACGTTTTGACCTATTTGTTATTGTTTGGCTAATTGATTCACAACGAAAGGACTATTTAACAAATGATTTACAAAGTATTCTACCAAGAAACCAACGAGCGTAACCCTCGTCGTGAGAGCACCAAAGCACTTTATCTCGATATTGATGCAACAGATGAACTTGATGGTCGTATCAAAGCTCGCAAGATCGTTGAAGAGCATACCAACTACAATGTTGAATTTATCGAATTACTTTCTAACAAACACCTAAATTATGAAAAAGAAACTGGTGTTTTCGAATTAACGGAGTTCTAAAATGACAAATATCAGTTTAAAACCTAATGAAGTTGGGGTTTTTGCCATTGGTGGTCTCGGGGAAATCGGAAAAAATACTTATGGGATCGAGTATCAAGATGAAATCATCATCGTTGACGCTGGTATTAAATTTCCAGAAGATGACCTACTGGGAATTGATTATGTTATTCCGGATTATTCTTATATCGTTGACCATTTGGACCGCGTCAAGGCTCTTGTTATCACTCACGGTCACGAAGACCATATCGGTGGGATTCCTTTCCTATTAAAACAAGCTAATATTCCTATCTACGCTGGGCCTCTAGCACTAGCCCTTATTCGTGGCAAACTAGAAGAACACGGTCTTTGGCGTGATGCCACCGTTTATGAAATCAATCATAATACGGAACTAACATTCAAAAACATGAGTGTGACTTTCTTTAGAACAACACACTCCATTCCAGAACCACTTGGTATTGTTATTCATACCCCACAGGGGAAAATTGTCTGTACCGGTGACTTTAAGTTTGATTTTACACCAGTAGGAGATCCTGCTGATTTGCACCGCATGGCTGCACTTGGTGAGGAAGGTGTTCTTTGCTTGCTGTCAGATTCAACTAATGCCGAGGTGCCAACTTTTACCAATTCTGAAAAAGTGGTTGGTCAATCCATTTTGAAAATCATTGAAGGCATTCATGGACGTATTATTTTCGCCTCTTTCGCCTCAAATATCTATCGCTTGCAACAGGCTGCTGAAGCTGCTGTTAAAACTGGTCGTAAGATTGTTGTTTTTGGGCGCTCGATGGAAAAAGCTATTGTAAACGGAATTGAACTTGGCTATATAAAAGTGCCAAAAGGAACATTTATTGAGCCAAATGAACTCAAAAATTACCATGCTAATGAAGTTTTAATTATGTGTACCGGTAGCCAAGGAGAATCAATGGCTGCACTAGCGCGTATTGCTAACGGCACACATCGTCAAGTTAACTTGCAGCCAGGTGATACCGTCATCTTCTCATCAAGCCCAATTCCAGGGAATACAACTAGCGTTAATAAACTCATCAATACGATCCAAGAGGCTGGTGTTGATGTTATCCACGGAAAAGTTAATAACATCCATACCTCAGGACATGGTGGGCAACAAGAGCAAAAACTCATGCTTCGCTTGATTAAGCCAAAATACTTTATGCCTGTTCATGGTGAATACCGTATGCAAAAAGTCCATGCTGGACTTGCTATTGACACCGGTATTCCTGAAGAAAATATCTTTATCATGGAAAATGGAGATGTTCTCGCCTTAACCAATGATAGTGCACGTATTGCTGGTCATTTCAACGCCCAAGACATTTACGTTGACGGTAATGGTATTGGAGATATTGGAACCGCTGTGTTACGTGACCGTCGCGATCTTTCCGAAGATGGTGTTGTCTTAGCAGTTGCTACGGTTGATTTTGACACACAAATGATTCTAGCAGGTCCAGACATTCTCAGTCGGGGGTTCATCTATATGCGTGAATCAGGCGATTTGATTCGTGAGAGCCAACGCGTGCTTTTCAATGCTATTCGTATTGCCTTGAAAAACAAAGAAGCTAGCATCCAATCGGTCAACGGTGCCATTGTCAATGCCCTTCGTCCTTTTCTTAATGAGAAAACAGAGCGTGAGCCTATTATCATTCCAATGGTTTTGACACCTGATAAAGATTGAGATAGAGGCTTGATGACTTTAGACGAAAGAAAAATCCATTTATGGTTTATTCTTCAACTCTTTTCTGGTTATAAAAAAATAAAAAGTGCCAACGAGCACTGATTTGATACTGTTTAACAACTAAGTTCAAGTAACCTGTTGACTATTTTAATTTAACCTAATGCCTTATTCTCTTTGTCCAAAAACCAACACGAGTTGAACAGCTCGTGTTTTTTTATCCGATTAAATCAAAGATAGTCAGAAAACCTTTTCGTGTCACAGCCTTTTCTAATCAACAAAAATGAGTTGGAGATCAAAATAAAGTCTCCAACCCAATCATCTAATGGCTTATTCAAACCCTACAAGTGACGTTCGTTTCGGTATTGCTTAGCTTCTTCTTGTGTTGCTAAGACAAAATGACCAGGAGTGATTTCATGCATCTGACGTTCTTGTCCATCCAATTCTTGAGTTGGATCATAAACTTCTGCTGCACGTTGGCGCTCTTTTTCAGGATCTGGTTCAGGAATAGCTGATAACAGACTCTTCGTGTAGGGATGAATCGGATGATTATAAACATCATCTGACGTTCCAATTTCCAACATTTTCCCCCAGTGCATGACACCAATACGATCTGAAATGTATTTCACCATGGATAAATCATGGGCAATAAAAAGATAAGTCAAGCCACGTTTTGTCTGAAGTTTTTGCATCAAATTAACCACTTGAGCCTGAATAGAAACATCCAGTGCTGAAATCGGTTCATCAGCAATAATAAACTTGGGTTTGACAGCCAAGGCACGAGCTATTCCAATCCGTTGACGCTGTCCACCGGAAAATTCGTGTGGATAACGTGTTAAATGATCTTTGTTTAAACCAACCAAGTTCAATAATTCTTGAACCCTTTCTTCACGCTCTACTTTCGAAGAGGTCAAACCATGAATATCCAGACCTTCTGCAACAATATCCCTAATTTTCATCCGACCATTCAAACTAGCTTGTGGGTCTTGGAAAATCATTTGAGCATCTTTGCGGAAAGTGCGTAACTCCTTGCCCTTGAGATGAGAAATCTTTTCACCATTAAAAATAATTTCTCCCTCACTAATATCATAAAGTTTTAAAATGGCACGACCAACAGTAGTTTTTCCTGAACCCGATTCTCCAACAAGTCCAAAAACTTCCCCTTCATAAATATCAAAACTAACATTGTCAATAGCTTTGACCTCGTTTTTCTTGCCTTTATTAAAGGTTAAAGAGACATTCTTTAATTCAACTAATTTGTTACGATTTTCAGTCATTAAGCCTGTCTCCCTTCTCGTTTTTGCCATTTTGCCCAACGCTTTTGAATTTGCACAGGTGGGGTCACTTTTGGCGCACGCTCATCTAACAGCCATGTTGCTGCATAATGTGTTTCACTGATTTGAAACATTGGTGGTTCTTCAACATGATCAATATCCAAGGCAAACTCATTACGAGCTGCAAAGGCATCTCCTTTGGGAGGATTGAGCAAATCTGGAGGAGTCCCTGGAATCGACTCAAGGCTACCTGATTCGGTGTCTGTTGTTGGCATAGATTTCAAAAGCCCCCAAGTATATGGGTGTTGGGGATTGTAAAAGACCTCATCAACGGTTCCATATTCAACAATTTTACCAGCATACATGACGGCTACACGATCAGCCATCCCTGCCACAACACCAAGATCGTGAGTGATAAAAATAATTGACGAAGCGGTTTGTGCCTGGATTTCTTTCATTAATTTTAGGATTTGAGCCTGAATGGTTACATCAAGCGCTGTAGTTGGCTCATCAGCAATTAAAATTTCTGGGTTTGCAGCAAGAGCAATCGCAATGACTGCCCGTTGACGCATACCACCTGACCACTGATGAGGGTAATCATTGATATGCTCTTCAGCATTTGGAATACCAACCTGGTGCATCAACTCAAGGGCACGTTTCAAAGCTTCTTGCTTGCTGATTTTTTGATGAATTAAAATGGTTTCTGCAATCTGCATACCAATTTTCATGGTTGGATCAAGACTGGTCATCGGATCTTGAAAAATCATAGCAATTTCATTACCACGAACCTTAACCCAGTCTTCTTCCTTTAAGGCATTCAATTTTTTTCCTTTAAAATCAATTTCTCCTGATAGACTAGCATTTTTAGCATTTAGCCCCATCAAGGTACGGGTAGTTACTGATTTTCCTGAACCAGATTCACCAACGATTGCTAGGGTTTCTCCCTTTTTGAGATCAAAACTGATATTGCGAATAGCCTTGACATCCCCAGCGTAAGTCTTAAAATCGACATGAAGATTTTTGACACTTAAAATGGTTTCATTCGTCATCGTTTTTCCTCCTACTCGTTACTTGATTTTGGATCAAAAGCATCACGAAGCCCATCACCCAATAAAATAAATGCCAATGAAATAAATACCAAAGCAAGTGCTGGAAGCAAGACCTGATAAGGGTAGTATTGTAAGTTTTCTTGTGCATCTGTAATCAAAGAACCAAGGGAAGCAGTCGGCGGCTTAACACCAAGATTGATGGCAGACAACACCGATTCATACATGATAGCACTTGGAACCGTCATCATGATTTGAACAATGATAATCCCTGAAATATTTGGCAAGACATGCTTGAAAGCAATTTTAACATTGCTTTCGCCAAGCGCACGTGAAGCCAAGACAAAGTCACGTTCACGATATGACAAGGTCAAATTCCGGACCTGTCTTGCCATGGAAGTCCAACCCACAATGGCAATAGAGATGATAATTGAAGTGACACCATTCCCCAGTAAAAGTCCTAGCATGGTCACAATCACCAAGTTAGGAATAGAGGAGATAATCTCAATAATCCGCTGCATAACCGTATCCACCCTGCCACCTGTAAAACCAGATACCAAGCCATAAGTGACCCCAATAATAAGATCAATCAAAGTAGCTACAATCGCAATCAACAACGAAATACGAATCCCAACAGTAATCCGCTTGCCTATACTACGACCTAGGTTATCTGTTCCAAACAAGAATTTTTTCCCGTCTGGTACACCTTGATCAGCATAAGCATCGTTAGCCTCAGTATTGCCTGCATAAGTAATACTACCATTCCAAAACGGCAAGCTACCACTCAATTTTGGTGGTAAATTGCGGTAAATGCTGACTTCTTTACTATTAAAGCTGTTGGCATCATTTTTTGAAATGACAGCAGTTGACCCCACTGAAAAAACAAGTAGAATAACTAAAAATCCCATCGAAACAACGGCAAGTTTATTATGTTTTAAACGGCGCCAAGCATCCTGAAGGAAAGACAGTGCTGGCTTTTGAATTTTTTCTTGTGAATCAGAGCTGCCAGCTCCCACAAGTTGAAATGAATTTCTTTCTTCTAGCATAACACTCTCCTATCCCAAACGAACTCGTGGATCGGCTACACTAATGATAATATCTGTTATCAAGATAGCCACCATCAGCATGAGGGCATACACAATTGTTGTTCCCATAATAACAGGATAATCCTTAGTTGGAATGGATGACACAAATTGTTGCCCAATCCCAGGAATTGAGAAAATTTGTTCAATCAAAGCTGACCCAGTTAAAATATTAGCAGCCATTGGTCCTACCAAAGTCAAGACTGGAATCATTGAATTACGGTAGGCATGTTTTCTAGTTACCTGACGATTTGTCAATCCTTTCGCACGCGCTAATTGAATATAATCTGAATTAAGGGTTTCAATCATTTCACTACGGAAGAAACGGGTAACCTGTGCAAAAACAGGAATGGCTAAAGCCAATGTTGGCAAGATCGTCTGACCAAAAGTTCCCCATCCAGACAGTGGTAAAAGTGCCCATTTAAACCCAAAATAATCCAGCAGCAATAGACCAATGATAAAAGCAGGGACTGAAATCCCAAGTGTTGAAATCACACTCAAAACCGCATCAATTCTATTGTTTTTATTACGAGCTGAAACTGCCCCAACAAACAATCCCGAACTAATACCAACAACCAAAGCTTGAATTCCTAAGTGAACCGAAACACCCAAGCGTTGCGAAATAAGCTTGGTCACCGACTGATTAACAGATTGATAGCTGGTCCCAAAATCACCATGTAAAACATCAAACAAGTACTTTAAATACTGTTGCCACAAAGGTTTATCTAAACCATATTGTTTATTCATCATAGCGATCATTTCGTCCGTTAATTTAGGGTTATTGTAGGGTGTTCCCGGCATAACTTGCATCAAAAAGAATGAAAGGGTAACCACAACCCACAGTGTTGCTAGCAAAATAGCCACACGTTTTAATAGATATTTCATCATATTTTTCCTCTAACAAAAGCAAGAACTGGCCCTCGCCAATTCTTGCAATATTTCATTACCATAGGCTTTTGAAAATGGATTGAGATAGCCGCAAACACTCAACGAAAGCTAACTTCTAATGCTATATCCGAATCCTATTTTCAATCAGTTACAGTGTTTCTTTTCTTATTTTTTGTAAGCATAGGTAAAGTCAACATTTAGACCAGTTGAACTACGAACAAGACCCTTGATGTTTGGATTTTGCAATCCTTTACCGCTACGGAAGTAAAGTGGATTATAAAGCGCGTTGTCATAAAGAGCTTTTTCAGCAGCCTTGTAATCGTTAGCAGCCTTGTCAGTATCAAGAGCATCTGTTGTTAAAGCTTTTTCATAGGCAGCATCATAGGCAGCATTAGTGAATTTACCGTAGTTGTAAGCAGAGCCTGATTTAAACAAGCCATAGAACGTTGATCCTTCTGGATAGTCACCACCCCAAAGAGTAACTGCCACTTCAAAGTTTTGATTTTTAGTATCTTCAAGACGTTGTTTAAACGGTACAAATTTTTCTTCAACAGTTAGACCAGGAAGAGCCTTTTCCCAAGTTTCTTTGATATAGTCAACAGCGGCTTTTGCAGCTGGCGCATCTGCATCAGCAGTGATTGTTAATTTAAGAGACTCTTTGCCAAGCTCTGCCAAACCTTCTTTGAAGAGTTTTGCCGCTTCTTTTTCATCGTATTTGTAGCCTGGAGCAACGTATTTTGTCAAATCTTTGCCGTCTGTTAACTTAGCAAGTCCTTCCGGTGCAAGAGCTGTTGCTGGTTTAGAACCTGTATCAACGGCTGCAGAAACAATTCCCTTACGATCAGTCGCTAAGTTTAAGGCTTGACGAATCTTTAGATTGCTAAGAGCCTCAACAGAGCCTGTCTGGTTATAAACCATATAAGCTGTGGTTGCTTCTAAGACTGGGACAACATCCTTATTCTTTTTATTGGCGTTATAGATCGCAGATGTGCCTGAAATATTCGCAAAATCAAGTTTTCCTTGCTTATACATTTGTACAGCTGTGTCTGGTTTTTTAACCGTCTGAACCTTAATTGTTTGTGTTTTTACGTTTTTCGCATCCCAGTAATTTTTGTTTTTAACAAGTTTGAAAGTTCCACTGGTTCCATTCCAATCTTTTACAGTATATGGTCCAGAATAAACTTGTTTTTCTGATGATGTGCCGTAATCTTTCCCAACCTCTTTAACAAAAGATTCTTTTTGAGGCATAAAGCTAGAGAAAGACAATAAACTCTTGAATTGAGGTGCTGGCTCAGTCAGGGTAAAGATAACCTTATTCCCCTCAGCCTTAACCCCAAGAGAATTTAAGTCAGGATTTTTACCACTATTAATCTCTTCAGCATTTTTTAAATGGGATTCTGTTGCGAGGTAAGCATATTCAGAAGCGGTTGTAGGATCTACCATGCGTTTCCAAGTATAAACAAAATCCTCAGCTGTCAAAGCACTTCCATCAGACCACTTCAACCCATCGCGCAAGGTAGCTGTGTAAGTCAACCCATCCTCTGATACATCAACTTTTTTTGCCAAATCAGGTTGTAATTTCCCTTTAGCATCGACACGAAGAAGGTTACTTCCAGAATTACCAATAGCTAAACCTGAATAAGTGTCCGTACTTTTTGAAATATCAAGAGTGATGATTTCTGTTGGTGTGTACCAGCTGATCTCACTCTTATTATCTTTTGTGGAAGTCGTCTTATTCCCACATGCCATTAAAAGGGCTACCGATGCAAGTGTAAGTGTCCCGAGTCCAACACGTTTCCATGTGATTGATTGTAATCCCGCCATGTAAAGTCCTCCTAGAAAATAGTAATAAAAATATATTTAAGTTAGATTATATCACAATTCCGAAAAAATGGAATATATTTATCTGAAAATTTTTGAATTTATTTTTATGAAATAATCTATTTGTAAAAACCTATATTTCAACTACTATTAAGTTTTATAAGAATAAAAAACCAAACAAATTGAATAATATAACAACAACCTACTCAAAACAAGTAGATTGTCGTCTTTTAATTTCTAATAATTGTGAAGGTAATTGTCGATTTCCCACTGCGAAACAAAAGTAGCATAAGAAGCCCATTCAATACGCTTTGCTTCTAAAAAATTCGTATAAATATGATCACCTAGCGCTTCTCTAACAACTTCATCCGTCTGCAATGCTTTAAGGGCATTATGCAAAGTTGATGGCAAATCAACAATACCTGCTGCTTCACGCTCTTCAACTGTCATCGTATAAATGTTAGCTTCCACAGGAGTTGGAGCATCAATTTTATTTTCGATACCATCAAGCCCAGCTTCCAAAAGAACCGCTAAAGCCAAGTAAGGATTTGCTGTTGGGTCAACGGAACGTAATTCTAGACGAGTTCCTTTACCGCGCGAGGCAGGAACACGAATCAAAGGCGAACGATTACGTCCCGCCCAGGCTACATAAACAGGCGCTTCATAACCTGGTACCAAACGTTTATACGAATTAACGGTAGGATTTGTAATCGCAGTAAAGTTGTAGGCATGTTTCATCAAACCACCTAGAAAATAATAGGCATCTTTTGATAGCTGCATGCCTCGACTGTCATTCTCGTCATAAAAAGCATTATTCCCCTCTTTATCAAATAATGAGATATTGCAATGCATACCAGAACCATTGATACCAAACTTCGGTTTAGCCATAAAAGTAGCATATAAACCATGCTTACGTGCAATGGTCTTAACCACAAGTTTAAAAATTTGAATGTTATCACATGCTTTCAAAGCACCATCATACTTAAAATCAATCTCATGTTGTCCAACCGCTACTTCATGGTGACTCGCTTCTACTTCAAAACCCATCTTAGTCAAAACATTAACGATTTCACGACGGGTGTTATCTGCCAAATCCGTTGGCGCCAAATCAAAATAACCACCATTATCATTGACCTCAAGTGTCGGATTCCCACTATCATCCATTTTAAAGAGGAAAAACTCAGGTTCTGGTCCAAGATTAAAGGATTGATACCCGACCTCATCCATATGTTTTAGGGCTTTTTTCAAATTTCCACGAGGATCCCCTGAAAAAGGTTCCCCCTCAGCTGTATAAATATCACAAATTAAGCCTGCAACAGCTCCGTTTTCATCTCCCCATGGAAAAACAATCCAAGTATCTAAATCAGGATAAAGGTACATATCCGATTCATTGATTCTAACAAACCCTTCAATAGACGAACCATCAAACATAGCTTTATTAGATAACACTTTCTCTAACTGCTCTTTCGTTGCAGGAATTTCCACATTTTTCATAATTCCCATAATATCAGTAAACATCAAACGAAGGAATGTTACATTTTTTTCGTTAACTTCGCGATAAATGTCAGCTACTGTGATTGCCATTAAACAGGTCTCCTTTAAATTTCATCCAGTTAGTATCTTAGATACGAAAATTGCCAATGTGTTGTGAAGGGGTTGAAAAACCACTTTGAGTCAGAAGTTCATCACGCAAGATTCGTCTCACATCCGCATCCGTCAAAGACTTCTGCTTTTGCAATAGTTTATCATGTCGCTCAGCATATTCACGCTTAATGGCTGCAATGTTAAAGCCTTCAGCTAAAAAATCTTTGATTTCCAAAAGTCGATCCATATCATTCAATGAAAACATACGACGATTACCTTCTGTTCGCTCTGGTTTAATCAATTCTTGATCTTCATAATAACGAATCTGCCTCGCAGAAAGGTCCGTCAACTTCATTACTACACCAATTGGAAAAACAGCCATTGATCGTCTAAGTTCTTTTTCTTTCATGACAAACTCCTTTCACCCCCTATTATAGGCAGAAAAAAAGAGACTGTCAAGAGGATATGTTAGATTTTATAACATGATTTCATAGATTTTTCCTAAACCATTTATTTTTAATCATTTCCACGTCAGTATTGACTAAAATAGCTACAAAAACACCACAGAAAGTCTCAAAAACACGTGAAATAACATAAATAAAGGTCTGCCCCGTCGGAATGGACAGAGTAATGATGAGAAGAGCAGCAACTGCACCAATAATACCAGATGTATTATTAAAAGCGACATTGAGCATAATAGTCAGCATAGTCAAGAGGGGCACCATGAACAAGGTGACCAATATATGTTGGTGAAAGAAAGCGTTAAAAAAATAAAAGACTAGCGCTAATCCCCCGCCAATACTATTACCCAATATTCTTGAAAAACCAAAAGAAACGGTCCTATCCAAATCTTCTCTTAGACTAAAAACAGCTGTTAAAGCACCTATTTGCAAACCCTCCCAGTTAAATAAAGTAAATAGTAACAGAACAAAAAAAACTGACAGTCCCGTCTTAAAAGTCCTCATCCCGATTTTGAATTTTTTAGGATCAAATGTGTATTTCATCATGTTAACCTTCCCCTACCTTGGTTTCTTTTTGGATACAGTTTATTCTAACACGATTAACCCACAATGAAAACTAATTTTATGTCACCCACCAATAGGTATTTCTCTCCTTTGAGCCGTACCTTATTGATCCGCTTATGTTAACGTCTATTCCCAACTTCTCTAAGGCATCTTGAGATTAGCTACCACTAATGAGCACAAAATTAAAAGCCCTTTCTCTCAGAATTTTTTCCAACAACCACCTTATCTTTAGAAAAACGCTGCAAAAAAGACACTCTAAGAGTGCCTTTTTCTAGCTTCATTAAATGTCAATAAGAGCAATCAAACCTATAACTATTTCTGCCTTTTATTTACAGCATAATTGATTGACCGTTTACTTCGTTAACTCATAATCGGTCTTACGATGAAACCAAAATTGTGAAAATAGACATTTAGATGTTTTCCATTTCCAACCTAAAAATAGCCACTAGATATTTTTAACTGACTTATCACTTATTTTTCTGTTAAGGCTGCAAGTCCTGGCAATACTTTGCCCTCTAACAATTCCATGCTTGCTCCACCACCTGTTGAGATCCATGAGAACTTGTCTGCACGACCAAGGTTGATTGCCGCAGCTGCTGAATCACCACCACCAATGATTGATTTAACACCTGGTTGTTTCACAATAGCGTCCATGACACCAATCGTACCAGCTTGGAAGTCAGGATTTTCAAAGACACCCATTGGTCCATTCCATACAACTGTTTTCGCACCAGTCAACGCTTCGTCAAATTTAGCAATTGATTTTGGACCAATGTCAAGACCAAGGAAACCTTCAGAAACTGCTTCGCCTTCTGTATCACGAACAACATCATAACCAGCAAAAGCATTTGCTTCTTTAGAATCAACTGGCAAGATTAATTTACCATTTGATTTTTCAAGCAATTCTTTAGCCACATCAAGTTTATCCTCTTCAACTAATGAATTACCAATTTCGATGCCTTGTGCTTTGTAGAAAGTATAAGTCATTCCACCACCGATAAGGACTTTATCAGCTTTTTCAAGAAGATTTTCGATAACACCGATTTTATCTGATACTTTTGAACCGCCAAGGATAGCCACGAATGGGCGTTCTGGCGTTTCAACTGCTTCTTGGATGTACGCAATTTCGTTTTCAAGGAGGAAACCAGCAACTGCTTTTTCAATATTTGCTGAGATACCAACGTTTGACGCATGCGCACGGTGAGCCGTTCCAAAAGCATCATTTACAAAGATACCATCGCCAAGTGAAGCCCAATATTTACCAAGTTCTGGATCATTTTTAGACTCTTTTTTGCCGTCAACATCTTCAAAACGAGTGTTTTCAACCAAAAGAACTTGTCCATCCTCAAGAGCATCAATAGCTGCTTCTAGTTCAGCACCACGAGTGCTACCAGGGAACACAACATCTTGTCCAAGTTTAGCTGCTAAATCAGCAGCAACTGGAGCAAGAGATTTTCCTGCCTTATCTGCCTCTTCTTTAACACGTCCAAGGTGAGAGAAAAGAATCGCACGACCACCTTGTTCGATGATATACTTAATAGTCGGAAGTGCCGCAGAAATACGGTTATCATTAGTGATTACACCATCTTTTAAAGGAACATTAAAATCCACACGAACGAGAACTTTTTTACCTTTTAATTCAATGTCTTTAACAGTCAATTTAGCCATTAGAAAAGACTCCTTAATATTTTTTATACCATTTTATTATATCACAATTCTTCCGATAAAGATAAAATATGAAAACAATAAATTAATGATTTCACAAAATAAAAAGTCCTTTCAGAAACCCATGAGGTTAAAAAGAGAGACGAACTAATAGTCCTTCTCTCATTCGGTTACTTTATTTAAAACTATTTAGAGCTTTTTGACGCTCTTTTAATTGATTCGTGGTATCAAGTTTTTGTCCTTTGTAAATGGCGCTTTCCCATGAGCCATACATCGGATTAGGGAAGATGATAAATTTACGACCAAATTCTTCTTGTAATTCAGCCAATAATTTCGTGCGATCTTCTTGTGATTTCTTTGAAAAATCAGCAAAATCAACAAGATTATCACCAAAGAGCATCGCAAGGTTAGCGGTTTCTTGTACTTTTTGACGACGACTTTCTTTTGATTTAACTCCTTTTTCTAAGAACAAAAGGCGGTCACGTCCCTGAACTGGAATACCTTCTTTTTTGAGATTTTCCATTGTTGCATCAACTTGGCTAGCTGAACGATCTGATACATAATAGATTTGAACACCATTTTGATCAGCAAATTGCAAGAACTCTTTAGCTCCAGCGACCGGTTTAGCCGCTTTCTTTTGAACCCAATCATCCCAACTTTCCGGTGTAAAACTGGTTCCTTCTAAAACATTTTTAGCCTGATAAGGGCTATTGTCCAAGACAGTCTCATCAATGTCTAAGACGATCGCATAGGGTTTATCTGTTGGCTGTGTCAAAATCTCTTTCAAACGGTCTGTCGCCAATTGATAACCTTGCAAATAGAGAGCTTTAGCCTCAGCAGCACGCTGATACCAAAGAACTGACATTGTGTTTTCCTTCGAGCGGAGCTGCTCATCACTATACTTGACCGTACTTTGTCTGGCAGTATCTTTTGTATTGATACTTGCTTTAGTATCAACCTTTGAACAGCCTGTCACTAAAAGAATTGACAAAGCAAGCGATACAACACTAGCAACTTTTTTCGTTTTCATTGGAAATCTCCTTTTTCTTATTATCATTATTTTAACGCTGTTTAATTTAAAAATCAATATATGTTAACAGAAATGCTAAATCATTTTCAAACAGAATACTGGAAGTAAAAACTAGCCTAAAAAGACAGCAAAAAAGAACCTAGAAAACTCTAGATTCCTTAATAATCATTATTTAGCAATTTTTGCGAAGTATTCAAGAGTACGAACAAGTTGCGCAGTGTAAGACATTTCATTGTCATACCATGAAACAACTTTAACTAATTGTGAGCCATCAACTTCCATAACTTTAGTTTGAGTTGCGTCAAACAATGAACCGTATGAAACACCCACGATGTCTGAAGAAACGATTGGATCTTCAGTATAGCCAAAACTATCGTTTGAAGCAGCTTTCATAGCAGCATTAACGTCGTCAACAGAAACATTTTTGTCAAGCGTTACAACCAATTCAGTTACTGATCCAGTTGGAACAGGAACACGTTGTGCAGCCCCATCAAGTTTACCGTTCAATTCTGGAATAACAAGACCGATAGCTTTTGCAGCACCAGTTGAGTTAGGAACGATATTTGCAGCACCAGCGCGAGCACGGCGAAGGTCACCACCACGGTGTGGTCCATCAAGAATCATTTGGTCACCAGTGTAAGCGTGGATTGTAGTCATAAGACCTTTTTGGATACCAAATGCATCATGAAGCGCTTTAGCCATAGGAGCCAAACAGTTTGTAGTACATGAAGCACCTGAAATAACTGTTTCAGTACCATCAAGGATGTCGTGGTTAGTGTTGAAAACAACTGTTTTAACATCGTTTCCACCAGGAGCTGTGATAACAACTTTTTTAGCTCCATTAGCGTGCAAGTGTTTTTCAGCAGCTTCTTTCTTAGCAAAGAAACCAGTTGCTTCAAGAACGATTTCAACACCGTCAGTTGCCCAATCAATGTTTTCTGGATCACGTTCAGCAGAAACTTTGATGAATTTTCCGTTTACTTCAAAACCGCCTTCTTTAACTTCAACAGTTCCGTCAAAACGACCTTGAGTTGTATCATATTTTAACAAATGTGCAAGCATGTTTGGATCTGTAAGATCGTTGATACGAGTTACTTCAACACCTTCAACATTTTGAATACGACGGAATGCAAGACGTCCGATACGACCGAAACCGTTAATACCAACTTTAACTACCATTAGTGATTTCCTCCTTATGAAAATCAAAAGAATTATTATTAAAGGGAACACTCCCTACCTATTGTGAAAAGATTAACTTGCAACTATCTGCAATAACCTTTCAACAGGACTATTATATAACTATTTCTGAAAAAATGCAAATATATTAGTCATTTTCATAAACTAGAAAGTCCTTAATTTACCTGCTTAAAATGCGATATTTTTAAATCCTTCCTACTCTTAATTATGCATCAAATAAGAGATTCGCTCTGCTATTTTCACCACTAAAATAAGCACAAAAAAAGGTCAGGAACGCAATCCTTGACCTCTCAGTAGCGATTATTCACCTTTATTTTTCTTAATGATCTCTTCCTGAACAGACTTAGGAACATCCTCATAGTGGTCAAATACCATCATGAAGGTACCACGTCCTTGAGTTGCAGAACGAAGAACGGTTGCATAACCAAACATCTCAGCAAGTGGCACATAAGCACGTACGATTTGGCTGTTACCATGTGCTTCCATACCATCAACACGTCCACGACGAGCAGTCACGTGACCCATAACGTCACCAAGGTTGTCTTCTGGCGCTGTAATAGTCACAAGCATCATTGGCTCAAGAATCGCTGGTTGTGCTGATTTAGCTGCTTCTTTAAGGGCAAGAGACGCTGCAATCTTGAAAGCTGTTTCTGATGAGTCAACATCATGGTATGAACCATCATAAAGCTTAGCTTTGACGTCAACTATTGGATAGCCAGCAAGAACACCATTTGCCATAGATTCGATCAACCCTTTTTCAACAGCAGGAACGAATTCACGAGGAACGACACCACCAACAATGGCATTTTCAAACTCAAATCCTTTACCTTCTTCATTTGGTGTAAACTCGATCCAAACGTCACCGAACTGACCTTTACCACCAGATTGGCGTTTGAAGAATCCACGAGCTTGTGTAGAAGCACGGAATGTTTCACGGTAAGATACTTGAGGGGCACCAACGTTAGCTTCAACTTTAAACTCACGACGCATACGGTCAACAAGGACGTCAAGGTGAAGCTCACCCATACCAGCGATAACTGTCTCACCAGTTTCAACGTTTGTTTCAACACGGAATGTTGGGTCTTCTTCGGCAAGTTTTTGAAGGGCAACCCCCATTTTATCCTGATCTGCTTTAGATTTTGGTTCAACCATCAATTGGATAACTGGTTCTGGCACTTCGATTGATTCAAGAATAACTTTTGCTTTTTCATCTGTCAACGAATCACCAGTTGTTGTGTCTTTCAAACCAACTGCGGCAGCAATATCTCCAGCATAAACAGTTTCAATTTCTTGGCGGCTGTTTGCGTGCATTTGAAGGATACGTCCGATACGTTCGCGTTTACCTTTTGACGTATTCATCACGTATGAACCGCTATTGAGAACACCTGAGTAAACACGGAAGAATGTCAAACGTCCTACAAATGGGTCAGTCATAATCTTGAAAGCAAGCGCTGCAAACGGCTCTTCATCTGATGCTGGGCGTACCTCTTCGGCATCAGTATCTGGGTTAATCCCTTTGATTGCAGGAATGTCAAGTGGGCTTGGAAGGTATGCGATAACCGCATCAAGCATCAATTGAACCCCTTTGTTTTTGAAGGCAGAACCACAAAGAACTGGAAAGAACTCAACATTGATAGTTGCTTTACGGATACCAGCAACCAATTCTTCGTTAGTGATTTCTTCACCTTCAAGGTATTTCATCATTAAGTCTTCGTCAGTTTCAGCAACCGCTTCGACCAATTTTTCACGGTATTCTTGAGCTTGTTCTAAGTATTCCTCTGGAATATCTTCTTCAAGAATATCTGTACCAAGGTCATTAGTATAGATTTCAGCTTTCATCTTGATTAAGTCAATGATCCCTCGGAAATCATCTTCTGCGCCGATTGGTAATTGGATCGGATGAGCATTAGCTTGAAGACGGTCATGAAGGGTTTGTACTGAATAAAGGAAGTCCGCACCGATTTTGTCCATTTTGTTGGCAAAAACGATACGTGGAACACCGTATTCAGTAGCTTGACGCCAAACGGTTTCCGTTTGAGGTTCAACACCTGATTGTGAGTCAAGAACGGTTACAGCACCGTCAAGAACGCGGAGAGAACGTTGCACTTCAATTGTGAAGTCCACGTGTCCTGGGGTGTCAATGATGTTAACACGGTGTCCATCCCATTGAGCTGTAGTAGCAGCAGAAGTGATTGTGATACCACGTTCTTGTTCTTGCTCCATCCAGTCCATTTGAGAGGCACCTTCGTGTGTTTCACCGATTTTATGGATTTTACCAGTGTAATAAAGGATACGCTCTGTTGTAGTTGTTTTACCAGCATCAACGTGAGCCATGATACCGATATTACGAGTTTTTGCAAGTGAAAATTCGCGAGCCATGTGTTTCTCCTATTTTTTAGTTTACTTTTTAATTATAGCATTATTTATAAAAAACGGATAGGCAGGACCTACCCGTTTTGCTAGTTATTTTCTGGCATCTAAGACCATGGACCAAGGTTAAGCTGAAAATAGACGAAACGTCTCATTTAAAATCCGGAATTATTCAAAGTTTAGCTGTTTTAGTACCTTAGTAACTGAACTCCGGTTAAACGCTTGGACCATTGAACTCCCCCTAAAATCCTAGTGAAAAGGACAAACCCCATTGGATGCCTTTACATCCGATCGTGATTCCCTATTTTCATACGGATGTCTTGGCGAGTTCTGTATCCTGTTAAATGACCTCAGGCTAAACGCTGTGCGAAAAAGATAAACTTTCCTAGAGATAGAAATCTCCTCCAAGTTTCCTATTTTCACTTTGCGTTCTATATGCCTTCGTATCTTGTCCCTAATTGCGTTTTAGCTACAAATATCTACCAAAAAGATGATCTCCTAGAAACTGACGTTTCTTCGTCAACTTCCCTATTTTAACTAGCATTTGCTTACCGCTAAAACATCCTATCTTACCAACGGAAGTGTGCAAAGGCACGGTTTGCTTCAGCCATTTTATGAGTGTCTTCACGTTTTTTAACTGATGCACCTGTGTTATTTGCAGCATCCATGATTTCTTTTGCAAGACGATCTTTCATAGTGTGTTCACCACGGGCACGTGATGCATTTACCAACCAGCGAAGTCCAAGTGTTGTACGACGTTCTGGACGAACTTCAACTGGAACTTGGTAGTTAGAACCACCAACACGGCGGGCACGTACTTCAAGTACAGGCATGATGTTTTCCATTGCTGTTTCAAATACTTCAAGAGCATCAGTTCCTGTTGCTTCTTTGATAGCGTTGAAAGCATCGTAAACGATAGTTGCAGCTGTACCACGTTTACCATCAAGCATAACACGGTTGATAAGACGCGTTACGATTTTTGAGTTATATAATGGATCTGGTAATACTTCGCGCTTAGGCGCTTGATTTTTACGACTCATTGTTTCTTATCCCCCTTCTATTATCCTTTTGGACGTTTCGCACCGTATTTAGAACGGCCTTGCTTACGGTCAGCAACACCTGCAGTATCAAGTGCACCACGAACAATATGGTAACGTACCCCTGGAAGGTCTTTTACACGCCCACCACGAATAAGAACAACACTGTGTTCTTGTAAGTTATGACCGATACCTGGGATATAGGCAGTTACTTCAATAAGGTTGCTCAAACGTACACGAGCGAATTTACGAAGGGCTGAGTTGGGTTTTTTAGGGGTCATTGTTCCAACACGAGTGGCAACTCCACGTTTTTGTGGCGCAGCCAGCTTAGTTTGAACTTTTTTATGACTGTTATAACCAATGTTCAAAGCTGGTGAATCTGATTTTTCAATTTTAGATTTACGTGGTTTACGTACCAACTGGTTAATTGTAGGCATCTACATTCTCCTGTGTTTTTTTATTTTTGGTTGATATAGCACTTGGTGACAGCCCATATCCGGTGCACTTTTTGCAACAATTGTCAGCACGTCTCTGTACACTTTTGAGAGACCAAAAGTAAAAAGTACCGTCTAACATGATAACATACAACGGTACTTTTGTCAAATAAAATTTCTTGTTTTATGCATTAGAATCAGAACATTCTATCGCTAATTTCATAATGTTTTATGATTTTACGGGCAGCTTTTTTGCCTCATATCTGTTTGGCAAAGCTTTTTACTCGCCACTTGATTTTTTACGAAATTTAACACCAGCTAAACCAACCGCAGCTAACATGACAATCCCTGCCTTGAGGGCAAGTTGCGTACTCTCATCAACTTTAGAGGTTCTGTTACTTACAGAAGTCTTGCCATAAGATTTTTTGTTCGCACTTTCCTTAACCGCTGAAGCGACTTTAGAAACAATAGCATTTGAAGCAATTAATTTAGAATCTTGTCTTACAAGAGTTGGATTGTCAATGGCTTGTTCTGTAACTCCGCCCAAAGAACGACTCGTTTCTTTAACAATTGCCACTTCTGGATGACGTCTCTCTTTTTCCTTAGCCAATGTTTTTAGCAAACTTAACTGATGCTCCGCTGTTGTGATGGCAGTGGCAAGACTTGTTTTCTTACTTCGCAACCCTTCTAGAGTCTCTTGAGCAGTGACTAATTTTGCCTTTGTTCCGGCTAAATCTTTTTCGGCATGTTCAACTCGCTCACGTGCCAATTGAATACGGTTTGGATTTGTCTTAAAATCAATCAGTTTCTCTAATTCTGCTTTCTTTGCAAGCAAATTTGCTACCTTGGCATTAGCTTGATCAGTTGCAGCTTTCATTTGATGAAGTGTTACTTTTGATGAAGCTAATTTCGCTAAAACTTGGTCTAACTCCGTCTGTAACTTAGCCTGTTCACTCTTTGCAGACATCAGCTGTGATCTTAAAGCACCCTTAGTGTTGCTCAACTGTTCGACCTGGCGATTCAATTTTTCTGAGTGATTAGCAGCGATCTCTAATTTTTCCTGCAATTGTTTCACTCTCGTTTGTGCTGCCACCACTTCTGCTTCGGCATCAATAGCTGTCAAACGACTTTCAAGTGAAGCTATTTTCTCTTTAATTGTCGCAATATTGGCTGATAAGGCTGCTGTTCTTGTCGAATAATCTTGTGTGTTGCCCGATGCAGTCAGTTGAGTCTTATCAAAGCGACTGTGATTAACAATATTTGACTCTGGGAAAATAACAAAATGTTCCGTCAATGATTGCACACCACTTGTTGAAAAACCAAGATAAACTGGAGCACTTGGGTTGTTTTTATCTACTCTCAAGAAGTTAACCGCATGCCCATAGGTATTCCCATGCAAATGATCATTAAATAGCATGTACTTAATACAGTCATAGATGCCACGTTTAATCCCATTAACCGTACGAACATCATTGAAAGCACCAAGATTCTCATACATGTTGTCATCATTTTTACGAAGTCCTACCGATTCCGCAGAAGCTTCAATAATCGTTTTGTCATGAGGACCGACACCATAGTGACCAGAAACTCCTGGTTGACCATAAACAAATGACGGTCTCACATTGCCATGTGTTTGTTTATAACTTTTACTTAACAAACGGGCAAACTCTTGCGAGCCCGCTGTGACAACCACCGGAGGTAGACCAAGTTGTTGCCGAACAGCGTTTAGCATTTGTGCAGCAAACTGAGCGAGTTCATTTTGGACTTCTGGCGTCAGATTATCCGGATCTACAACACGTGTCAGATCCGATGGAATATCAATATATTGATTGAGTTGATCACCTGGTGTTGCTTTAGAAATAATCTCTTGGGCATGCTCGCTATAATATTTATTATAGCTAGCCGTACCAATATAGCCACTTGCTGCTAACTTTTTGATTTCTTCAAATGGATATTGATCCGGCAAACGCATGGTATTGTTTCCGACAATACTGCTTTGTCCCGTAGGAGTAGCCATTTCTAGCCGTTTTAATTCTGCTTCTTTGTCGGCTAGAGCTGCTTTATTTGCGGCTAAATCTTGTGTCAGTTGGGCTTTAACCGTTTCTTTTTGACTTTCCAAATCCGCCTTAGCTTGTTGTAACTGATCTGCCACAAGCTTGGTACTGTCTTTTGCTGCCTGTGCTTCTTCAGAAATTGCTTTAGGCTTAGTGATCATGTCATTTAATTGAGACACATTTTGTTCAGCAGCAGCCACTTGTTGTGCTAGGGTTTTAGCTTGGTCACTTTCTGTTGTAATCACTTGCTCTTGTTTGGCAAGCTCTGCTGACTTTGTTTGACTGTCTGTCTCTGCTTCAACAAGGTCCTTTTCTGTCGTTAGCAACTGTGCTTGATGTTCTTTTACTTGGGCAGCAAGCGCTTCTTTGCTAATCGTTGTCGCTTCCTCATAAACTGTTTTTGCAGAAACAAGTTCCGCTTCTTGGTCTGTCTTGGTTGCTTCTAATTGGGTAACTTCTGCTTCTGTTTCTGAGAGGCTAGCTTCTGTTTCTGACAAAGCTTGTCTTTGTTGATTGAGACTTGCTTCAACCGTTTTAACCGTTGCCATAGCCTCCTCAAAAGTTTTTGGTCGTACCAAACCATCTTCGTTTGTGTTACTTGCCTTGGTTTCATCTGATGATTTTAAATCATCTGCTTTTACGTGATGTGATACTCCAACACTCGCACTCAATAGAGCAATTGTTGAGGTTAAGGCAATCTTTTGCTTAACCTGATTTGGTTTTGATTGGTCTAATTCCATTTTCACTCCTTTTCTCGCTTATTCACAGTCATCGAAAATATTTCCGACTTCCACAACAACATTATTATTTTTGACATCAATCTCTGATACTTTTAACAAGGATTTAAAAGTCATTTGTTCACGTTCTGACTGGGCATTTTCTGCAAAAACAGCCACACCAACTAGCGTGCTATCAAATTCTGACAAAAGGCTGATCATCCCTGTAATGGTTCCCCCGCCTTTTAAAAAGTCGTCAACAATTAAGACACGGCTGTTTGGTTTTAAACTTCGTTTCGACAAGAACATCTTTTCAATACGATCACTCGAGGCGCTGGCGTAATTGACGGAAACAGTTGAGCCTTCTGTGATTTTCAAATCACGTCGCACAATGACAAAAGGAACATTCAAAATATTAGCGACTGCATTCGCCAAAGGAACCCCCTTTGTAGCAACTGTCATTACAGCATCAATTTGTTGCCCTTTAAAGGCATTCGCAATAATACGACCAATATTTTGTAAAATTTTTGGTGTGCTCAACAGGTCTGAAAGGTAAATATACCCCCCAGGCAGAATACGACTGTTTTCTGACAAACGTTGACACAATTCCTCAACAATGGCACGTGCTTCTGTTTCTGAAATACTTGGTGTAAAAATCACTCCACCGCTAGCTCCTGTTAGCGTGTCAATCTCCCCAATATTTGCTTCTTCAAAAGCTTTTTTTATAATAGCAATATCCTCTGAGATAGATGATTTTGCGGCCTCATATTTTGTTGCAAAAGTATTCAAACTTGTTAATTTGTATGGATTGTTGATTAAATAATTTGAAATAACAACCATACGCTCACTTCGTCTTAATTTCATATTTTCCCCATTTTTGTGTACTTTTCAATATTATACCACAAAGCTCGCAAAAAACGAACATTCCACAAAAGAAATGCTCGTTTTTCTTCAAGATGATCACTAAGCCTGTTATTAATACCTTGGTTTATAGAAAGAACGATTATCCATCGCAAAGATACGGTTGGTCATCTCACCTTCACCAACTCGATTGAGTGCAGTTGCCATCATCATCATATTGGCATCAATATTATCAATCATGTGAATCATTTCCGCTTCCATAATACGAGGGCGCACCGGGCTGCCATATTCCAATTGTCCATGATGACTTAAAATCACATGGCGTAACACAACCACTTCTTCTTTGTTGTCATCAATATTAAGTTCTGTAATAACCTTAGTGATTTCCTCATTGATCAGGGCGATATGACCAATCAGATTTCCACGGACGGTGTACTCTGTATTGTCTGGCCCTGTTAATTCCAACACTTTGGCAAGGTCATGCAACATGATTCCTGCAAAAAGCAAACTTTTGTTTAATTCAGGATAGATATCACCGATACTGTCTGCCAACCTTACCATTGTTGCGGTGTGATAAGCCAGACCGGACTCAAAAGCATGATGGTTGGTTTTTGCCGCTGGGTAAGTGTAAAATTCTTTGTCGTACTTGCGATAAAGTGCTCGTACAATTCTTTGCCAAGTGGCATTTTCAATTTTAAAGAGCATTTGATCTAGATAATCATGCACTTCCGTAATGCTAACAGGTGATTTTTCTTTAAAATCTTTAGGATCGCTAGGTTCACCTACTCTGACATTTCTCAAGGTAATTTGGTTGACTTGAGGGGTGCCATTGTAAACTTCACGACGACCTTTCATGAAGATGACCTTACCGGCAACGAATTCTTCAACATTATAAGGTTGAGCATCCCAGAGGTTTCCTGAAATTTCACCGGTATCATCTTGAAAGGTAAAGCTGATAAAGTCCTTTCCTGCTCTTGTTTTACGAACTTCTGCCGACTTAATAAGATAAAAACCTTCAAAAAGCTGGTCTTTTTTCATTTGGTTAATTTTCATTTTCTTCCTCTTCTAGCAACGGCATATTTAGCAAAGATGCTGTCGACTGGTCTTGATAGGTTTCAACCGTAGTCAAGGCACGCATAATGGCATTTGTTCGCGTTGACATCAACTGATCTAAGGTGTTATTAGCGGTATGGATTTGCTTTTGCGCCTTAACAAGCAGCCCACCAAATTTTTCAAATTCCAATTTGACATTGCCTAAAATCTTACTAATATCATCAGCATTTTTTTGAATATTAAGTGTCTTAAAACCGACAGATAAGGAATTAAGCAAAGCTGATAAGGTCGAAGGACCTGCAACAACAATCGCTTCCTCCCGACGAAGGCTATCAAAGAAAGCAGCATTTCTAACTACCTCTGAGTAAAGTCCCTCAGTCGGCAAAAACATAATTCCAAAATTAGTTGTTTCCGGCGGATTGAGGTATTTTTTATGGATGTCTTTGGCAAAACGTTTAATAGCCGCTAAAAGTGCTTTTCGGCTGGCTTCAATAGCCGATTTGTCACCGACCTCATAGGCATCTTCCAATCGGTAATAATCTTCCAAAGGAAATTTTGAATCAATAGGCAAATAAATATAATCTCCTTGACCATTTCCTGGTAATTTGATGGCGTATTCAACTCGCTCCGTCGATCCTGTAACCGTTACAAACTCCCTTTCGTACTGATTAGTCGTCATAATGTCTTCGATTATTTGACCCAGTTGGAGTTCACCTAGGATGCCTCTCGTTTTTGTATTCGATAAAACCTTATTTAAGGTACCCACATCTTGTGCGACAGTTCTCATTTCACCCAAACCTTGGTTAACGCTCTCTAGCTGCTTAGAAACCGTCTCAAAAGAAGCGTGTAAACGATTTTTTAGGGTTTCTTCTAATTTTTCTTCAACAGTGTGACGCATTTCTTCTAACCGTTTTTCATTCGACTCCTGCATGGCTTTAAGGGATTGACTCAGACTTTGGTTCATCACTTCTAAGCGCTGGTCGGAACGATCTCTATTTTCTGATAAGCTTTGGTGCAAGACGTCACGAATATCGGTTAACTGCTGATAAAAATCGGTTTGTTGACGATTCATCAAGCGTGTGATTTCCAAAATCTGCTGTTTATTCGCCGTATCTAGCTGATAGGTCACCTGATCTGATAAATTATCCGCAGTGCTGTCTAAGGTTTTAACAACCTGATCTTGTAGGCTATTGATTTTAAAAAATACAAAAGCAACTAAGCCTAAAAGAGCCAGTAGTAGCAATAACAAAATAAATTCCATATTAATTAACTCCGATCTTTGCTTTGAAGAATTATTAGATAGCCACTCGGTACGGTCACCTCGATGGGAGTGCCTATAAAGGCATTACTAGCATAGATTTTTTTCTTGAAAAAATTAGCCGGGGTTAACGCAAATTTAGCACCAACGATTTCCAAATCAGCCTCTCCATCTGTCATAAAAGCGATGTAGGTCATCCCATTTTCCTGCCTAACAAGGTGCTTGCCTGCTGGGCAAAAAGTAACAACATTTTGTTCATCACGTAACTCAATTTGAGTCATATGGGGAGCTAAGGCAGGATCGCTAGGGACAAATAGATTGGATAACAAATGATCTAATCGCCCACCAAAAGCTCCAAAAATAGTCACTTGCGCATCAGGAAAACGGGCAAATACCTCTTTGAGGGCTAATTCGGTATCAGTGTCATTTTTTTCTTGTTTAGCAATGACAAGATGCTCCGCTTTTTCTTTTATCATCGTAAATGCTTCTTTAGAGACTGAATCAAAATCACCCACAGCCATCGTCAAAGGTAACCCATTTTCTAATAAAAACAAACTCCCCCTATCAATGCCAACAAAATAATCAAAATGACGCGTGAAAAAAGTCAAATCTCCACCGGCAAAAAGAGCGACTCTAAGCATTCAGTGCTGTCCTTAGGTTTTTGACTTGGTTAGCCAAGTCACTTGCTTTGAAGAGATATGATCCCGCAACAAAGACATTGGCTCCAGCTTGGTAGCATGCACGAATGGTCGTGTCATCCACACCACCATCAACCTCAATATCAAAAGACAAACCTTTAACATCACGCATTTTGGCAACAGCAGCTACTTTTTCCAAACATTCTGGAATAAAGGCTTGCCCACCAAATCCCGGATTAACAGTCATAATGAGAACTTGGTCAATCAAGGAAAGAAGTGGTTCAAGAACAGTAACAGGAGTTCCTGGATTAATAACCACACCTGCTTTCATGCCCGCCGCTTTAATTTTTTGAAGAGCACCATGAATATGTAATGTGCTTTCGGTATGAATGGTCATAATATCCGCTCCAGCTTGAGCAAAAGCATCCACATAGCGTTCCGGATTGATCACCATTAAATGACAATCGAAAACCAGTTTGCTGTGTTTACGCATGCTTGCCACCACATCTGCACCAAAACTAATGTTGGGAACAAATTGACCATCCATAATATCAATATGAACGTATTTGGCACCAGTTTCTTCAATGCGTGCTAATTCAGACGCAAAGTTAGCATAATCTGCTGCTAGAATAGACGGGGCAATTTTTAAAGTTGTCATGGTGAAACCTACTTTCTTTTGATGACTTTTTTATATGTTTCGCGACAGTTTTCAATTTCACTAAGAAATTGCAAGTAATTATCGTAACGTGCTCGCCACAAATCTCCTGAATCAAGTGCAGCCTTAACCGCACATTTGGGTTCGTGGGTATGGGTACAAGACCTGAACTTACAGGCATGACTAAGACGGCGCAGTTCTGGAAAAGCCTCATTTAAATCTTCTACATTATCAATCTCATAATCCAATGATGAAAAGCCCGGTGTATCCGCAATTTTGCCACCATGAACATTATAAAAACTAACGGCTCTAGTCGTATGACGCCCCCGTCCCAGACTATCTGAAATGCCACCTGTTTCAAGAGCCAATTCTGGAGCAATACGGTTCAATAGGGTCGATTTGCCAACTCCAGTTTGTCCCATAAAAACCGTCGTTTTCTCAGCTAATAAAGGTAAAAGCGTATCCAAATTCGTCACAAAGTCATAACCAATGGCTCGATAATGACGAGCAATCATCTCAATTTCATCAGCACTGTCCAATAAATCCATTTTTGACAGATAGACCACCGGATGAATCGTCTTATGCTCTAATAAAATAAGAAAACGATCTAAAAGGTTACTATTAAAATCGGGTTCTTTGGCAGACATGATGACTACAGCTTGGTCAATATTGACAATTGGAGGTCTCACTAAGCTATTCTTACGGTCATGAATCGCTAAAATATAACCTTCTGAATTATCCTCGGCGGAAAAGTCCACTAGATCCCCTACATAAGGAGTTTGACCACTTTTGCGAAAATTCCCACGTGCTCGTGTTTGATATACTTGCCCCCCCGACTCAACATAATAAAAACCAGCCAGAGATTTAATGATTTTACCTTGCAAACGAACTCCTTTTTCTTATTGTTTGTAATAGTCTTATTATATCAGAAAATCATTCTCACTTCAGCACTCCACCCTAAGTTTCTATAACTTTAGAGTAATGACAGAGAAAGCCAGTGCATGAAAAGTCCACCCATCCCTCTTTGTTAGAGCCGTTCTCATGTTTTTAAATATCTAAGCAGACTTAAACCAGAAATGCTAGACGCTCAACCAAAGTTCCCCTATAAACGCATTTTAAGTCACATTAACTTGTCAGTTGTTTTTAGAATATTAAAAAAGTAACTTCAAAGCAGCACCAAAAAAGAAGGAAATTATTTTGTGGCAGCTTTAACAAATTGAAAAAGAGCCAAGATCGGACGAAATCTCTCGGCTCTTAGAAAATACGGCTTATGCTTTTGTTAATTTTACGCAAAAAGCATCCCATGGCTGTAAACGTTGACTGGCTATAATAGCCTCCACATCTGTATTAGCAATAATAATTTCTGCATTTTCTAGCGCACGTGAAAAGGTTTGTTCTTCATCAGATATATTAACCACGATAAGATAAATCGCTTTCCCCAACTGACGCTTATAAGCAAAGACTTTTTCAGCAGTTTCTAACAACTGGTAATCAGCCTCTACCAACCAATCCTCGGTTTGGCGCAAGGCAATCAACCGTTGGTAAGTATAGAAAATAGAATCCGGGTTCGCTAATGTTTTTTCTACGTTAATTTCTTGATAGTTAGGATTAACCGGCAACCATGTTTTAGCAGCAACAGAAAAACCTGCATTTTTCCCCTCAGACCACTGCATTGGCGTTCTTGCATTGTCTCGACCAACCTTTCGGATACTGTCTACAATCGTTTTCTCTGAAACACCAGCTTCCATAGCTTCCTTGGCATAATTAAGGGATTCAATGTCGTTAACCTCTGTCAAATCTTTAAAAGGATAATTGGTCATGCCGATTTCTTCGCCTTGATAAATGTAGGGGGTTCCTCGCATTAGGTGAAGCAAAATAGCCAAGGCTTTCGCCGATTTTTCTCGGTAATAGCCGTCATTTCCCCAAATTGACAAAACTCTCGGCAAATCATGGTTATTCCAAAAAAGAGAATTCCAACCCTCACCTAATTTAAGTTCTGTTTGCCACTTGCTAAAAATGCGTTTAAGAGCAGGAACATCTAGCTCTTTGGCATAATCCCATTTGGGAGCATCCGGCTGGTGTTGCAATCCGACATGTTCAAATTGAAAAACCATGGATAATTCTTGATTTTTTGGACAAGAATACTGACGAGCAATTTCTGGTGTCGCTCCCCACGTTTCCCCAACAGTCATCAAGTCATGCTTACCAAAGGTTGCTTGATTCATCTCCTTGAGGTACTCGTGCAATCGAGGACCATTTCCGGTGATTTCCAAATCAGGAATTTTTCCAATAAGATCAATCACATCCATGCGGAAGCCACCAATACCTTTAGCAATCCAAAAATTCATCATGTCATAAATTTTTTGGCGCAGCTGTGCATTCTCCCAATTCAAATCTGGTTGTTTTTTACTAAAGAGATGCAAATAATACTGACCTGAAGCTTCGTCCAATTCCCAAGCAGACCCTGAGAAAATGGATATTAGATTGTTCGGTTCATTTCGCCAGATATAGTAATCTCTTTCTGGACTATCCGGATTTTCTCTTGCTTCAATAAACCAAGCGTGTTCATCAGAGGTATGGTTAACCACCAAATCCATAATGATTTTAATTCCTCTTCTATTTGCTTCTTCTAAAAGCTCATCCATGTCCGCCATTGTTCCAAAAACATCAGCAATGGCTTCATAATCAGAAATATCATAACCATTGTCGTCCATCGGAGACTGATAGACTGGCGATAACCAAATCGCAGTTATCCCTAGTTTTTGAAGGTAGTCAAGTTTAGTGGTAATACCTCTAAGATCCCCAACCCCATTACCACTTGTATCCATAAAGGATCTCGGATAAATTTGATAAATTGTTGCTTTATGCCACCAATGTTTTTGCATCTGTTTTTTCTAGAACATTTCTGACAACACATTGTGTATTGCTATGTCGTTCTACCTTTCTATTATTTCTTTTAATAGTCTTTTTGGTTATTGTACCCTTTTTTAGAGCGTTGCGCAACCGTTTGCACGGTCTTGGGTAACAAAATCCCCAAACTATCTGAGGATTTTGTTATATTTCAGGAGGTTTCACTAACGAATAGCCTGTTCTGTGTCAGGATCAAAAAAGTGTCCTTTAGCCACATTGAACGTTAAGTTAACTTGCTCACCCGGGCTATGGAAATCACGTGCGTCAACTCGAGAGGCAAATTCTGTTTGACCACGTTTCACATAAAGCATGGTTTCTGAGCCGAGTAATTCCGAAACCATAACCTCTGCGGTAACATTGGCATTTGGATACGTATCATGCACGATTTGATTGCTTGAAATATCTTCTGGACGAATTCCAAAAGTGACTTTTTTGCCTTTATAACCAGCGGCTTCAAGCATTTTTGCTTGTCCTTCAGGAATGGCAATATCAAGCCCGTCATCACTAATAATACGACCATCTTTGATTTCTACATCAAAGAAATTCATAGCTGGGCTTCCAATAAAACCGGCAACAAATTTATTAGCTGGAAAATTATACAATTCTTGTGGTGAACCAACTTGTTCAATTTTACCAATCGTTCCATTTCCTTGAGGATTTTTAGTAGCGCTCATGATAACGATGCGGTCTGCCAAAGTCATCGCCTCGGTTTGATCATGAGTAACGTAGATGGTTGTTGACCCGATACGGCGGTGAATTTTAGCAATTTCAGCACGCATAGACACACGTAGCTTCGCATCCAAGTTTGACAAAGGCTCATCCATCAAGAACACCTTAGCATCACGAACAATCGCACGTCCCATGGCAACACGCTGACGTTGACCACCAGAAAGATCAGCTGGCTTACGCTCTAAGAATTCTGTTAAACCAAGGATGTCTGCGGCTTCCTTAACGCGACGATCAATGTCATCTTTTTTATATTTACGCAGCTTTAGACCAAACGCCATGTTATCGTAAACAGTCATGTGCGGATAAAGGGCATAGTTTTGGAAAACCATCGCAATATCACGGTCCTTAGGTGATTTATCATTGACAACCTCACCATCAATTTTCAATTCCCCTTCGGAAATATCCTCAAGCCCAGCAATCATACGAAGAGTGGTTGATTTTCCACATCCTGAAGGTCCTACAAAAACGATAAATTCCTTATCCTTAATGTCCAAATCAAAATCTTCAACCGCATAATGCGTTGTGTTTGGATACTTTTTATAAATATGATTTAAATTTAATTCAACCATGTGTCACTCCTATTTGGCCAGCAGGCTCACTAGCTGACTGCATTGCTAGAACCCGCTGAAGCCTTTTATTTGATGATTTCATTATATCAAAGATAGCGTTTCCATAATAGAGACAAAGCACCCAAATTTCTTTAGGCACCTTGCACAAAACTAGTGTTTCAACAGCAACAAATAGGCAAAAGCTAAATCATCTAAGTTCTTCAAATAAAGCCCCGACTGTTGCGCAAATTTATCAATCTTATATTGAAGCGAATTGCGATGAATATACAAACGCTGTGCTGTTTGAACCAGATTGCCATGTGCTTGCCACAAAGCCTGAACCAAATCAGCCACCTCTTTTTGATTGATCAATAATTGACTAAAATGTTGCGTTAAAGTAGGTAATGGCTGATGTGACACCAAAGACCACAACATTAATTCCGGAAAGGTCAACAAATTACCCGTAGATTTTTGAGTCAAATAAGTGTTTAAAAGCCTATTTTCTTCTTCAAAATAGTCTCGTAAAACACTGCCAGTTAACTTATCCCAAGTATTCCCAATAAAAATCGTGAGAGCTAGACCAAAATCACTCTCAATCGTTGGTAAAAGCTGCTTTAATAATTGCAACAAATCAGGAGAATTCCTCTGATGTCGCAAAAAAGCTGTTCTCGTCGGACCAATCGGCAATACCGCCTCAACCCCATCAATAACACTTGTTAATAATTCGACCAACTCAGCTGACAACGGCTGATAATGATTTAAGTAAATAAATTGACAATAATCAAAGCTTTCTGGTAAATTTCCCTTACGGTCAATTAAATAATGATACCACGGTGATTGCTGACCAACTTGATGGAAGCCCTCTCGCCCTAGTCCCAACAAGAGCTGTTCTCTCTCAGTTAAACACGATTTCGGAATATACAAGTACCGCCCTCCGTTTTCAATACTAATCCAGTCCTGATCAGCTAAAGGAAACGCTCCCTCTTGCACTTCCGGAAAATAATCTTTCAGCTCCATAACGATTCCTTTCGTAAAACGATTTAGTCAAATTATATCACAGAAGGCAACTTTTGCCTTGAATTTTTCAGAACCTAGACTTCATAGCAAAAAGTCAAAACTCCCATTCAAAAACCCATTCTTAAGTCTACCTTTATATGTCTCGGGCATATCTTTAAAAACAGTTTATGTTTTATCATTTTTTTATCATTAAATAGCCACTTTCTAAGAGTTTTAGACGATTGTTTTGATCCTAACCATTAATTAAAAAACGATTTTCATATTTCATAACTACTTAATTTGGTTATACAAGTGAAATTGTCACTCGATACCCGCTAAAAATAATTTTATATCTTCTTAACAAAATAATGACAGAACAATAATGAAATAATTATTTTATTAAAATAATATGATAACCAAAAAATCTTAAAAGCTTATAAAACCCTTGATCTTTCAGAAAATAATACTAAAAAACGACAATAATGTCATTTTGGTTTTATTCATTTTTTAGTAAAATAAAATATTTTAATGTTTTTTTTCTTGTGTTATCATCAAGTATTTGCTAGACTTGTTTCGCCGGCAAAAACTTAATCTTTTGGAGGTGCTTATGAAAAAACGTTTCGCTTTTGGGATAATAACTGTGCTTTTTGCCTTTATTTTGGGAACTGCACACGCTGTTTATGCGATTGCTGGTCCAGATTGGCTTTTAGATCAACCTAGTCCAACGCATAGCAAACTCGTTATTAATGTCGACGGCATAATAGAAGGCAGCAATAAACCGCTCTACATTAAATTTTTAGAACTAGGTCTCAATTCACCACATCTAGAAAAGAAAAAACTTCTAGCCGCCATTCAAGATAAACTCTTATCTGAAACACGGCTAGGTTCAAACCACTACGAAGTGGTTGATTTTGCACCTGACGCTAAAATAAGAGACCGATTTGGGAAAGTCTATTTTGCTGATCAAGCAAATACCGTGACTGTTCCACTTCATCCAATTCAAGAATATGTTCTAGATGGACATGTCATTGTCAGACCATACAAAGAAAAAGAAATCAAAGAGCACGCCAAAGATGTAGCTATTAACTACACCGTCAACTTTCTTCCTTTAAATCTAGACGATGACTTTAAACCAATAACAAAAAACAGCACTGAATGGAAGGCAACTGTTGGTGAAACCATCACTTCAGAGGAGTTGCTACACCAAGCACAAGAAATATTAAAGACAACCTATCCAGATTATGTTATTAAAGCACGCGAGAATTCTGTTGTGACACATAACAATAGTCCAATAAAAACAGCTTTACCGATTGATCAAGAAAGTTTCACCTATCGGGTAAAAGCCCGAGAGCAAGCCTACACCATTAATCAAAAATCTGGTGTAAAAGAATTGGCACCAAACACTGACCTTATTTCTGAGACCTACTATATTTTGAAAAAAGGTACGGAACCCTATCGTTACGTTGACCAGAGTAAAAAGATTCCACTTATAATCAATTATGTGGATGCCCAAGACAATCATTTATTAAAAGATGATTTTTTAATGGTTGCTGACGAACAATCTATTGACTTCGGAGATGGTTATGACGACCGTGAAAAACATAAAGTCTTGTTTAACAACCTAGACATGTTTGATCTCCCTAATTACACCTTAACTGGTAAAGTAGAGAGTGATTATATCGGTAATTATAGAGTCATCACCGTTTATATGAGCAAGCGCCCTGAAGGTGAGAATGCTAGTTATCACTTAGCTTACGACAAGGATCGTTACACCGAAGAAGAAAGGGAGGCATACCATTATCTACGCGATTTAAAGACAACGGAACCTGCAATCTCCCACGAAAAGAACCAACAAAACCTGTTTAAGGTTGCTAACTAAATGAATCACTAAAAACCGGGTGAAATCACTGTTTAAAAAAGCAAGATTTCACTCGGTTTTAATGTTTTATCGTATCGTAAAGCCAAGATTTGATCTGAATCAATACCCTAATAGCACTAGCACTCATCCGCAGCTGATCTTTGGAGTGTTTACAAACTATCTAAAGGTACTTGTATCCAGTCTGTTTTGCCTTATTTTCCATGACATCTACCTATTTTGAGTATCAAGGATAATAGTCACTGGACCATCATTGATAAGACTAACGTGCATATCTGCTCCAAACACACCACATTCGACAGGTACTAATTGAGCCAGTTGCTCATTGAATCGGTCGTAGTATTGGCTAGCTATATCTGGCTTAGCAGCCCCTGTGAAAGCAGGTCGATTGCCCTTTTTGGTGTCTGCAAAAAGCGTGAACTGAGAAATAGAAAGAATGCTACCACCTATATCTTGGATAGACAAGTTCATTTTACCATCAGCATCTGAAAAGAGACGCATATGACTAATTTTTCGCACAGCATAGGTAATATCTTCTGCTTGGTCACAAGGGTCAATGCCAACCAATAAGAGTAAGCCTTGTTTAATAGCGCCAGCAATTTCCCCTTCAATGGAAACAGAAGCTTCTTTGACGCGCTGAATGACAATTTTCACACGTTTCTCCTTATGTTATATTTAGTATAATTAGCGGCTATCGCAGTCCAAGGATTATATTTGGAAAAGCTAGGATAGACTAGTTGTTCCTCCAATTACTTGATGTCTGGATTCACAAATGAGATCACCAGACAAAAAGCATGAACTTCATAGCCTATCTAGAGACCGTCTTGTGTTTTTGCTTAGCGTTGATATTGCTAAAAACACGATTTTGCAAGCTTAGGCTAGTAGAGAACTCAACTTGTTATCTCACTAACTTTGAACCTCTATTTGATTCCTATGGTGAAATATAGGATGCTGGTTTTGCTTAACCATTAGTTCGTTTGACACTATAAACATCAGGGACTGCTTTGATTTTTTCAACAACTGTTGTCAAATGTGTCAAGTTTGGAATGCCAAAGCTAACATGAATATTGGCAAATTTCATATCTTTTGTCGGCTGGGCATTGACAGTGGAAATACTTTTGGTTGAATTGGAGAGAATCTGTAACACATCATTAAGTAAACCACTACGATTAAGACCATAAATATCAATTTCGGCTTGGTAATCCTTGCTGGAATTTTCCAAATCCCACTCAACTTCGATAAGACGTTCTCTATAGCCATCTTGACTCTTGATGTTGTTACAGTCTGCCCGGTGGATGGCAATGCCTCGACCTTTCGTAATGTAGCCCTCAATAGGGTCTCCTGGCACTGGATTACAACATTTTGCAATCCGCATAAGAAGCCCTGATGCCCCTTGAATAATGACGCCATTTTCGCTACGAACTTTGAGAACATCCTTGTTTTCATGCTTAATTTCACCACCATTAACCAATTCTTCCGCTTCCGCCTTGGCTTTGGCTCTTTCTTCCTCACGGCGTTCTTTTTCGGTTAATTTATTGAAAACACTGACAGGGCTAATATCTCCAAAGCCAACTGCGGCATATAATGATTCTTCACTCTTAACACTGACTTTAGGAAGAATATCCTCGATACGTTTTCTATCCAAGTATTTATTGGCAACATAACCTTGCTCTTGGAAATAAGAAACGAGCATTTCACGTCCCTTACTGACAGAGAGTTCTTTGTCTTGATTTTTAAAGAATTGACGAATCTTATTGCGAGCTTTATTGGTTTTTACCAGTTTAATCCAGTCACGACTTGGACCAAAGGAATTCGGATTGGTTACAATTTCAACCACATCCCCCGTTTTTAGTTTGGCAGTTAGAGGGACCATGCGACCATTGACCTTGGCACCTGTCGCTTTCTCGCCAACTTGTGTATGGATGGCATAAGCAAAATCAATAGGACCGGAGTCTTTTGGCAATTCTTGGACGGCGCCTGTCGGGGTGAAAACATAGATACGTTCAGAAAAAATATCTTCCTTGACAGAGTCCACAAAATCAACGGCATCCCCATTAGAAGCATCTTGTAATTCCACCAATTCTTTAATCCAATTCATGCCGACTTTTTGGTCAGCTTGATTCACTTTACCACGGATCCCTTTTTTATAAGCCCAGTGAGCGGCAACTCCATACTCAGCTACTTGGTGCATTTCTTTGGTCCGAATTTGAATTTCAATCGGTCCTTTTGGTCCATAAACAGTGGTATGAATCGACTGATAACCATTGGCTTTTGGGGCAGCAATATAATCTTTGAAACGTCCCGGCATGGGACGCCACAACTCATGGATATAACCCACCATGGCATAAACATCGCTTTGCGTTTCCATAATACAGCGAATCGCAATCAAGTCAAAAATCTGATCAAATCGCTTTTTCTTGTCACGCATTTTGCGATAGATAGAATAAATGTGTTTAGGGCGACCATAAACATCACCAAACAAGCCTTGATCTGTGGTATAGGTCTTGATTTTATTAACAATGTCATCCACTAAAGCTTCACGCTCTCGGCGTTTTTCATTCATCATGTGCGAGATTTTGTAAAATTCGGTTTCATTGAGGTATCGAAAAGCCAGATCTTCTAATTCCCACTTGATACGACTAATTCCCAAGCGGTGTGCTAATGGGGCATAGATTTCCATGGTTTCACGCGAAATACGTTCTTGCTTGTCTTTACGCAAATGTTTGAGTGTGCGCATATTGTGCAGACGATCTGCCAATTTCACCAAAATAACACGAATGTCTTTGGACATCGCCATAAGCATCTTGCGATGATTTTCTGCTAATTGCTCTTCGTGTGATTTGTATTCGACCTTTCCAAGCTTGGTCACACCATCAACAATATCACGCACGTCCTTGCCAAAGTCCAACTCAATATTATCCAAGGTAATATCTGTATCTTCCACCACATCATGCAAAAAACCACAGGCAACAGTCACAGCATCCAAATGCAGATCTGCCAAGATCCCTGCGACTTGGATAGGATGAACGATGTAAGGTTCACCCGATTTTCTAATCTGATAAAAGTGAGCAGCTGTTGCATAATCCAAGGCTTTTTGGACAACACCCACATCCGTATCATTCATGTATTTGGTTGCCATGATAACAACTTCTTCTCCCGTTAAAGTGATTTCTTTAGCCATTCTCATCCTCGTATAACTTTTCTTTTACCTATTTTAACACGTTCACCCTCAAAAGCAAAAGGTGGAGAGTTGCTCTCATTACCCTATCTCACATCCCCCTTTTCTTTTAGAGTCATATTTTCATGACATTGCATTGAAAGGGGTCGTTTTTATGATTGATACAACCGCTTTCATCAGATATAATAAAGCCTCGAAACCATTATTCAGGAAAGTCAACGCTCAAAAAAACAGGTGAGTCAGGACATCAAAAACACCTAATCCTTTTCATTTCTAACAGACGAATCGTAAGAAAAGAGACTAGAATATCAGCATTTCTAGTCTCTTTTTAAATTGTCATATCTATTTAGGAATAAAAGGGGATTAGTTTTCTTCTTTTTTACGTTTAGAAGATACAGCAACCATACCAGCACCAGCGATAACAGATAAGGCTGCAATTGTGAAGAATGGATTAGTCTCTTCACCTGTTGATGGTAATTGACCAGTTTTAGCTGATGAAGCAGTTGTTCCTTTATTTGAAACGTTACCTTGAGTTTGTGGTGACAATGATTTCATCTTGTCAGCAATCTCTTTCTTCAAGCGATCAATTTCTGCCTGTAGACTTGAGTTGTCACGGTCTTTCTTATCAAGCATTTCTTTAAGTTTAGCAAGTTCTTCAGCATGTGCTTTCTTGACAGCTTCAAGTTCTTCTGTCTTCTTAGCCAATTGTTCTTTAAGAGTAGCAACTTCTTTGTCAAGTTCTGCAATCTTAGCATCTGCTTCTGCTTTAGCTTTTTCAAGTTCAGTAACTTTAGCTTGTGCTTCAGCAAGCGCTTTGTCAGATGCTTCTTTTTGTTTCGTTAACTCTGTGATTTCAGCTAATTTCTCAGCCATTTCACGTTTAGCTGACTCAATCAAACGGTTATAGCTTGCAAGGTTTTCATTAAGTTTTGCAACCTCTGCTTTAAGAGTTTCAACTTGAGCTTTTGAGTCTGCATTTTCAGCAGATAATTTTTCAAGTTCAGCTAGTTTTTCAGCCATTTCACGCTTAGCTGACTCAATCAAACGGTTGTAGCTTTCAAGATTTTGCTCTAACTCAGTGTTACGTGCTTGACTAGATGCTAACTTCTCAGTAAGTTCTTTTGATTGAGCAGTCGCTTTAGCAAGTTCTTGCTGGCTTTCTTTCAACTTACCTTCTGTTTCTTTAGCTTTTGAATCGATCGCAATTTTAGACTTAACTGTTTCATCCAAAACTTTATCCAGAGTCTTAATGTTGTCATTTAAAGTATCAACCTCATCCTTTAACTTACCAACTTCATCCTCTAGTTTTGACTTTTCAACTTTTAGCTCTTCTTGAGCCTTTTTAGCAGCTTCATACTTCATCCGCCCAAATGCAGCACTATCCCAAAGTGACGGTTGAGGATCGGTCCAAGGTTTCTCAGAAATGACAACTGGAAAGTCAGCGCTTAATGTTAAACTTGATCTTGTTGATCTCGATCTTGTTGTTCTCGCCTCAACATTTGAACCAGAAGCGAATCCTGCTGCAATCAAGACTGACGCTGCTCCTAAACCAATTACCTTATTAGTAACTTTTTGATTTTTATTTTTCAAAAACATGTTAAATCCCTTTCTACTCCCTTTCAAGAGTACACATTCTATTTTAGTTTACTAGATAATTATAATGGTTTAACCACTTTTTTTTAATCTTTATACGGTTTTAATCAGCATATTTTGTTTTGTTTTTTGTCGAAAAATAGTTACATTTGTTTTTTTAAAACGTATTTCTGTTTATCACGTCGCATTCCTTGCTTTTAAGGTAAATTTAGGTAAACTATATTATTGCCATATACTATATATACTATTATAAAAGGAGAAGTAACTGGTGTGGATACGCTTTTAATACTAAAATCTCTGCATGCTTGTTTAAAAATGTCCATCACGGTATTTGATCAGAATTGTCAAACCGTCCGGCGTTTTTGGAACGACGATTCGTTTGAACTCTTTTATCATTTTGATACAGTAATTAGAAGAATGGAGAAAGAAAACCGTCAGTATTTTTTCTTTCAAGGAGGTTTTCATGAGCTTTTTCTAATGTATCATTACGACGACTCTTATATTTTACTGGGTCCTTGGCGTAGCAATGTGTTTGATCAGACATTTTTTCAAGTGGCTGTTTCTGAAAAAGATTTATCTCAAGATGAACAAACCATGCTTTATCAAGCTCTAAAAAAGCTTCCTGTTTACCCATTAAATACGATTCGTGACCTTTTATTAGTGACTCATTATCTTTTTTCAGGGAAAGTTGAAGATCTCTTGTCGTCCCCTTTGCACCGATTTGTCAATGATTTTTTGGAAGGTTTGGAAGCCAAAAAAACAGAAGTGTTTGGTAAGACGCTTGATACTAAGATTTCGCTATATAATTACGAGCACCTGCTAACAAACCTTGCTCAAGAAGGGGATGTGGATAAGCTAAAGGAACTCGTTTTTTCTGTTCGGAATTCATTTGTCCCTGACATTAGCGGAGATACCCTGCGTTCTGAGAAGAATTATTCGATCATCGCCTTTGATCGCTTGTCTCAAATCGCTATTTCGTGTGGGATGGATATTGTTGAAGCCTATAGTTCTAGAGAAGAATTTATGAAAACGAGTGAACTGGCAACTTCATTACCTAAAGTTTTGGAAATTCGTGATGCGTCATTGGTCTTTTATACCCAAAAGATCGGTGACATCCGCAACAGGCACTTGAAGCATGCTTCGCCAACTGTCAACGCTATCATTCAATACATCAATATTAACTTGCACAAAAACTTATTAACTCCTGAGATTGCGGAGCATTTCCATATGAGTGAGTCCAAACTCCGACAAGTTTTCAAACGAGGAACGGACCTCACCATTTATCAATACACGTCTAACATGAAAATTCAAAAAGCTAAAGCATTGCTACGTGCGGCTTATAGCATTCATGAAATTTCAGATATTTTGGGATTTGCTGATCCATCGCATTTTTCAAAGTTTTTTAAAAAGAATACCGGAGAAAATCCGAAATCTTATCAGAACCGTCAACACGACTAGTCGAAAGCTTGGTTGTCAAGGATATTTTCTTGCTATCAAGCTTTTTTGAATGCTCTCACACTATTATAGTTCCTCATAACTTTAACTTTCTTGGGCAATCATCACTGAAGATAGCTTAAAAACTCAAAACAGGTTGGGCAAGCTGTTTTATCATCTGCTTCCAAGAATGTCTCTTAACGGTTTTTGTATTTTCGACTAAATCTAGAAAACTCTGTTTTCCTATTTAAGGTATCTATGTTTCAGAATGTCATCACCCCTTTTTGAAAAAGCATGGCGATTTTTTCTTCTTGTGTCTGGTATGGAAGATGGCTTGTTTGATTTGTTTATTATGATGGATTATGCTAAGCTTGTTTGTATATATATCTTATCAAAGGAGGCTTTTATGTCAGACTTAACTATTGTTTTTATCAGCCTTAGTGGCAATACCCTTAGTTTTGTTAAGCGAATGACATTTTATTTAGAAGAAAAGCATCAGCTGAAAATCAAAGCAATTAATGTCAAAGACCTCAAGCGCCAAACCTTTCCTATTAAAGAGTCCTTTATTGCGATTTTACCAACTTACTTGGAGGGGGGCAATGGCATTGATTCTGGAGAAGTCGAGATCCTGACCAACCCTCTCGGAGATTTTATCGCTGCACACGATAATGTTAAGCATTGTCTAGGAATTATTGGTTCTGGTAACAAAAACTTTAACCATCAATATTGTTTGACGGCGAAACAGTATGCCAAACGATTCGGTTTCCCAATGCTTGGCGACTTTGAACTACGCGGTACTAATGCTGATGTTGAACGACTGGCACAAGTTATCTTAGAGACAGTCGCAATAAGCAAAAAGTTTTGAAAAACACCATGACAAAAATGTCATGGTCGTTGCAAGTTGGGTTCAGATAAGTCAGTGTTATTACTGTAGCACCTTATTAAAAAACGATTTTTAGATTGGAGTTTGTATGAAAACAACCGTAGATTATCTCAAAACATTAGTTAATATTCCCTCTCCGACAGGTTTTACCAATGCCGTTATGGACTATGTGCAAAAGGAGGTGACGACCTTTGGTTATGAACCCATTCGGACTAAAAAGGGTGGTATTATGGTTTCTGTCAAAGGAAAAAATGATACCAAGCATCGTGTGGTGACAGCTCATCTAGATACTCTTGGCGCCATGGTTCGTGGGATCAAACCTGATGGTCGTTTAAAAATGGATTTGATTGGTGGTTTTGTCTACAATGCCATCGAAGGAGAAAATTGTACCGTTCACGTTGCTAAATCTGGTAGGGAAATTTCTGGAACGATTTTACTTCACCAAACCTCCGTCCATGTTTATAAAGATGCTGGAACGGCTGAGCGCAACCAAACAAATATGGAGGTGCGTTTGGATGAAAAAGTCACAACGGCTGATGAAACACGGGCACTTGGTATTGAAGTGGGCGATTTTATTTCCTTTGCACCACGTTTTGAGCTGACAACATCAGGATTTGTCAAATCACGTCATTTAGATGATAAGGTCAGTGCAGCTATTCTTATGGAACTCTTGAAGCTTTACAAAGAAGAACAGGTTGCGTTACCATACACCACTCATTTTTATTTCTCTGCTTTTGAGGAGGTTGGGCACGGTGCCAATTCTAGCCTACCTCATCAAGTGGTCGAGTACTTGGCGGTTGATATGGGCGCTATGGGAGATGACCAAGCCACTGATGAATACACGGTATCCATCTGCGTTAAAGATGGTTCTGGTCCTTATCACTACGATTTGCGTCAACAGCTCGTTGCTCTTTGCCAAGACTACCAGATTCCTTATAAGTTAGATATTTACCCTTATTATGGCAGCGATGCTTCTGCTGCTATGCGGGCGGGGGCTGAAGTTCGTCATGCTCTTCTTGGGGCTGGCATCGAGTCAAGCCACTCTTATGAGCGTACCCACAAAGATTCTATCGCAGCGACCGAGCGTCTAGTGGATGCTTACTTGAAAAGTCCTATGATTGATTAGGGAACTCACTCTAGAAAGTTTTCTATATGACTAAACGCATTATTATCCGGGGAAATTCCGCTAGTGGGAAAAGCAGCTTAGCAAGAGCCCTCCAAAATGCATTAGGAGAAAACTGCTTACTTCTTTCACAAGACAAGTTACGCCGTGAAATGCTTCTTGCTCATGATGGTTTTGACACCCCAACCATTTCCCTTATTTTGAATTTGCTCGATTATGGACAGCAACACTGTGACTACATTATCCTAGAAGGGATTTTAAAAGCTGATTGGTATCAACCTGTTTGGGAAGGCATTGCAGAGCGATTCCAAGGAAAAATCTATGCTTACTACTATGACTTACCTTTTGAGGAAACTGTAAAACGGCATGCCAGTAGGCAAAAGGCATTGCAGTTTGGCGAGGAAAGTCTCAAACGCTGGTGGCAGCAGCAGGATTACTTGAAACTTATTCCGGAAAAACGATTGACTGCTAAACTAAGTTTAGAAGAGGTCGAACACCTCATCTTAGAGGACATTCATCACTAAAGAAAAAAAACAAACAGGTCTCTTCTGCCCTTGAAGCTGGATAGATCTGTTTGTTTTTCAATTATAAAAGCTTCTTCTCACCAAAGTTCAGATTTTAATAGAGACAGCTATTTCTTTGGCAGAGTAAGGCTGACTAAGCCTGTAGGGCATCAAGGTCTCTGATTATCCTTAACCCATTCTAACTCAACACCTAGGCCATAATGATCACTTACCACTGGGGCATCTCCACCTTCAAAAGTAATCTTAGAGGATTGAATCACAAAGTCTTTACTTGTGAAAACATGATCTACTTTGAAGGCGTCTTTATTGTCTTCCCAACCGTCAATGTCAGCCACGATGCTATGATCTCCAAAAACTTGGTCAGCGACTTTGTGGCTATCTTGCAGGTTTAAAGGACTATCTAGAATCACTTGATACCCTTTTTTATCTGTGGGGTTATTAAAATCTCCCATTAACATCAAGGGGCAATCCAGAGCGAGTAACTTTTGTTCCAGTCTTTGCCATTCTCCGAGAAATCCTTTATCAAGCCAAGATAAGTGCACGTTGACGATAGCAACCTCTTGACCAGCCAATTTCGTTTTAGCCACTAAAGATCGTCTCGTGTGGTAGTCCGTCTCATCATCCATAGCCGACACAAGAACATCAGAAACCTCGATCGGTTGTTTAGATAAAACAGCAACACCTTCATGGTAAATGCCATAGCCAATATGGTTATATGCCCAAGACCAATAATAATGTTGCCCTCGCTTTTTAAGGTAATGAACCAAAAGCAAGGCAAAGTGATCTTTATGAATGGCAGGTGTCCCTACAATAGCTTGATAACCTGGTAAATCTATCGCCAACTCACTTTCAATTAATTGATTAATTTCTTGCAAACAAATAACATCATAGTTTTCTGCTAGGATATGCTCAGCCAAATCAAATAATTTTTTAAGGGCATTGGCTTCCATCCAAGAATGGGTGTTAAGCGTTAATAGCTTGATCATCATTTCTCCTTTATAAGACAAGAAGAGTCATAGAGACCAAGCTATATCTTGCTCAGATCTATCACTCTCTTTTCTATTCTGTTACAGCTCTACTGTTGCCACCAAACTCTTAGCCGGTTGAACTCCTAGGGCTGTCAAGGTAACATCTTGAATTTCTACTGTATTGGTAAGGGCGACAATAATAGTTGTTTCACGCTCCGCTGATTTGATAGCAGCTAAATCAGCCACGACCAAAAGATCACCTGCATGAACACGTTGCCCTTCTACCACTTTCACTGAGAATGGCACACCATTCAAAGCGACCGTATCAAGACCAATATGTACAAGCACTTCTAATCCGTTATCTGTTAATAAACCAAAGGCATGTTTGGTTGGGAAAATGCTGGTCACAAGACCTGAAACTGGAGCATAAACATTCCCATTAGTTGGTTCAACCGCAAAACCATCTCCCATCATTTTCGCTGCAAAGACTTGATCCTTAACACTTGTGATAGGGAGAACTGTTCCATCTGCCACTGATAAAATCTCTTCCGTCACTTGTCTAAAGTCTTTTGCTGGAGTAGGTTTGCCAGTCATATTTTCCACATTAACTTCTGGAATAAGAGCATCTGACTCAAGTAAGTCTTGAATATCTGACTTTAGAATGTCAGCTTTAGGACCGTAAACTGCTTGAACACCACTGCCTTTAAGAATTAAGCCCATGGCACCAGCTTTCTTCCAATGTTCTTGTGCACTCACCTTAGCAGAGTCCTTAACCGTCACACGTAAGCGGGTCATGCAAGCGTCAACATCTATAATATTGTCACGCCCACCAAGAAGATTGATGATTTGAACAACTTGTGACTTGCTATCTGCTACTTGAACAGATGTCTTAGTAGCTGCTTGGTTATCTTCCAACAAATCCGCATCATAGTTACCTAAGCGACCTGCTGTTGCTAGGTTCATTTTCTTAATCATTGTATCTGCAATGAAATACATAATAACCGCAAAAAGGAGCGATACCCAAATGAAATTAATCAAGTCCATCCCTAGACCTGCTTTAAGTGCCATTGGTGTACGAGTCAATAATTCGATGTTTCCAAAAGAATGCAGACGTAGGTTTACAAGGTCAGCCATAGCAAATGATGCTCCTTGAACAAGGGCATAAACAAAGTAAAGTGGCATTGCAGCAAACATAAACATGTATTCAAGGGGTTCTGTTACCCCGGTCAAGAATACGGCTGCCGCTGCGGAGATAAACATCATTTTGTATTTATGTTTCTTATCAGCATCCACATTACGGTACATGGCCAATGCCACTCCCATCAATGATCCTGTTGCGCCAATCATTTGACCAACTTTGAAACGAGCTGGTGTTACGGTATCCATCAAATGATGATAAGCAGAAACATTTGAGCCTTTTAGGTTAACAAGGTCAGTGACCCAAGCAAGCCACAGCGGGTCTTGCCCAAATACTTGTGTGTTAGCTGCTGCACCTGTCATAACATCGTAGGTTCCTCCAAGAGCAGTGTAATTCATCGGAATCGTCAACATATGATGTAGACCAAATGGCAATAAAAGCCGTTCCAAAGTTCCATATAGGAATGGCGCTAAGATTGGCGCTGAATCTTGCGATGAGGCAATCCACATTCCAAAGCCATTAATACCAGATTGGATCACTGGCCAAATGATTGCCAATAATAAAGCAACAATGGCAGAACGCAAAATAACAACAAATGGGACAAAACGTTTCCCGTTAAAAAATGCCAGGACATCGGGTAAACGGCGATAGTTATAGTATTTGTTATAAGCTGTTGCCCCTACAAAACCAGCGATAATTCCAACAAAAACACCTGTGTTAAGGGCAGGAGACTCCAAAACACTGGTAAAATAGTTTTTAACCACCATTTCAGTTCCTAAAAAGCTCTTAATTTTTGCTTCTGGATCTGCTAGCATAGTGCTGTTAATGCCATAGATAGCACCTGTAATGCGATTAATCAAAATAAAAGCAAGCCCTGAAGCAAAGGCACCACCAGCTCTTTCTTTTGCCCAACTGCCACCAATAGCAAGGGCAAAGAGTAAGTGTAGGTTTCCAATCACTCCCCAGCCAATTTGTGCAACGACATTGCCGATCGTCGCTAAGGTTTGAGAATTTTGGTTGACCATTGGAATAGAGTTTCCAATACTAACCATTAAACCGGCTGCTGGCATAACCGCAATAACCACCATAAGGCACTTACCGAATTTTTGCCAAAACTCAAAACGAAACATTTGTTTGAATGATGTCTTCATTCTACCTCTCCTTTTTTAAACTCCTAAATTAGAATAAGACACTTTTTGCAAAAGGTAACCTGTTCTAATCGGATAATGGTCGCAAACCATTTATGCAAACGTTTGCGTCGTTTGATAACCTCATTATACTCGCCTTCCTTGATTTTGTAAAGCGTTTTCTAAAAAATATCGTGACCTTGATTTAGGGAAAATGCTTTTGGCAGGAGAGGGGGAAACAAAAAACCTTCCGCATTCTTATTTTAGAATCCAGAAGGTTATGGTTCATTTATGATTTTGGTAGACTCTCTTTCAATAATTTGATGAGGAATCAAGAGAATTTCTGACCTTTCCTCGCTAATTGCTAGAACCAGTTCAGCTGCTTTTTCACCTAATTGATAGGGAAAAATTTCAACTGATGTTAAGGAAGGACTTGCTAATTCCGCTAAAACAGAATTATTAAAACTAATCATTGCAAGTTGGCGGTTACCTAGATCTTGTTTTAAAACACGCTGCAAATGGATTGCCAGCATATCGTCACACATCACAAAAGCTGTCTGCGGCTGCTGAATTAGATATGCCTTGACACTCTGTTTAAAATCTTCTCTTGTTTCTGACGAAAGATTGAGGGTTTGGGCTACCAAGCCTTGCGATGCCATTTTTTCCGCATAACCAATATAGCGTTCCGCCTGAACCAATTCGTCCATGTCAGTATAGGCATAGGTAATTTGGTTAACACCTCGATCAAGAAGAAAAGCTGTCGCATCATAGCCAGCTTGGCGGTTATCATTATCCACAAATTTGGCATTGCCGTTGTCCGTTACATAAGATTGCCCAACCACCACACAGTCAACGGTCTGCTTTTTGACAAAATCAAAAACCTTGTCATCGATTTTGGAATACAGAAAAATCAGCTTATCAATATGACCACTACGAATCATATTCTGCACATTCTTAAGCAATTCGTCATCATCGCGACCGGTCGCAAGGCTAAGCATATAACCATTATCGGTACAAACCCCCGCGATGCCCTGAATCATTTGCATAAAAAAGGGGGTGTTCCCTAAAGCATCTTGATTTACTCGAACAGGCAAAACAATCCCAACAGCATTCGACTGACGCTTGACCAAATTTTGTGCGGAATAATTGGGAGAATAATCTAATTCTTCCATGGCTTTTCTGACACGGTCTTTTGTTGCCTGACTAATCACATTATTGTTGTTGATAGCCCGTGAGGCAGTTGAAGGGGATACCCCTGCTAATTTTGCAACATCTTTAATGGTAACCAAAAAGCTTCCTCCCTAACAATCTTTTTATCAGCATAGTCATTTTTTCATAACCTGTCAACTTTTTCCATGACATCTACAACTAGATGAAAGCAGGGGCTGTTTCAAAAGACTTTGTCGAAAACACCTTTTTTATTATGAAAGAACAAATCCTTTCAAGTCTACATCATGATCAATGATTATTGATTCAATTCCAAAGCATAGCTAATAGCGCTTAACACATACAGTGGCGCCGTTTCAGTTCGCAGAATACGAGGACCCAAGCCAACTTTAATTGCGCCAGCTGTTTCAAAAGACTTTATTTCACTTGGGGAAATCCCTCCTTCTGGACCAAAAATAAAAAGTATCTTGGCACCTGATTTAACCTGTCCAAGTTCATGCGCCAAAGTAGCTAATTCACCTGCCTTAGCCGTTTCTTCATAAGCAACGAAAATAGAATCAAAGGAAACTAGCGCCTCTAGGAAATCTGCCTTTTGTCCGAAAAGTTTGACATCTGGTACCTTATTTCGCTTACTCTGCTCGGCAGCGCCCAACACAATTTTACCCAATTTATCTTCTTTTTTTGCTAATTTTTTACCATCCCATTTGACCACCGACCAGTCTGCAGGGTAACCCCATAGTGCTTTGGCACCTAATTCGGTCACTTTCTGGGCAATAAATTCTAATTTGTCTCCTTTAGGAAAGCCTGAAGCGATCGTCACATCAACCGGCAATTCCACATTGTCGGTCAAGGCTTTCAAAATCTCTAACTCATGGGTGACACTATCTGACACTTTAGCCAAATACTTAATCCCGTCATCAAAAATCAAAATTAATTCTGCTTCGTCAGTCAAACGCATGACCTGAAACATGTGCTTGATGGTATCTTTATCGGTAACCCGAAGCCGTTTTTCTGCTTTGCCTTTGATAAAATACTGTTGCATTAGCCACCAACCACTCCTGACATATCATCTGTTTTTTTGAAAATAAGGGCATTCCACTCACCTTGTATCATGTGGGTTTCAAGGAAAAAGCCTGCACTAAAAGCAGCTTCTAAAACCATATCCAATTTTTCAGAAATGATACCTGATAAGATAAGGTAGCCCTCATCTTTGATCAAGCGGTAGGCATCGTCTGTTAGCAGTACCAAAATATCTGCCAGGATATTAGCTACAATCACGTCGGCTTCTTGTTCGATACCCTTTAGAAGATCCCCCGTAACGACATGAATATTGTCTGCCCCTTGGTTTAAATCAATATTTTCTTGGGCAACACGTACCGCCACATCATCTAAATCATAAGCATAAACAGTCTTGGCACCAAGCAAGGAACTGGCAATGGAGAGAACACCCGAACCAGTGCCTACATCAATAACAGTTTCTCCGCCACGCAACACTTGCTCTAAAGCGAAAAGGCTCATCTTAGTTGTGGGATGAGTTCCTGTACCAAAAGCCATTCCCGGATCTAGCTGAATCACTTTTTCACCCGCAGAAGCTTCATAATCTGTCCAACTAGGGACAATGGTTAAATCATGGGTAATACAGGCGGGCTCATAGTATTTTTTCCAGTTATCCGCCCAGTCTTCCTCAGCCAATTCTTGACTGACAACGGTAACTTGTCCCATCTGTAAGCCAAAGTTAGCCAGTTCTGCCAATTGGTCATTGATGGTCAGGGTTATATCCGTTATATTGGTATTACTTGGATAATAGGCTGTAATCGCCACCATATCCGACTGCTCTACCTCTGGGTACAATTCTCCAAAGCGATCCTTTTGCCCAATGTAGTCTGCACTATCATTGATAGCTACCCCTTGACTGCCTGTTTCGATCAAAAGATTTGAGACAGCCTCTTGCGCATCACGATGTACCTGAACTGTCACTTCTTGCCATGTTTGCATACTTATTCCTTTCCATTTTAGAGATTTCCTTTGCTTCACTAATAGCACTATGCTGCCTGTAAAAAATCTTTGGTCTTTTGACAAATGTCTATTAAAATCTCAGTTCCCGTCTTTCTCCTAAAGATGATTTCTAGATGGCTTGTCACTTTCCACCAGTTTCTCTTGAGCAAGATAATCTTTCAGTCTTTCTTGTAACTGAGGGATAACCTTGTCATCTATTAAAAAGCCATCAATCAGTAGCAACTTGTAAGTCTGCCACTCATCACCAAAATTAATTGTTTCAATAAGGATCCTACTAATCTTCGCTACCATAAAATAGAATCACTAATAGGACTGGTTATTCCTTGATAAACTTTTTCCAAAACCACCATATCTTTGGAAATCCCGATTCCCAACTCCTCCCTAACTTCACGTTGCGCATAACCAAATGGCATTTCCAAACCTTCACGACCTCCCTCCTGGTAAATCCCATTTATTAGGATAAGGGATGGGAGGTTATCTCGTAGAATTGTCAAAACATGATGATCGTGAATTAAAGCAATTTTTACGCCTGAAAAGGGCATTCCTACGTCGATGTTTCCATTATTTACCTGCTTCCCTACAGTACTGATAACTCAATGCCGACCACCCCGTATTGGACCTGCTGCTCCCGACAATAGTAGCGCTCCATGTCTTCTGGATGAGCCGTCTCCAATTCTTCTTCCCGGTAACCACATTTTTCTAAAGGTAAGGACTGATAAAGTTGGTCAAAATCATCAAAATAATGAAGCTTAACAACTGTCGTCCGCAACACCTGACTGCTATCATCTGTCCTAATAAAAGTAATTGTATCGCCAATCTGAACCTTCTGGCGCTTTTCATCGTTAAGACGCAACTCAATCGTCTTTATGCCTGTGGCAATCATCGCAAAAGGCCCTGGTGTCAGCATCATCACATGTTGCATTCTAATACCTCGGGTAAGGGTAACTTACTCCCTCTTTCAGACCCTTTTGACCTTCTTCAAAAGCTTGTGCGTTCCATTCCAAACTGAAATCAACCTTGTTGTCATCTGCTAAAAAATCCATTAAATCGCGGTGGCCTTCAATAGCAACATCATTGAGAAATTGTGCAAAGTAAGTCAAAAATTCACGAGAAAAACCCTTCTTAGCATCAAAAGGAAGCGTCACCAAATAATCCTCAGCCTTAAACTGTGACTTGGCAGGGTTGTAAAAGATTACATAGTCCTCAAAGACAATATCCTCATGGGTTACTTCTCCTGTATCATCAATGGTTTCAATGGCATTCTTATTTTGGGCTTCCAAAACAAAAGTCACTTCAACCGCATGGTTTTTCTTGTCCCAATCCATCGCATAATCGTAGTGAAAATACTTGTCCATTTCTTCTTCTAATACTGATAAAAAACCATATTTCGTCATGTTTCATGTCCTTTTTCTTTCTAAATATTGTCATCACCCACTGGTAAATTTAAGGTTTCTTTTCAGAGTTCCTCATATCAAATAGTCTCTTGCATGATTTTACTTTTTCTCTATTAGTCGGTTTAAGGTACAAGAAAAAGGTGAGCCAACTTTTACCATGGAAGTCCTGCCGCAGCTATTTCTGCTTTTGAAGCATACTGACCGTTTGGTCTATGCCATCTCCCTCTCGCATCTCTAGTATAGCCAGACTGGGCTTGTACTTGGGCAAGTTCTGCTTGACGCTGTTGTTCAGCCACTTGAGCAGCTTCAGCTGCTTGGCGTTCTTGCTCTGCTCTTTCTGCTGCCTGGCGTTCTGCTTCAATTCGTTTTGCTTCTTCTGCTTGACGCTTCTCTTTAGCTCGCTTAGCTTTTTCTGCTTGACGCTTCTCTTTAGCTCGCTTAGCTTTTTCTGCTCGGCGCTTCTCTTTAGCTCGTTTTAGCGCTGTTGCTTTTTGTTCCTTAGCTGAAGCTACAATATTTTGTGCTTTACCTGTTAAATAGTCTATTTTTGCATTAGGCGAGATATTATCCAAAACGACTTTGCTTATGCCATTAGCATCTTGTGTCGCTTTACCACCAATATTAATCGCAAGGAGATTCCCTTTTTCATCAATACCAACATATTGCAATGCGACCTGTCTTGGAATTAGTTCATCGCCTTGATATATTGGGGTTACCTTGTAATCCAAATAATAATGTTTATGAGTAGCCAACCAAGAATCCAGACGCTTTTCATAATAAAGCATACTATCTTGATTAGAGGAATTCATGCTCCGATAATGCCCCGTATTTAACCAATTCGTTATTGGTATTAGATTCTTTTTATTATCATTTAAACCACTAAATTGATAACCAATGAGGTGGCCTCTATTCATCAACCAAGCTTTTTTGCGACCATCTCCAAAATAAAATTTAAAATTATGCCAACCAACAGGATTCGTTTTCAATCGAGATTTACGCTTTTTAGTCGGTTCATCTGAATTCTTTAATTGAATATGAGCAAATGTCGCCCTGCCTTTCTCATCTAAGTCCCCTAAAACCAAGACCTTTTTCTTTACAAACGGAAGCGTTCCATTCTTGGTTTCTTTGTATTCGGCGGCATAAACATTAGAACTACCTGTATCCTTTATTGGTCTAATTGAAGTTAGAGAAACCAACGAAGTAATCATCACAAGTAGTGCAAATTTAGAAAAAACAGTCTTTTTCATAACGTTTCCCTCTAGCTCACTTTTAGCGTGGTTTGAGCATTACACGTCATCTATAAATGACAAGCCCTATTGTGGAGAGCTTGTGGTTTTACCTCACCTTTTGAATCATTAGCCCATAAATCATCGTTTCATTTTTACTATCTATTTTTGAAAATGCTTCATTGCTCGTTGATTCTTATTTCTAATCTTCAGATATGCGCTTATACCCTTTTTTAACATAATATTCCTTATCCCAAATCCATTTGTTTTCAAAACATTACAATGCCACCATGTTACACTTTGAATTTTTTAGATTTAATAAGAAAAAAGTTGGTTAAAGCGGACTTTAAACACATCAATTATAGCATAAATCAATCATCTTTTCACTATCATTAATCAATAAACAAATGGTAACTCTATTGTTGGTAAGCGCTTTACCATTGCCTTTTGCAACACTAATAAATGTAATCAATCAAGAGTCCTTTTTAAAAGGCTAAACCGGTTTCTTTATTTTTAGATGCAAAATGGCACAATCACATCAGCAGATCAATACTCTCCCTTAACCATTCACATATCAAACCTGATTGTTATAACGGTCAACACATCCAAAGCAAACAAAGCGGACTTCTTCGCTCCGTTAACAGCTTTATGACAGTATTGTCCTCTAACACTGCAAACAATTAGTTCGTTCCTTAGACCTCATGGCTTTAGAAAATTTAACCCCTTTTTAAACAATTTCACAAAGAGAAATGATACCCTGTCCCCAATCTTGCAAAGGCTTTTGTGATATAATTAAGATATGCACAGAAAAACAATTATTGACTTCAAAGAGTTGGGACAGCGCTACCTTTTTGATCACCCGCTCGTAGAATTAATTGCCAAAGAACACAATCAAGTCGGCACCGTCATTGAACAAGTCGAGCACTATCAAGAACTGGGCTATTACGTTGTTGGCTATCTAAGTTATGAAGCGGCTTCTTTTTTTGATAAGGCATTAAAAACACATGATAGGGGTCTAGGCAGAGAGTATTTTGCCTATTTTACGGTGCACAGCACATGCCAGATAGAGGCTTTTCCTACGGACTATGATAACCTTGACATTCCTAAACAGTGGACCACTAGTATTTCCAAAACAGAATACCAAAAAGTCATCGAACAGATCCATCATCAAATGCGTCAGGGCAATACCTACCAAGTTAATTACACCATTCAATTAACCCAGGAGCTGAACGCTGTTGACAGCTTAGCTATTTACAATAAATTGGTCATTGAACAAGCGGCTGGCTATAATGCCTATATCGCTCATGATGATTTCACCTTGATTTCCGCCAGTCCCGAACTCTTCTTCAAGCAAGAAGGGCTACGCCTAACCACTCGTCCTATGAAAGGAACGACTAAGCGTGGGCTCAACACACGACTTGACAAGCAAGAACACGATTGGCTTGCAAGCGATCCCAAAAACCGTTCTGAGAACATGATGATTGTCGACTTACTTCGCAATGATATGGGGAAAATCTGTGAAACAGGTACGATTACTGTCGATAAACTCTGCGAAGTAGAACAATATTCAACCGTTTGGCAAATGACTTCAACGATTGTTGGAAAACTCAAATCAGATTGTCATCTTTTTGATATTTTAAAAGCCCTTTTCCCTTGCGGATCAATCACAGGAGCACCCAAAATCTCTACTATGGCTATTATCAATGCTTTGGAACACAAACCCAGAGGAGTTTATTGTGGCACCGTTGGTATTAGCTTACCTGATGGTCGCCGACTCTTTAATGTCCCTATCAGAACACTCCAACTAAGCCAAAATCAAGCAACTTACGGGGTCGGAGGGGGGATTACTTGGCAAAGCAAATGGAAAGACGAATACGAGGAAGTACACCAAAAAACTGCCTTTCTCTACCGTCAAAAGCAAGACTTTGTGCTGAAAACAACCGCCAAGGTAACACAACAACAAGTAACTTTACTTGATTACCATCTTAATCGACTTAAAGAAGCCGCCGCTTATTTTGCTTATCCTTATGATGAAATCCGTTTAAGGCAAAGTTTAGCCGCTTATTTAGCAACCAAAGATGACCGCTCCTATCGTTTACACATCACTCTTGGAAAAAATGGTCAGATGAGCTTATCCGACCAAATATTGGAATCCCTAAGACCAACATTTCTCAATGCTCTGCTTACTCTACAAAAAACCAAACAAGAAGACTCTCCCTTTACCTATTTTAAAACCAGCTACCGCCCACACATCAATACCAAACCTTACGAACAAATTTACTACAACCCCAAAGGACAACTTCTAGAAACGTCTATCGGAAATCTCTTTGTTCAACTGGGAAAAAGGCTTTATACCCCACCAATCGAAGCTGGTATTTTACCTGGAATTTACCGTCAACACCTTTTAGATACTAGTCAAGTTCAAGAAAAATGGCTGACGCTAGCTGATTTAGAAAACGCAGAAACTGTTTTCGGAGGGAATGCTGTTCAAGGACTCTACCGTCTAAACGTTAACAAGGATAAGTTAAACTACTTGCATCAAGCCGCCGATGACTAAACCCATCTCTATGATTCATTATTTAAGGAACCTATGATACTCTTAATTGATAATTACGATTCATTTACCTATAATCTCGCCCAATATTTAAGTGAATTTGACCAAACCATTGTCTTGTCTAACCAAGATCCGCACCTGTATGAAATCGCTCAAAAAGCTGATGCCCTTGTTTTTTCACCGGGTCCGGGTTTCCCAAAAGAATCCAATCAGACACCTCAACTCATTAAGGACTTTTATCAAATAAAACCAATGTTAGGAGTATGCTTAGGTCACCAAGCCATAGCTGAAACCTTGGGAGGAAGGTTACGGCTCGCCAAACACGTCATGCATGGGCGACAAAGTCTCATTGAAATCCAATGCTCAACAAAGCTTTTTCGCACCCTACCTAATCAACTAACCGTCATGCGCTACCACTCTATTGTTGTAGATAAGTTGCCAAAAGACTTTATCGTTACTGCTAGAGATTGCAATGATCAAGAAATCATGGCATTTGAACATAAATCCTTGCCACTCTTTGGGATTCAATTCCACCCAGAAAGCATTGGAACCCCAGAAGGTATGACCATAATCACTAATTTTGTCGCTGCTATTAGCCCCTCATTTTTCAAACGCAAATAACGGAGAAATCACATGCCTGATAATTTAGCACTGAGAATGCGCCCTAAAACCATTAACCAAGTGATTGGTCAAAGCCATCTCGTTGGTGAAGGAAAAATCATTCGACGCATGGTAGAAGCCAACATGCTATCTTCTATGATTCTTTACGGTCCTCCCGGCATCGGAAAGACTTCGATTGCTAGTGCGATCGCAGGTACCACCAATTTTGCATTCAGAACTTTCAACGCTACCACTGATAGCAAAAAACGTCTCCAAGAAATCGCTGAAGAAGCCAAATTCTCTGGAGGGCTGGTCCTGCTACTCGATGAAATCCACCGACTTGATAAAACCAAACAAGATTTTCTATTACCCTTACTAGAAAATGGCAATATTATCATGATTGGTGCAACAACTGAAAATCCCTTCTTCTCTGTGACCCCCGCTATTCGTAGCCGTGTCCAAATTTTTGAATTAGAACCGTTATCAAACGAAGCTATTAAACAAGCCATCCAAACCGCCATTACCGACAAAGAAAGAGGCTTTACTTTTGAGGTAAGCCTTGATAAGGATGCTCTTGATTTTATTGCTACAGCCACCAATGGTGATCTCCGCTGCGCCTATAATTCTCTAGACCTAGCCGTCATGTCAACTCCCCCTAATGAGAATAACAATCGTCATATTACTTTAGATACCGTTGAAAATTCCCTGCAGCGCAGCTACATTACCATGGATAAGAATGGCGATGGACACTATGATGTTTTATCTGCTCTCCAAAAATCAATCCGTGGTTCCGATGTCAATGCTAGTCTTCACTACGCCGCAAGGTTAGTAGAAGCTGGTGATTTACCAAGTCTTGCAAGACGCTTAATTGTTATTGCCTACGAGGATATCGGTCTTGCTAATCCCGAAGCACAAATGCACACAGTCACTGCTCTTGATGCAGCACAAAAGCTTGGCTTTCCAGAAGCACGCATTCTAATTGCGAATGTGGTTATTGATCTAGCCCTTTCTCCAAAATCCAATTCTGCCTATCTGGCTATGGATGCTGCTTTAAACGATTTGAGAACATCAGGTCATTTACCAATCCCAAAACACTTGAGAGATGGGCATTATACTGGCAGTAAAGAATTAGGCAATGCCCAAAACTACCTTTATCCCCATACCTATCCAGAAAAGTGGGTTAAGCAACAATACCTACCTGATAAACTTACCGGTAAAAATTACTTTGCCCCAAATGAAACAGGAAAATACGAACGTGCCCTAGGAGCCAACAAAGCGCGCATTGATAGGTTTTCTAACAAGTCATAACCGCAAAACACGAGCAAACGGTTACATTTTTTTATTTTAGGACTTGAAAAAATCTGAAAAAATGGTATCATAAATATACAGAATTATTGCTGTGGCATACGAGTCCACATCTAAGTGTTGACCGACTATTTTTTTGTATTTTCGGGAAACAAAGTCTCTTTCTAGTATGCAAGCCGTTTCACGCGGAAGCAACTTCAAGAAAGGGTATGTTACCCACCTGCTTATGTTGTGCGGGTTCAATACAAAACGTGGATCACCGGTGCCAATACAGCATTCTTGCCTCCTTAGCTCAGTTGGTAGAGCAGTAGACTCTTAATCTATGGGTCACAGGTTCGAGCCCTGTAGGGGGCATCATACTATACAGTAAAAAGCCTTTGTTTAAAGGCTTTTTGGGTTGTTTGAAGATGGGGTGTCCCCGAAAAATTTCTTTTTTATGCTATACTATAATCCGAAAGACTTATTCTTAAGGTGGAAAACTGATATGAAAATAATTGAGTATCAAGAAAACTATAGGGATGACTTAATTTTTATGGTACTTGAAGCCAAAAATGCTTTGGGAAAAGTGCCTAGTATCAACCCTGATTTACTGGCTATCCAGAAAAACTATCTCGAAAAAGGAGATCATTTCTGGTTAGCTCTCAGCGACCAAGATAGAGTTATTGGATCAATCGCTTATTCTTCCATTCCAAATACTGAAGAGGTCAATTTGCATCGTCTCTTTATCAAGCCAAGTCTAAAACATCAAGGTATTGGCAGTCAACTGCTGGTATTTGCAGAAGATTTCTTAACGAAAATTGGTAAAACCCATGTGAGAATTCATTTAGGGCGTCCCAAAGAACAATGGACTGAGTCCTATCATTTTTATCCAAAACACGGGTATGAATTTTATGATAACGAGAAATTAATCAAGAAAATCAATTAAAATGGGTATAAAAAGTTTCCTTGCAAAGATTTTATAACGTAGGTAAACCTTCTAAATACCTCACAATAGAAAATCATGATTTAAATATTTAGACATATAGCCCTCTTACCACTTCTAGGAGTTTTTGATTACAAGCATTCGGTAATAAAAATTATTTAAGACGCCTTATTTAAGCACTCAAAAAAGACTAAGGGACTGACATTGAGGGTGGTCAGAATCTCCTTAGTCTTAGGTGGAATCCATAAAGATCCACTGTTTGGCTCTAAAGACAAATGCCTTAATTTTGATAGAGAGAGAATAAGGCTATTGCATCACATTGTGCGCTGTTAGAGCTCCTACTCCGATTATGTAATATCAGAGAAAAGTTTAATGACATTTTAGGTCAGATTAACGTTTAGGTTTCAATGCCATTACAGCAGCTAAGCCGATTACTAAGAGACCTAGTCCCAGATAATAAACAGATGTGACTTCTCCTGCTTTTGGAATATTACCTGACTTATTCGCTGTCTTTTTCATATATACCGGTTCAAAGATGAGTTCTTTTTTTTCTTGCTTACCAATTTCGGTCGCAACAATAGAAGCCTTCAACGAAGAAGTTTCTTCGCTATATGACACAAACACTGTTACCTTATACTTAGTGGTGTCGTAGCTGTATCCAGGTGTACTACCACTTCCTTGTACTAAGGTGTAATGATAGCTTCCTGGCTTTGTAAACGTTAACTTTGAAAATTTCCCTTTACCTGTTCCAGTAATGGTTACCTTATTTCCTTCTATAGGCATGGGTAACTGACTGTTCTCTGGAGTAAGGGTAAACATAAATACTTCTTCTGTAGTAGGCTTACTGTCTTTGATTGATAACCGATTCTCAAAGACAATATCAGCCGTTACTTGTTGTTCATTGCCATCTGCACTAACGACAGGTCCCAGACTTAGGACAACTCCTATCAAAAGAAGTACAGGTGCTAAGCATTTTTTCATATATCACCCTGACTTTCTTAACTAATGATTTCCAAACTCCCCGACGACCAATATTCTACCATTTGTTGATGTATCTTCACAAGTTGATAATGCTAAAATACCGGTTTGATCCGTCTTTTTAGAGGGAGCGCGATATTGTATCGCTTTTTCTTTGATATAGTTTGATAGAATTGCTTGATTTTGATTGTTGTGAATCGTTGGATTAAATAAGGTTTCATCAAAGGCATCTATCTTTAAACAAGCAAATAGATTAATCGAAATCACCTTATCTTTTAAATGGAGCAATGCTCGCTGATGCTTATTAAAAAATGTTTTTTGGCAGAATTTTGGAAGTTCTCCAAACATCACATCTCCTGCCATGTGATGACCATAGATAACAGAGTAAGAATCTTGGAGAGTAGGGGAATTCCGATAGTCTAAGAAAATACTTCCCGACAACGAATACTCTCCTTCTACCGTCTTGTTGATATACTCCAAGTTAGTTTTCCCTTGGACAACAGGATAACTAATGTGAGTTCCCTCTACCTCTAGCCATCCAATAACCGAGGGATTAAGCTTCATTAATGCTTCAAAATCAATTTTCTTTTTCTTGTACTGCTTATAATTAACAGCATCTGCTTTTTGAATAAGCACATAGGAACTGTACAATCCCATTGCAGCTATTGCTAAACAAAGCATTAACCCAATGATAAGGGTACCATCTATAATGCGATCCAACCATCGAATGATTTTTATAACCAAACTATTTCCTTTAACATGCGATCATGATTAAGCTTTTTTCTTTTTAACAAGGTAAACAGCACCACCCATTGCAACAAGCATCAACGCTGCATAAGGAGCAATCGTAGATACCACACCTGTTGGTACAATACCCTCTTTATTGTTGGTTACTGTGATAACGTCAGCGGTGTCATCTGAAAGTTTTTTGGTTCCCAAACTATAAGTTCCAGTATAGGCTGTTGAATCTTCATTAGTCTCCACAATTTGAGCAGACTGTCGATAACCATCCACAGATGTTTCATCAACAGAATAACTAATACCATATGGCAAGTTAGAAAGATTAACTGATTCTCCATCTTTCAATGTAAACTCTTTTTTGGTACCTACCAAAACATCAATGTCCTCAGTATTTCCATCTTTAGTGGTCTTTTTAAGGGTTAATTTTTGTCCAGCGCTATATTGATCATTAGGCTCTAAAGTCAAAGAAAAATTGAAATCTTTATTACGATCACCCGCAGTACCCGTAACTTTTTTCTCAATCTTCAATGAAGTTGTTTTTATACTATTAGTAAATGAAATTGGTGTCTTAGCATCGGGTTTCTTATCATCATTAGACACAATGTATTTAGGCTCATTAACCCCTTTATCATTTTGTAGAACATATACATCAACAGTATATGTCTTAGCATCATAGGTAATACCTGCAAAACTCCCCCGATTTTCTTTTACTGTATAACGATAGATACCTGGTTGATTAAAAGTTACCTTTTTAAAGTCGAAAGTCACCTTCTTTACCTTGTTAAGCATTTTATCAGTATTTTCATACATTACTTTCAAACGTTTCTCATTTTCAGGAAGTTCAACACCTTGGTAAACAGTAAAGCCATCTTTTGTACCACTTGTACCTGTTTTGGGCTCAATACTAAACGTAAATTCTGTTTTCGGTGTAATATTATTATCGTTTTTAATATCAAATGTCTTTTGAATTTCCAACACTGAACTTTCAGGAACTTTTCCCCCCTCAGCGCACACACTTGGGGCTAAAATGCCTGAAAACAACAATCCTGCAACTAAAACACTATAACTTTTTTTCATTTCTTTTTCTCCTCGTAAATTTGTTAATTTATTATCTTTTTATAAATCTCTTACTCTCACCAAAGTCGTGACAACACCTTTTATACTATTCTTTGAAACCGCACCTATATAGCGGCTATCTTCTTGAATGGTTCGGTTGTCATACAAGATAAAATAACTATTGTTAGGGACTTTGTATGGGTAAGTTGGTCCACTCGAATGTGCTAGGGTTGGTAACTCTAGCGCATCCTTATGAATGTGTCCATTAATCAGAAGTGTTCCCTCACTATTAATATCAACAGTATCACCAGCTTGGGCAATGATCCTTCCAACTTTTTCTTGTTTGTCATGGTCGTAAATAACAACATCATTCACTTTGACTTGTTTTTCTAACCGATAATAGAAAATAAAATCTGCTGGTTTGAGCATGGGAAACATATCCGAGTTTTTAATCATGCGAATCCCTAATACAAAATGTCCCAAACCATAGACAATAATTCCTATTATCGCCATTTTAAGACATAGCTGCCTAATCAGTTGATAACGTGTATTCGTCTGACTAGCATTTGCTCCATTCTTTATGCTCATGTTTCTTCTCGTTTCTTAACGGTCTTTTTTGAGACGACTTTTAAGCATAAGAAGTAAACCAACAAACGTTATACCTGCCAGTGTCAGATACGTTATTATACTATCTGCTATTCCTGTAGGAACGACACCTTCTTTATGGTTTTCAAAGGCTACTATTTTATCCGAAGTCACGTTCTTTTCCGAAATGCTACGGTCTGATTTTGCTTGATTATTGATTTTAACCTCATAACCATCCGCATCTCGTTCGGTAATCTGATAAGCGTAACCATCTGGTAATCCTGAAATGGTTAAACTTTCACCATCTTTCAATGTTACGCTAGCCTTACCGTTGTTAACGACTAAATCTTCTTTCGTTGTTTTGTAGTTACCTTGCAACGGAGAACCATTGCTATCTGCTAGTGTCAGATCAAATGTAAAGGCTTTATTTTTATCAGCTGTTGATCCTGTAACTGTTTTTGAAAGCGTTAATTGATGAGTTGTCGGAACAACAGTTTTTTTATCTTCCATTCTGATAATGTCAACAAGGTCATCTGGATGATAGCTTGTTCCAATGAGTGACTGATACTTATTACTATTTGGAACAAAGAAGTCAAGGTCTCCAATAGTAGGTTCTGCATCACCTTTAGCATAATCAATCAAAATCTTAGCAACGGTTAAAGTCTTCGAATCTAATGCATCAAAACCGTGGTAACCTTTCAAATTATCCAGATCAGCACTATCTGTAAAGTAATAAATGGCTAATTGAGTTGCTGCTCGAAGTTGAGTTGCTGACAAGCCACCATATTCAATGCTTTGATTTTTGTCTCTTAATCCTCTTTCAATAACTTTCTTGATATGTTTCAAGAATAATTGAGGATCCTTATCCCGTGGCTTAGCCGCATATTTGTACAAATCTTGACCTGATATATGAGTGTATTTAATTTCTTTGCCTTCATTTACATCAGAATCAATATTTGCCCCGTCATCGTAAGAATCTGGTGGAGACTTGCGATCAACGTTGAAACAATAAACAATCTGGCTACTGCCATCACGATTTTTGGCATAATAGTTTTTACCATAGGTATCATGGTCATCATTTACAGAACTATCATCATTAAAATCATTGTAGGCTGTTACAGAATAGGGTTTGGCAACTTCTTTGGTCTTGTTTTCTATGAAACGACCATCTTTTTGCTGTATATAGACTTTTCCATTTTCAACTTTAAAGGTTATTTTATCTGCCAAATCATAGCCTTCTGGAGCTTTAGTTTCTGTTAATTCATAAGTTCCTTCTGGGAGAGTAAACTCTTTGCCTAAAGAATCACTTATAAAGGTGGCTCCTTCAAATCCTGTACCAGATGTCTGTTTGAGATTTAAAGTTGCTCCTGATAATAAGGAAGCATAATCACCCTCGGCATACTTCCGAATGAAAATTTTAGCACCTGTTTTTTCTTTTTTCCGATTTTCAAAAGCCATTGTTTTATCCGAAGTCACATTGCTTTGGGCTGAACTTCGATTGGTACTTGGTTTACCATCAACTAAGACCTCGTACCCATCTGCAGAACTTTCAGTAACTTTATAAGAATAACCACTTGGTAGATCTGAAATCGTCACGCTATCACCATGTTTCAATGAGAGATTTGCTTTACCATTTACTAAAGTCAAATCTTTGTCCCCCATTTTATAGGTTCCCTCCAACGGCTGCTGTTTGGCATCTTTTAGCTCTATTTCAAAGCTAAATTGCTTATTTTCATCTCGCCCATTACCTGTTACCTTTTTAGAGATAGTCAAGTTATGAGTGGGGGAATCGGTGCTAATACCGATAATATGTTGATAGTCTGTTCCATTATTAGAATTGCCAGCGACATATAAACTAAGTTTCAAATCCTTAGGAACCTGCGATGCATCAGATTGAATCAACTGATCAAAGATCTTCTTGACACTATCAGAAGACCCTCTGGTTGCACCTATCTGCTCCCAACTTTCAGAATCGGTATAATACCAAAGTGCGTATTGAGTTGCCCTGTGAAAATCCTCCTCATTATCCTTAGTTCCTATTTTTAAACCATTCATAGGGTAACCGTAATAGATGATTTTTGAGATAGCATCAGCAAATTCCTTACCTTGTAAACGTGGTTTATTAGCTTTTTTATACCACTCTAAGGGATTGTCATTTTTAGTGTACTTAACATGTTGATGATCCCCAAGTTCTTCTGGTGGGGATTTATGATCGTTAAAACAAAGAGCAACATCTCCGCGACTTGCTGTATTCCATGGTCTAACATAGAGGTTAATTCCCCAAGAACCATCCAGAGTTGAATCGCCATATTTATTAGTATCATTATAAGCTTCATAAATCTCATTTGTAGCAGCCAAAGCCGTCCTATATGATACTGAAGTCTCCTTAATCTTATTAACAAACATTGGCAACTCTGTACTTACTTCCGCTTCCAATCCTTTTCGATGAGAAATAGCTGCACCGTACCCCATAGATAATGATTGATAAATACCTTTTTCTTCCTCTGTTTCATCAGGATTAAAGAGTACTAAATTGTAATCACTTGGTAGTTCTGTTTTGAATATAGTGTCTAAATCTGTATCATATTGTCCTACGGAATCTAGTGTAGAACCATAGGCACCTGTTGCAGCCCAAACAATCTGTTTCTGCTTATCTACAGAATATTTATCCGGAAATGCTTGGAAATAGAAAAAGATTTTCTTTAAATTCTCACCTAACTTATCACCATACAAATTATGTGTAACAACTTTTTCTAACTCTGCTGTTGAAGGATTTTTAAGCACACTATAAGTTCGTTTATTGGGTGTATTTGGCGGCAATGTTTTCTGTTCATTGATGCAAAAAACTTGAAAATCTTTACCACCTGAAACTTCTCCCATTGTGATATGTTCTTTACTTACGCTTGTTCCATAATACTTCTTAGAAACTTCAACATTTCTTAAATCTTGCTCTGTAATTTGTACAGTTATTGCTCGTTCATTCAAGTCATACTGTATTTTTTCACTGTCTCCCTGAGGAACATGTTGAACAACTTTATATTCGTACTTACCTGCATTATTAAATACCAAAGGCTTAAATGTGATATTGCCCTCTGAATCACTGAGTTGAGTATCAACTACCTGTCCATCCTTCATTAAGTTAAAGGTAAACTGACGATTACCTAATTCTTCTCCATCTATTCTAACTTTTGCCTTAATGGTCGCTATTACAGAGTGGGAAGTAGCCGATAGGACTCTTGTCTGCCTAGGAACTACTAAAATCACACACAGTAGTGCCAAAAAAAGAAAAACTATCCTTAGCTTACTAGATGCATATCTCATAAACTCTCCTTATTTTAAAAAATTAGAAAGAACAACTTCCTAATATAAAATGATACACCACTAAATTTATAATTAGAATATCTATATTTTTTTACAAGATTTAATCTGTTATTTTTTTTCCACTCAATTAAACTTATTTAGTATTTTGATTCAAATCCTACAAACTTTTTATTGCCTTTTGACTTTTCAAAGATCTTCGCTAAAATTAAGTTATGGAGGAGAGTTTTACATTATGATTAACACATTACTATTGAAAGCTTTACATAGTAATTTACAATTAGCAATTATTATTTGTGATGCATCCTTTACTGTCATTAATGAATTTCAATCTGACAAAACTAACACGCTTTATTATAATCATTACCACATGTTAAACACCTTGAGCGAGTCAGAGACTGATTTTTTATTCTATCACGGTCCTTTAGGCGAAATGTTCTTAATTTATCATATTGATAACCATTATATTACTATTGGTCCTTGGCGTAGCAATGCAATCGACAAGTTGAGTTTTAAGAAAGAGATGATGACAGTAGAAATCAGTAAAGAAGAACAAGATTATCTTTTTAGGAGCTTATCAAAGCTCCCTTTTCTACCTCTCAGTCAAATCCGTGAATTACTAATTTTAGTGAATTACTGTTTGACTGGTACTGTTGAAGATCGGTTTTCAGAACCTTTGCATCGGTACGCTGATCAGTGGAATACACAATTTGATTTAGAAAGCATTCACTATTTTTTCAAAAACATCACCACTTCTTACACCTACCTGTATAACTATGAAAATGCCATTTTACGGGCTGTCAAAAAGGGAGACTTGGTTTTTTTAAAAGAAACCGTTAATCAATTAAGTAATGTTGTCACCCCTAGTGTTAGCGGAAGTCAATTACGTTCGGAAAAGAATTATTCAATCCTCGTATTTGATCGATTGGCACAAGGAGCGATTCAAGCTGGTCTTGATGTTGAGACAGCCTATCGTTCACGTGATCAATTTATTAAGGATAACGAATCCAGTGAGATGCTAACACAAGTCCTGCAACTACGAGATGCTGCTGTTGTGTTTTACACTAAGCAAATCGAAAAAATAAACAATCAACTCGTGTCGGCGTCATCTCCGATTATTATAGCTATCATTCAACAGTTAAAAAATAATCTTAACTCTAATATCAAAACAAGTGATATTGCAAGACAGTTTCATATGAGCGAGTCTAAATTGCGAAAAATTTTTAAAGAGGAAACCCATGTCACCATTCAACAATACTTCCTTAACTTAAAGATTGAAGCTGCCAAGCAATTATTATCTGAGGGGATTACCTTAACACAGATTGCTGAAACTTTCGCTTTTTCGTCCCCTTCAAATTTCTCACGTACCTTTAAAAAATTAGTTGGCATGAGTCCTACCGACTATGTTCAAATGCCTCGGAAAAGAAATGAGGATTAAGGCATCCGTAAAATAGTCGAATGGCTGTTTAACACATAAAGGCATTTAATGCTCTTAAATCATAATCACCCTCAATCCCTTTACATTTCATTCTCAAAAACCGTAAAGAACTCCATTTTTGAGGAGTTTTTTAGTTTTAAAAATCTACTTGGAAGCTATTTCCTTAACCGTTTGTTTTCCCTGTTATGAAGTTTAGCTTATTCTGAGTTCGTAAGATGTCTCGAGTAAAAACTGACGAATTCACCTCCTCATCTCGAGTTTTTACTCGAGAAATCTTACCCAGTATATCTTTGCAAACAAGCCATTAATAATATTTAAAAGACTTATGAAGAGAAATTTTGCCAATCCACAAAATAGGAAATGAGCGGTCTGAAAAAAAGGGTTCTAATAACTTAAAGAAAATGGTCTAGCTTGCAAAGCCAATTCAAAAATTCTGTTCGTTGACATCGTGCGGAAATGTATGACACAAAGTTAATGCAGCGACTGCTCAACAAGCTGAATTTACTTTGATAAAAGTGGTTAAAAATTCCTTTCATTCAGCTATTTGGCTGATATTAGGACTTATTGGAGTGAAATATTAAAAAGATTGCCAACTTTAGAAATGTGGCAACTAAAAAAGAGTGAGAAAATGTCTTTTGGGGACTTATTTCTTCACTCTTTTTCGTTTTAAAAAGAAAATTTCGATCCAAAACGGCTTAACCATAAGCATTTTAAAAAAGAAACTCTCTGTTTCTAGTGCTACTTTCTATCAACTCTTAACAATTAAGCCATTATTTTTAATGAAAGATTCTTCTTAGAAGAAGGTTTGGAGTTGCTACAACTCTTTTACATCATTAAATCAAGGCAATCAGATCACGTTTCAAAGCGAATTATCTGTTGAGCCGCATTAACTTCTGCCATAACCCCTAAAGGAACAATCGCTCTTGGTGTGGCATGCCCTACATTGAGGTTGTAAAGAATCGGAATGTCCGTATCAATGACCTCTAATAAAACTTGCTTATACGCATCATAGTAGGTCTCATCCATCGGTTTTCCAGCCAAGACCCCCGATATAACAGAAAAAATCCCCGTATCTTTAAGCCTTTGAAGCATTTTCCGATAGTGATTCGGATTTGGTTTTTCCTCGCTAGTTTCCAGTAGTAAAATCTTCCCTTTCCAATCTGTGACAGAAGGAAAGAGTTCGTATTCTTGACAAAGGGCTACACTGTCTGAATACCTTGAAGCATCAAATATATCATAAAGAGATTCCAAGCAGCCACCCAGAATAGGTCCTTTGAAAGTTGACGGTCCTCTTAATAATTCAAAGCCATGATTAGCATGTTCTTGACGTTTAGTGCCCAGCGCCTTTTGACTAAAATCTGTCCGCTCATCATACCAAAGATTGCTAGGGGTTATCTCAGAAATCGTTCCTGTTTCAATTAATTCTTTAAAATAAGCGAGAGAGTAAGGTAGCATTTCTTCGTCTAGTTCACAAATATCTGCTAAAAAAGACTGACCATAAAAGGTCTTAAGCCCCAATTTGTGGAGCATGAGATGATTCATGGTCGTATCAGAAAAACCCAGGAAAACTTTTTGCTGAATGACATCTTGAAGCTGATTCGTCTCAAAAAGATAGGGCAAAAGACGATAGGTATCATCGCCACCGATAGCACATAAAATCATATCAACGGAAGCATCTGCAAAAGCTGTCAATAAATCGGCTGCCCTAGCCTCAGGATGTTCCCTCAGATAATTTAGCCCCCTTAACGTATTGGGCAACGTAACCACTTCAAGACCTAAATTCTCCAAGCGTTTTAGTCCCAAATCCAACTCATGCTTGACCATATCTTCACCTAAAATGCCACTAGATAAACTAACAATACCAACTTTTTTCAGCATTTGAAACCTCCTCGACAAATCTATTGCCCCATTATACCACATAAAGTGACTATCTCATTTCTCAAATCAATGTTTGTGGAAATGGTTGCATTTTCTCAAAAACTAAAAAGGCTGAAGAAGTCAGTTGAAAACAACCTTTTTTCTTCAACCTGAATACCCCTCGGAGTCCATGTCAGCCTAAACGCATTGTTACGAAATGCGTGTTTTCTATCAAATCATGCGTTCCACGTTACGATAGCTGCCTTCAACTGGATTGTTTTTGGCGATTACACACGTAAGCATCTACTGCAACTAAGGCAGCTGCAACATCTTCTGCGGTAACCACAAATGGCATTTGATGAATGGTTTCTCCCTCAATAGTTGCTTGACGACCGATTTTCAAGAGATCCTCCTGACTTGCGGTGTCTAAATGCATTTCTTTGAGGGTCGTTGGCATGCCAATCGCTTGGTAAAAATCAATGTAACGATCTATTTCTTCTCTTGACTGATTTTCCAAAAAAAGTTGTGTTAAGGTTCCATAAGCAACTTTTTCTCCGTGGGTTAAATGGTGAATGTCACCTGTCAGCGCTGTAAAACCATTATGAATCGCATGTGCTGCCGCAAGTCCAGCACTTTCAAAGCCAAGACCACTAAGGAGAGTATTGGCTTCGATGACATTTTCTAAAGCTGGTGTAATCACTTTTTTCTCACAGCTAGCCATTGCTTTGAGTCCATCAGCAAATAAGGTCTGTTCACAAGCTTGGGCAATCGCAATCCCCGCTAATGTTTGATTACCACCTGCCATGGTCTCACCATTTTTTTGCATAACAGCACGCACCTCAACCCAAGTTGCCAAACCATCCGCAATTCCTGAAGCCAATAACCGCTTTGGTGCTTGACAAATGACTTGTGTGTCTACTAATACAAGATCTGGATTTTTAGCATAGAAAATGTATTTCTCAAAAGCCCCCTCATCAGTGTAAATCACAGACAAGGCTGATGTTGGGGCATCTGTTGATGCAATGGTTGGGGCGATAATCACTGGAATACTCAAAATATCCGCAATCGCCTTGGCACTGTCAATGGTTTTTCCACCACCAAGACCAATGATGACATTACTACCATTGTCTTTAGCGATGGCAACCACACGGTTAATTTCATTATCAGATGCTTCCCCATTAAAGGCTACGTGAACAGGACTCATGCCGTTATCTGTCAAATAGCCTTCAAACGTTTCACCGACGATACCATAAACCATGGCATCACAGAGTAAAATTGGGTTATCCCCTAATTGTTTAAGGGTGTCTGCATTGGTAAACAAGACATTTTTCCCTTGGATGTAACGTGATGGACTTGCAAATACTTTCATTGTTATGCTCCTTTTTGAATTTTTTGACGACATCAATTAAATGCTCTGACGATGGTGAATCGCTTCCCAATCTTTCCCAAAATCATCAACTGCTTTTTGAATAGACGGCATGGCAAAACCTGCTTCAAAAATATCCGGTCCAGCTGTAATAGCTTGTGCTCCCAAGGCAAACGATCTCGTCACTTGGGCAACATTTTTGAAACTAGCTGCCAAAATTTTACTGCTCGAATCCTGACGAACAATGGCTTTTGCCAACTGCTCAATCACAGCTTCTGGGTCAATATTAAGGTTTTCCATACGATTGTAATACGGAGCCAGATAGTCAGCACCTACTTCAATAGCTAACAAGCCCTGGAAAACGGTGTAAATAGCTGTCGCTGTAATAAGGTAACCGTCTGCTTTCAAGGTTTTAATGGCCGCAAGACCTTCTGTAGTGACTGGAACTTTAACATAAACACTGTCCCCACATTGTTTGCTAATGTCAGCAGCATCTTTTAAAATCCCCTCATAGTCTTGGGCAATAACCTGCACATGAATAGAAGCCTTATCACCAATAATCGTACGTACCTCCCTTATTCGTTCGAAGAAATCAATCGCTCCTTCTTTTTTAGCAATTGTTGGATTTGAGGTCACACCTGCAAGGGGTAAAATACGATGCCATTTTTTAATCGCTTCCAAATCCAAAGTGTCTAACATATATTCCATAAGTATTCTTCTTTCTTTTTTTATTATAAGCCATCAATATTTGCCTTGATATGATGTTGTTGAAAAATCTGATGGCATATCAATAATTGTTCTGATGACAATGTGGGAGTGGATTTCATTTGATATTCCCAGCCCAAGTAATCATATTTCTGGCTACCATATTGATGAAAAGGTAATAGATGAACTTCTTTAATTGATAGATCGCTTAAATACTGAGCGATAGCCTCTAAATTTTCAATAGGTATTGTATAATTTGGAATCAAAGGAATTCGAGGAATTAATTGAATCTGTTTTTGTGTCAACAAAAATTCAAAATTTAGTTTAGATAGACCAACATCAATACCAATAATTTTTTTAGCCAGTTGTAGGTTCATAATCTTTAAATCAAATAGAACTTGATTAAGGTATGGAGTCAAAGTTTGTATACGTTCTAAGGGAAAACAGCCTGTTGTTTCAATTGCTGTATGAACTCCCAATTCATTAAAAACTTTCAGTAATTTAGCAGCAAATTCATACTGCATTAATACTTCTCCTCCTGAAATGGTCACACCTCCGCCAGATGTGCGAAAGAAAACCTCATCTTTCATCACTTCATCAACAAGGTCATTTATTTCTCGCCACTCACCAACAGTCTCTTGAACCCCATTTTTAATCCACTTTGTAGGACTTACAGCTTTTCTTGACTCTGGATTAGCACACCATGGACAAGCTAGAGGGCAGCCTTTTAAAAAGATTATTGTTCGGATACCATCACCATCGTGAACTGAGTAGCGTTGAATATTAAAAACTAATCCTTTACCAGACATCTATCCTCCTTATCTAGCCACTTAGAGTTGATGTTCTACACGTGCAATAATGTCGTCTTGTATCTGTTTATTCAAATCAACGAAAAAGGCGCTATAACCTGCTACTCTAACAAGCAGACCTGTATATTTTTCAGGGTGTTTTTGAGCATCTAACAAAGTCATTTTAGATTGCACATTGAACTGAATGTGTTGAATTTTTAATTTCGTATATGCCATCAAGAAATCAGCAAATTTATTCAGCCCTTCAGTCCCTTTTAAGGTATTAGGTTGAAATTTTACATTTAATAAACTGCCATTAACAGTAAGATAATTATCTAATTTACTAACAGATTTTAAGACCGCAGTTGGACCTAAATGGTCTCTACCAACCATAGGGGACAACCCCCCATCAGCTAACTGCTCCCTAGACTTACGACCATCAGGTGTTGCTCCAACGGCTTCTCCTAGTGGGATATGAGCTGAAACAGTATAAGCTCCCGGGATAAATTGACCTCCGCGAACATTTTGATATTTTTCTAATTCCTTAGCATAATGCCTAAATAGTTTGACTGCTATATCATCAACTTCATCATTATCATTACCATATTTTTCAAAATCTTGAATGACATGTTTTTGAAGCTCTGCATATTGTCCTTCATAATTTGACTCTAAAGCTTTAATTAGCTCTGCTAAAGGCATTTCTTGATTTTGAAATACCATTTTTTTAACAACGTACATCGAATCACTAAGGTTCGCTTGTCCAATCCCTTGAACTCCTGAAAAATTGTACCTTGCTCCACCCTCAGTCACATCTTTACCACTTTCTAAACAATCGGCAATTAGGATAGATAAAAATGGCGTTGGAGCATAATGACGGTGTCCAAGGTCAACAATATTAGACCCTTTAACGACCAACTTGACATAATAATCAATTTTATTTTCAATATCTTTCCACAGTGTTTGGTAGGTCACCTCAGTTCTATGGCGCAAGTGGTATAAACTAAGTTCCATGATTTTTAGGAGATTAAAAAGTGCAATATCATGGAGACCATAAGTACGTCCTGGAATAGATGTTTCTACACAACCAACTGTGGCATAATCACGAGCATCATCTAAACTAACACCTTTGCTTAAAAAGGCCGGAATACACACTTCATCATTAAATAATTGTGGTATCCCAGTTCCTAGACGAATCGTTTCACATGTTTTTAAGAGAAAACGACGTGGAATCAATTCATTCATCCGCACAGACAAATTAGGCTGTGGCAATAGAATCTCATGGTAAATATCTAGCATAATATAGGATAAAGGATTAACCGCTGTATGACCATATTCATCTAAACCACCTAAAGCAATGGTATAGCCTGTTGGAAAGCCGGCAAAACATTTAGCACTGCTTTGACTTCTCAAAAGAACAACATCATTGGTTTTGATATAAAAATCCCCTAAAACTTCATACATGAATACTTCTGATTCACCCGCTTCAAGAGAGGCTTTGTAAAATGGGTAGAGGTACTGATCAGTTCGTCCTAGAGATAAGGAGGAAGCATTTGACTCGTATTGACCAACAATGCTTGTCATCCATAATAATTGCAAAGCTTCATAAAAAGACTCTGGTTTTTCTTTACTTAATTTGTGGCATATTTGTGCGATTTTTTCTAACTCATTACGCCGTTTTCCATTTGATTTTGCAGACATAGCTTGTGCTAAATCTGCATATCTAAGAAAGTGATCTCTCATTGCCAGGAAAATAATATAGCCTGCTTTAAAAAAGCTATTATCTGGCTGCTCAGTCATTTTATCAGATAAGATATTAATATAATATTGAATCCCATGTTCCAATATAGCTGGAAAGTCCATAATAATATGTCCTTGACCCTTATCTGTTTGGTTAAGTTTAAACACTTCATCAGCCATAGCTTCTTTGACATCATCTGTTAATTGCGCATTGATGAAGTCCTTCATTGATCGACCTTTCCAGTAGGGATAAAGCTTTTCCATGTAAATTGTTTTATCAGCTTCTGTAAAGACAAACTGATCTTGAGGTCTTGTAGCAATAGTATCAATTTCCTTGATTATCCAGTAAGGATCCATTTCCGGTGATAAAATCCCTGAGCGAGGTCGTACTGTCCTGTTTCCAACCAATAGTTCTCCTTCTCGAATACTTATTTGAACATTCTCTAAGATATGCTGAACTGCTTTAGCACGACGAATAATTACTGGTTGTCCTTCCGTTTTTTGATAACTTTCTGTATAAAGAAGAGCCCTTTCTAAAGAAATTTGTCGTTCTTCTTTAAAAAGATTCTCTTTCATAAGCTGAATGCGAGGATTCCCATTAAAAACTAAATTGGCAATATTTTTACTCTTATCAATTACTCCTGCTGCCATAATATAATCCTTTCATTGATAGCACAAGTTACTTTATACTTCTATTGTAAAACGATCTAAAAATAATAACTATATAAATTGTCAACAAAAAGTTTTTTAGGGATAAAAGGCTTTCGTATCAATCTTCTTAAGACAAAAGAAAAATGGGATTTATACAAAAAGCACGTTTGTGCAATTGTTTTGGCAAATTGCACAAACATACTCTTTAGAGTATTTCAAATTCAAGATCAAAGTCGTCCTCTTCCACACCATTATCCTCTAAAGTCAATTCTTTAACAGTTCTTTTCAACAAAATTACTGTCACAGCTGTAATAACAGCCCCTATCAGACTTGATAAAATATAAATGAAAGGTTGATGTGAAACTGGCACAACAATCCAACCTCCCCAAGGGGCAGGATTACCTGCCCCTAGCCAAATAGCTAAAGCCGCTCCAATAGAACTACCAACAATATTAGCCGGGATACATGCTAGCGGATCAGCCGCTGCAAATGGAATAGCTCCCTCAGTAATTCCTACCATTCCCATAACAATAGCCGCTTTTCCAGAAGTTTTTTCTTCTTCAGTAAATTTTTTAGGAGCCAAAAATGTCGCAAGGGCCATTCCTAAAGGCGGAATACAAATTGCCACTCCGATTCCTGCCATAATAGAAAGAGCAGTTCCACTTGGCAGACCCGTAGAAGAGTTAATTGTACCAACCATTGCTGAACCAAATCCAAAGGCAACCTTATTTATTGGTCCCCCCATATCTGAAGCAATCATTGCACCCAAAATAAGTCCTAAAAGAACAAGATTTCCTGAACCAAGTGATTCTAACCAAGCAGTCATCCCTGTCATAGCAGCAGCCATAGGCTTCCCTATAACCCAGTACATAATGCCACCAACAATAAATGTTCCTAATAAAGGGATGATAAAAATTGGCATTAATGATTTGAACGATTTAGGAAGTTGAATTTTTTTAAGATAATAAACAACAATTCCTGCAATTAACCCCGATAAAATTCCTCCCAAGAATCCAGCTCCAATTTGACTAGCAATCAACCCACCAATAATTCCAGGTGCTAAACCAGAACGGTCAACCATCGCAAAAGCAATGTAACCTGATAAAATAGGCACCATTAAAGACAGTCCAGCTATACCTACTTTAGCAACATCTGCTAAATAACCATTACTTGGAACTGCTGCTTTTCCTGATAGAAGGACACTAAGTGCTAACATAACCCCACCGGCAACAACAAAAGGAATCATGTAAGAAACACCTGTCATCATACTCTTTCGAGTATCTTTTAACAATTCAATCATGTGCTACTCCTTTATTTAGCTAGTTTTTCTTGTAATTTTTTACAAATAACATCTGCTTTTTTTATACAATCAGCTGGACTAACTCGTATAACTGGTTTTCCTTTAAAACGTTCTTCATTTTTGATAGCGATAGCATTTGTTAAAATAACAGCATCTGCTTCTTGAATAGCTTGTTTGCTTAATTCATTTTCTATACCAATAGACCCTTGTGTTTCAACAAAAAGACTAATTCCTAATTTTTTTGCAGCCACCTCCAAACTTTCAGCAGCAAGGTAAGTATGGGCAACTCCTGAAGGACAAGCGGTAACAGCAACTAGTTTTAACATAAATATTCTCCTTTTATGACATCATATTTTGTAAACAGTCATTAATTAAATCTACAATTTCTTGAGAATTCTTACTTTTCTCTAATGAAGTTCTAAAGTCTTCATGAATTAACTTACGGGACAAGCTAGCTATAATTTTCAAATGTTGATTTCCTGAACAGCTTTCTGGAACTGCCAAGAGAAAGACCATTTTAACTGGTTCGTTATCAAGGCTTTCCCAATCAACTTCCTGACTCAGACGCCCAAAAGCCACCGCACATTCTTTTACAGCAAGGCTTTTCCCATGAGGAATTGCAATCCCAAACCCAATACCTGTTGAGGTTAACGCTTCTCGCTCCAAGACACTGTCATAATAAGTATCAAAACTTTCAATCAGACCACAAGCATCAATTTGTTTAGCTAATGACTGAATGACAGTCTCCTTCGTCTCTTCTGTTAACTCTAGATTGATTAATTCTTTACGAGTAACTTCCATCTTGCATACCCTCCTTTCTGCATTTTAAAATATTTTTAGGGGCTTATTCCTTTTCTCAGTTTATCTTACCGTAGCTAATTTATTCTTTCTACATCAATTGATAGTCATTAGCCATCTTATTTGGTGGAAACATAGTGTTGGTAAGCGTTTACATAATCGAACAATAATTCATTTTCTCTAAAATGAGCACAAATGTGCTTATTTTACTCATAAAAAAACGATCAAATATGATCGTATCAGGACGTATACAAACTTATTTTATTAAAAATGAATGAAAACAATCCTAAATTTAAAGATAGATTCTTAGCAAGCGAAGCGAGTCAAGATTGATACTTCCGATGTGATAAAGTTGCGAAAATATTATGGTATCACCACAAGGAAGTATTGTTTATTAACGCTCTAGTATCTTTTTTATAAGCATTTCTTGTCTAATTTTAATATAGCCATCAAGGTCTCTTGGTCTGTTAACAAGGTATTAATATAACCTTTTTTGAGCAAGGCTCTTATAGCCCTAGCTTTCGCCTTTCCTCTTGCAATTGCAACAGAATTTTCAATCGTGCTTAAATCCTCAAGTGGTAACCCAATTGTTCTTTGGTCCAAACGACCTTTTAAAATTTTACCATTTTGGTCAAAAAAGCGACAACAACAGTCTCCCACTGCTTCTCTTAATTTTAAGTCCTCATAATCTTCTTCATCAATCAAATCACGCCATTGACTTTTTCGATAAGAAAGAACTCCTCCTACCCCTAAAATCACCATATTTAAATGTTTCCAAGTCTCACGAAGTTCTTTAAAATATTTAGAATTGAAAATTCCGTCTGCTAATTCCTTACTTTCTTGAACGACAGCTGCATTAACAAAAATACTTTGTCCATGAAATTTCCTGGCCAACTCATAAACAAGAGTATTGATATGATACTTTGAATTAATGCGACTTGGTCCTCCGACTATAGGCGCAAAAGTAACGTCATCTAAAAATTTAGGGGCTATGTAATTAACTGCTTTGCCAATACTTGCTCCCCAAGCCAAACCAATGGTATCACCCTCTTTAATATTTTTACGTAACCATTGTCCTGCTAAAGCAGCCAAGCGATCTTCTCTATCTGCTTCAGAATCCGTTTCAGAAGTTGGAGTAATTTCGATATGCTTTAGTCCATACTCTTTTTTGAAAAAGGTCTCTAATTTAAAAATTTCTGGGTTAAAATCTTCAACGTTAATTTGGACGATACCTTCACGTTTCGCCTGAGTCAGCATCCGACTAACGGTTGTTCGATAAATACCAAACTCTCTAGCAATGTCATCTTGTTTCATATCTTCAATGTAATACAAGTAGGCAACTTTTACTAGTTGTTTTCGTTTTTCTTCTTTCATAGCATTCCTACCCTACGTTAGTTTACTCTATGATAGCTCAACTTTTCTAAAAAAGCCAGTCTACTTTATATCGACAAGAGGATTCTCGTCAGAAGATCCCCTTATCGATAACACATATCTCCTAAAGCGTATGTTCGGTACGTTCAATAATATCATTCTGAGTGGCTTTCGACAAGACATTGAAAAAGGCAGAATAGCCAGCGACACGGACGATTAAGTCACGGTGTTTTTCAGGATGATTTTGGGCATCAATCAGGGTCTCACGAGAAACCACATTGTATTGGATATGATAGCCATGTAAGCGATTGAAGAACGTGCGAAGCAAGGCTATCAATTTTATCTTGTCTGCTTCTTTTGACAAGGTTTGTGGGTTGACTTTTTGATTCAATAAGACACCTCCGACAATTTCATCTGTCGGTAATTTGGCAACCGATTTAAGGACTGATGTTGGTCCTTTTTTATCCATGCTGTGTTCGGGTGAACAACCTTCTGCTAAAGGTGTTCCTGCATGACGCCCGTCTGGAGTGGCTAAGGTCCCTTTTCCTTGACCAACATTGGCTGAGATTGATGACGTTCCAGAATAACGAATACCTCCGATTGGACCACGACCATAACGGGTATTCGGGTACTTAGCAATTTCGTCAATATAGGTGTTATAAGCTTCCACCACTAAATTATCCGCATAATCATCATCGTTACCATATTTTGGGGCATCATTAATCAGCATCTGACGAATTTCCTCGCCACGCTCACCCGCAAAGTCACTTTCAAGGGCATGCCAGAGTTCTTCTGGGGTCAAGCGACCTTCTTCAAAAACTAATTTTTTCAGCGCAGCTAAGGAATCCGAAAGATTTGCTATTCCCACTTGAAGCCCAGAAATATAGTCGTAGACAGCTCCGCCTTCTTTCAAGGTCTTGCCTCTGCCGATACAATCATCTGTCAAGACTGAGCAAAGAATATCTGGCACTTCACGTTCTAGCCCCAAGTCAATGGCATTTTCAACGATAACACTCATGCGGGTGATTTCGCGTAAAGTTGCATCCCATGCTGCTTTTAATTCTTCGTAAGACGTCATGTCTCTGAAGTGACCATGACCTGTCGCAAAACGTTTGCCTGAAGCTGGGTCAATACCGTCGTTCATGGTAATCAGCAAAATTTTAGGGAAATTGATGTAACTCATACCAGTACAACGGTAGCCCCATTTGCCTGGCACAGCTGTTTCCACACAGCCAATAGCAGAATAGTCGTAGGCATCTTCTTCGAGAACACCTTTTTTAATGAAAGATGGAATAATGATTTCATCGTTATTCATAGCTGGCATGCCAAAGCCAAGTTTCATGACTTCAATACATTCATTCATAAAGGCATTGTCTAGACCTTTGTGGTAACGAACAGTTAAGTTTGGTTGTGGTAATTTGGTTTGGGCTACACTACGTAAGACAAGGTATGATAGTGGGTTAACCGCATCTTGTTTGTCTCTTGTTTGACCACCTATCGTCACGTTTTGGTAAAGTGGGCTACCCGCTGATGAGAAGGTATGGGCTTGGCTACGCACTTTATTAATGGTCAAAGTTTTAATCCAAAGATTGGTCAAGCGTTCAACGATAGAATCTTGCGTTTCACGTCCAGCTTCCAAATCAGCCTTCACATACGGGTACATGTATTGGTCAAAACGACCATAGGATAACGAATGTCCATTGGACTCGATTTGCAAGATACACTGGATAAACCAGACCGATTGCACGGCTTCTGCAAAGGTCTCTGCTGGCTCATAAGGAACTTTGTCACAAATACGTGCAATTTCTAATAATTCTACTTGACGTTTTGGGTTGGCTTTTTCTGCTAATTCTCTTGCCAAACGAGCATAGCGCTCTGCATAAGTCTTGACCGCATCAATCACGATAATGACTGAGTCGTAAAAATGGTACTTGTCAATATTTTCAGGAATAGTCAAATCAAGCGCAGCCTTAGCAGCACGTGCTCTTTCTTCAAACCCTTTCAACCCATGTTCCAACAGCTTTTGGTAATTAACAGCTAAATGGGCATCTCCTGAATTCATCTTGCCTTCCATGCCAAAGAAGCCCGTTTCCATATAGACTTGTACTTCTTCTGGAAGCAAGACACCGCAGCGAGCACGTAGGTTATTGTTTTCCCAAAATGGGGCAATCTCTCGTAGCTGCTGCTTGGTTTCTTCCGTGATATAAAAAACATCTCCATCACGTTTTTCAAAGAGATCAAGTTCGTTCATAACAAATTCCAAAGTGTACTCTGGAAAAATTGGAGCATCCTTGTTTGACGAGGCTTGGTTGCCGGCAATCAAACTTTCCTCTTCGATATAAATTGTCATATTTTCCAAGATATTTTGTAACATATAAGCCCGTTTAAGGTTAGCTGGCTTGTTTTGATGTTTTTTGTAGGCTTCTGTAACTAAGATAGCACGTTCCGCATCAATATAAGGTTTCTTATCTAAAACAGCTTCGCGGTACTGGCTCATCCTACCTGTTAATTCGCCAAAATATGGGGGCTTTATTTCAGTCATTTTCCATCTCCTTTATTTCTTTCGTAAGTATAAATCTTTCTTTCGTAAATATTTTACCATATCTCAAGGCTATTGGAAATGCTTGCACTCGAGAATTAAAAGTCACTCAATCTTGCACAATAGTGCAAATACCCTTTTCTTTCCAAAAGACCATCCCCAACTAGAGATGGTCTTTGAGATTCAACCCAAGCATTAAACTGTTTCTGCTGCTGTTTCATTTTGGTAGGCAATGTTATCTTGAAGTTTAAAGAATGGGAAATAAATTACAGTTGACATGACCAAGATAGCTACTTGTACCAAAGCACCTTGCCAACCACCAACCATAAAGCCTGAAATAATGGCTGGTGTTGACCAAGGCAAAGTAACTCCTGCAAAAGGTTGCATAAAACCAATGGCAATAGCACCATACACAAGAAGCGCTGCTACTACTGGTACCAAGATAAATGGCAAGAACATGACTGGATTCATCACAATTGGAAAGCCAAAGACAACCGGTTCATTAACATTGAAAAGTGCTGGGAAAGCAGCAACCTTACCTAGTGCCCGATATTGTTTTGATTTGGCGGCAAAAACCATGGCGACAACCAAACCAAAGGTAATGCCGGAACCTGATAAAATCAAGAAACTATCCAAAAATTGTTGAGTTACCACATGCGCTCCCTTATCCAAAGAGAGGTTACCTGTTGCCATCAAGGCTTTATTAGCGTCTAAGTTTGATAAGAGCAAAGCTGTCACAATACCGTTGACGACGGATTGCCCATGCACTCCAAACCACCACAAAAAAGAAATAAAAAAGGCAATTCCAATAGCACCATATAACGAGCCAGTCAAGCCTTGAAGAGGTACTTGGATGGCAGCGTAAATCATTTCAATAAAGGTACCGCCAGTAATCAGTTTAGCAATAATATAAATCATCATTGACAGCGTAAAGATAACAAAGGCCGGAATCATTGCTTCAAATTGTTTAGCGATCGCTTGTGGTACTTGCTCTGGCATTTTGATAACAATGTGGCGACGAATGAACTCGGTATAAATTGCCCCGACCACCAAACCAACAATAATAGCCCCAATAATCCCTTGACCACCAAACCACACTTTACTAATAGCCTCACTAATTGCTTCACCCTTGGCTGGCACATAAGATGACTTCAATAGAATAAAGAAGGATGATAAGGATAAAACGCCAGAAGGTAGCGGCTCAACACCAGAATTCTTCGCATAAGAATAACCAATGGCAAAGCAGGAAATCAAGCCCATAATAGCAAAGGTCCCATGATAAACCTGCATGAATGGCTCTGTCCAATCAGGTCCAAAGACACGAGCAATCGCATCATTTACCCCTTGAAAAGGAATCTGACCCATAATCAAAAAAAGACTTCCGACAACCGTTAGCGGTAAAATGGCTAACATACCATCTTTTAACGCAATGATGCCACGCATATTAACGAACTTCATGATTGGCATGATTATTTTTTGAACATTCATCTTTGCCATAGTTAACTCCTATTCTTTGATAAGGCTAAGGGCTAAGTCAAGCACCTTGTTTCCATCTAACATCCCATAGTCTGCCATTGGAATAACTGCAATCGGAACCCCATTCTTCTTACAAATTGCTTCTGAATTATCCAAAGTGTAAGCCACTTGAGGACCTAAGAGAGCGACATCAATGGTTGGAGCATAATCTGCCAACTTCCCTTGCGAATAAGCATCAATCTCACATGCAACTCCTTTTTCCTCTGCTGCTACTTTCATGTTATTCACCAACATTCCAGTCGAAAATCCTGCTGCACAAAACAAACCGATTTTGATCATATCTAGCCTCCTTTTTTAATGATTAAGTTTTATTTGGTCACTAACTCTCTACGAAGTTCAATAATTTCTTTAATGAGATTAATCTCTGTAATGGTTGTCATTAAATGGTCTTGCGAATGAACAAATAAAGCTGTTATTTCCGATTTGTTACCACTAGCTTCTTGAGCAAGAAATTGTGTTTGTAAGTTATGCGCTTCTAACAAGGCATCTTCAGCTAAGGCTATTTCGTTATCACTGTTTTCATAATCCTTAGACTTCGCAAATTTTAAAGCTTGATAAATGTGTTGCTTGGCATTTCCTGCATTTAAAATTAAACCCATAATCATTTGATCCGGTACAATCAATTCCATTGTTGACTCCTTTTTTTATTTCTAGTTTTATGCAACGGTCACAAGTCTTTTTTTCAAAGACAATTCTATTGCGTTTGTAACTGTTTTCGTTTCGTTGATAACTTTATTCTACCACTTTCATTCTTAGGATCAATATATTTGTGCGATATTTATTATGATGCACTAATGTGCTGGTGTTTATTTTGTAAAACTAAGAAAAATTAATAGTAACATCTTTCACCATTTGGTCTTTAAGAATAGAACAATTAGCCCAAAACAGTATCCACTTATTAAGATATTTTTAACAAACCCCAAAGATGTTCCTTAAACGCAAAAAAAGCCAAGACTTCTCGTCTCAAGCTCTATTTAAATCCTTTCAAATGTCAAAAAATGTTTTGGGCAAAAGCTGTCTCTCCGTCCAAGGCTAAAACGGTCATCATGGTCCCTTTATCAGTCACAAGATAATTGATAAATCCAGCCTTCAACGCAGCTAAAATTGCCTTAGCCTTATATTGCCCCGTTGCAACAGCAATGGTTTTTGGAACACGTGCTAATTGCTCTAGGGAAATGCCAATTGTTCGATCTTGCAACCCCTTATAAACAGGGCAACCGCCTTGATCAAAGAAGCGACAACAAACTTCCCCAACGGCCTCTTCACTTTTGAGTTGTTCATAATCCTTATTTGTTAACAAGTCTCGCCACTGACTTTCCTCATGGCTATTAGGCTCTCCACCAATTCCCACCAAGGCAAGATCAAGCTGATCCCAACTCGCTAGGATTTCTTCAAAATATTTGGACTGTAAAATCCCCTTGGTTAGCTGCTTATCTTCTTGAACAACCATAGCATTGATAAAGGCGCTACTCCCATGGAAAATTCTCGCCAAACGATAAACCAAAGTGTTGACATGATACTTGGCATTGATATGACTTGGACCACCAGCCAAAGGACAAATAAGAACGCCTTTCATAGCTTTGGGATCCAATTCGTCAATCAAACTCGATAAAGTTGCTCCCCATGACAAACCAATCTTGTCCCCATCTTTGACGGTGTGGCGCAGGACTTCTGCTGCTGTTTTAGACACCTTAACAAGCGTATCCACTGGGCTATCTTCTACTTGATTGGAAACAATATCTAGCTTTTCCAAACCATACTTTTGGCGAACATACTCTTCTAAACCAAATAAATTAGCATCATAATCGGCTATTTCAATCCGAACAATACCTTCTGCTTTAGCCTTTGCCAGCATCCTACAAACCGTTGTCCGGTATATATTCATCTCCTTTGAAATGAGGGTTTGACTTTTTCCTTGAATGTAGTGCAAGTAAGCTACCTTAGCAAGGAGACGTCTTCGCTCTTCCTTCATCTGCACCACCTACCTTCTAAGATACAAAATCAAGAGTGATATGATGAGCCATTAAAAGCTCACGAGACTGCTTGTCCAACCCACTATCTGTAATCACGCGATGAACAGCTTCTAAAGAGAGCTGATGAACAAGACTAGGCTTTGAAAATTTGCTAGAATCGGTCAAAATAATCATCTCGTCAGCTGCTTCTGACATATAACGGACACCTTCAGAACGCATCATGTCCTTGCCCATAAAACCAATGTTAGGATTAAAACCATCCGTTCCAACAAAAACACGATTCACATGAAAAAGGGAAATCATTTCTTTCAACAAAGGTCCCACCGTTACTTCTGAATTGGGCTGGTAATAGCCTCCTAAAAGGATAACCTGACAGCTATTGTATTGGCGAATATAATTAGCAATAAAGCAAGAATTGGTAATAATTTTCAGATTTCGTTTAGTCTGACAGAGCACTTCTGCTAGAAGAGCACAGGTCGAGCCTGACTCAATCATAATCGTATCGTTATCTTGCACCAATTCAGCGGCTCTCTCAGCAATACGTTTTTTGATATTGTAATGGTAGGATAAGCGAACATTTAAATCATCACCACTATTTAAGACAGCATAGCCATGTTCTCTGTGCAATAATCCCTTATTTTCAAGCTTATCAAGATCCTTACGGATCGTCACTTTTGAAACCTGTAATTGCTCTGACAAGCTATTAACACCTATTTTTTTCTTTTGAGAAACTAATTGAATAATATGTTCTAATCGATTCATAATTCACCTCCTTTCTATTGTAACAGTTATCTGCCTAAAATAAAAGGGGAACTGTCTTTCATTCGTAATTGATTTATTTACGTTTGTCTGCTATGATTGACTTAGAACGAAAGGAATTTATTCTTATGGCTGAACGTGGTATTATTTTTAACATTCAACATTTTAGCATCCATGACGGTCCGGGCATTCGGACAACAGTCTTTTTAAAAGGCTGTCCGCTAAGATGCCCTTGGTGTGCCAACCCAGAATCCCAACAAAAATCTCCTGAACAAATGTTGACTGCCGATGGTCTTAAAACTGAAACCATTGGACAAGAAAAAACCGTAGAAGAAATCATCACCGAAGTTCTCAAAGATAGGGACTTTTATGAAGAATCTGGTGGCGGCATGACCCTATCTGGTGGTGAAATCTTTGCACAATTTGACTTTGCTTTAGCCCTTTTGAAAGCAGCCAAAGAAATGGGACTTCACACAGCTATTGAAACCACAGCATATGCCAAACATGAGCAATTTGTGACCTTAATGGGTTACGTTGATTTTATCTACACTGATTTGAAACATTATGACCAACTAAGACATCGCAAGGTCACTGGCGTGCCTAACGAATTAATCATCAAGAATATTCATTATGCATTCAAAGCTGGCAAAGAAATTGTGCTACGAATTCCTGTCATCCCAGATTTCAATGATTCTCTTGAAGATGCCCAAGCTTTTTCGGAACTTTTCAATCAGCTTAATATTAATCAAGTGCAACTTCTCCCTTTCCACCAATTTGGGGAAAATAAATATCAGTTACTAGGTAGAGATTACCATATGGCAGGAGTCAAGGTCTATCACCCTGAAGATTTAGAAGATTACCAAAACGTTTTCCTCAGTCATAAGATTCATTGCTATTTCTAAATTGTTCCAAAAACATTGGCATTGTCAAATTATCAAAACCACCCATTTGTCCTAACTCTAAAAGTGAGTATCCTATCTGACTTCTAGAATGGCATTAGTGAACGGATGGTTTATTTGCCTTATACCTGCTGTATAAATAACATCAAAAAACGATTTCCCAAAGGGAAATCGACTGCCAAAAATATTGAGATTAAAGAGATGCCCAAACACTTTCAAGGATATTGGTTTGTTCACGTCCTGGACCAACTGAAAACGTTGAGATACGGACACCAACCAATTCTCCGACACGGCGAACATAGTTGCGGGCATTTTCAGGCAATTCATCCAAACCACGAACACCTGTGATGTCTTCTTGCCAGCCTGGCAATTCTTCGTAGATTGGTTTGCAACGCTTTAATTGCTCTAAACTTGCTGGGTAATGGTCAATACGTTCCCCGTCAAGGTCGTAAGCCACACAGATTTTAACCGTATCAAGTCCTGAAAGGACATCAATGGAGTTCAGTGACAAGTTAGTGATACCTGATACACGACGACTATGACGCATGACTACTGAGTCAAACCAACCCACACGACGAGGACGACCAGTTGTTGTGCCATATTCATGACCAACTTCACGGATACGCTCGCCAATTTCATCAAAGAGTTCAGTCGGGAATGGACCATCTCCAACGCGGCTAGTATAGGCTTTGCAGACACCGACAACCTTATCAATCTTACTTGGTCCAACACCTGAACCGATCGTTACACCACCTGCTACTGGATTTGATGACGTAACAAATGGGTAAGTTCCTTGATCAATATCAAGCATGACCCCTTGTGCACCTTCAAAAAGAACACGTTTGCCAGCATCAAGAGCATCGTTCAAAATAACCGATGTGTCCGTCACGTATTGCTTAATTTCCTGACCATACGCATAGTATTCTTCAAAAATAGTCTCGAACTCAAGCGGTGTGCTACCATACATTTTCTCGAATAGGCGATTTTTTTCTGCCAAATTCACTTTCAAACGCTCAGCAAAAATATCTTTGTCCAAAAGGTCAGCGATACGAATACCAACACGTGCCGCCTTATCCATATAGGCTGGTCCAATCCCTTTAATAGTTGTTCCAATCTTGTTGTCACCTTTGGCATCTTCTTGCAATTGATCCAACTGAATGTGGTAAGGCAAGATGACATGGGCACGATCTGAAATACGAAGGTTGTCTGTTGTCACACCTTCTTCGTGCAAGTAAGCCAATTCTTTCACCAAGGATTTGGGATTAACCACAACCCCATTACCAATAACAGAAATCTTTTCCGGGAAAAAAATACCAGATGGAATCAAATGCAATTTGAACTTTTTGCCATCAATAACGATGGTATGTCCAGCATTGTCACCACCTTGATAACGTGCAATCACCTCTGCCTCTTGAGATAAGAAATCTGTGATTTTCCCTTTACCTTCATCACCCCATTGGGTACCAACGACTACTACTGATGTCATAATAATTTACGATACAGGCTTGCTAAACTGTAAGCAGTGGCCTTCACCTTTCTAGAAAACAAGGCAGGAATCTCACCTGCGAGTCTATCTTACAACTCATTATAGCAAAAAATGTTTTTTTCTGCCAGATTTCCACAACATGATTCATTAAAAAAGATAAAATGATTTTTCAATTCATAAAAATAAATATAAAAAACGAACATTACTTTTTACTGTTACATTGCCGAAATAGACGGTATATGAGATAACTTTCCAGTAACCAGCCCAAACAGCACCAGATCCCAAACGGTGATGCTAATAGCAAATTGGCAAGTGAAGTCTTGTAGGCTGTCAATGGACTTGCTAGTTGCGATTGATTCACACTATTTTGCCTTTTCGTGGATAAACCAGAAGAGCCAGCTGATATTCTCTCTGCATTAACTAATAGCCTTTCATTAAAAGGGGGATAAAGAGGGTTACAGGTCAATAACGTTAATAAATCTTGATTTTTTTTAGCCATTAATTGGCGCCAATCTTTAGCATCAATAATCTCAATATTCTTAACACGATACTCTAATTGATGAGTACCTAAATCAATAACAATCTGATCGTTAGGAGATAATTCTGCTATCCTAAAAAAACGTTCATTATCATACCAACTACGATGCCCTGCAATAACCGATCGCGTCCCTAATCCACCAATGGGTAAGTTCGTTCCGGTAACTTGCGCTACTCCCTTTTCAAGATTACGTTCACTTGCCCCTAAACGAATCGGTTGTATCATATGGAGCTTTGGAATATTAAGGTAACCAATAATATTGTCGTCAAAAGGGCTTTGTTGCAGCTGGCTTTTTGCATCTACAAATGGATCTGTTGTAGCTTTGTCGGCTAATGTTTGTTCTTGATTGTAACGATTAACCCACTCTTTTTGTGACTGTACCCATGGTTTACTCTCTAATCGAAAGTTTTGATAAGCAAACTTTTCTTGGCATTGGTTAAGAAACATTAGTGTTACAAAACATAAGGGGAGCCCAAGTCCCAAAATCATTAAAACATAGCCAACACATTTTTGTTTAGACACGACACTAGTCCTTTCTGTATCGTTTTCGATACCAATTGATTAAAAGAATCATCACTAGTATAACAAACAGTAGCAAACTTACAAGAAAAATAGGTTTTGCGTACCATGGTCTTTGAGCGTCAGCTTTTTTAAAAGCTTTTTGATAAGGAACACGGTATCCACGTACTAACAGTCGATGACTATTAATGCCGTATGGGGTACAAGTTAGTAACGTTGCATAGTCAAAACCTTTTGTCACTAAAACCGGGGGAAAATCATCGGGTTCTACAACTAAAATCTGATCGACTTTGTAAGCAAGGGTTTTGTCGATATTATGAATAAAAAATAGATCTCCCTTTTTCATCTTGTGAATATCCGTGAACAACTTAGCTTGGGGTAGTCCTGTATGCGCTGTAATAACGGTATGGGTGCTATCGCCTCCAATTGGCAAAGAGGTGCCTTCTAGATGTCCTGCAGCTTTTTGGAGAACATCTTCACTTGTCCCAGCGTAAATTGGGAGGTTAATATCAAAACGTGGTACTTCAACATAGCCAATTTGTTCATTCAATTCTAGCATTCTCGCGTATTCTGCAACGCCCTTTTTTTCCAAGTCTGTATAAGGATCATTGATCCTTCCTGGATCTAAGGTAGCATTGTAAGCTCTAGCTAGAGCCATTCGTCGTTTGATGTCGTCTTTATTAACGGCAGCTTTAGCTGATTCAAATGACGTTACCACTTGGTTTTGTTTCACACGATAGTAATAGTTTGAAGCAAAAGGGTACAACATGGTCAGGCATCCCATCAGAAATAATAAAGGCATCATGATTTGAATGAATCGTTCTTTTACAGATAAGGGTTGCTTATTTCGAGGCATGATACTCCTTCCTTTTAGCGTTTTTGTTGTTCTTTTTCTTGTAACGATAACACAGATAGCCAATAAGTAGCACAACTATAGCAAGAAGTCCAAATAGGTAGCATAGGGATCTTGATGCTGCTTTTCGTTTATTATTTTTATACTCATTAGGAACATAGGGAATACGATGCCCACGAACAATCAAGCGATGCGTATTAATCCCAATTGGGGTGCACGTTAATAAAGTGGCATAATCCTTATTTGGAACAATCAGTAAATCTGAAAAATCATCTGGTTCGATTGTTTTAATCTGATCGATTTGGTAAGCAAGGATTTCTTTGAGGTTATGAATATAAAAAACATCTCCCTTCTTAAGCTTCACCAAATCAGAAAAAAGCTTAGCAGATGGTAATCCTGAGTGAGAGGTCAACACAGTATGTGTATTTTTCCCACCTACTGGTAGGGATGTTCCTTCTAGATGTCCTGAACCTTTCGATAGGGTTTCTTCTGTTGTTCCAGCATAAATTGGTAAATCAACCCGTATCTCAGGGATGTCAACATGTCCCATTTGCTCATGAAGTTCCAACATTCTCGCATATTCTAAACGCCCCGCTTTTTTTTGCTCTTCAGAATAAGGATCTTTGAGATTGACATTGTGCAAACTGGCATTAAATGCCTTTGCAAGAGCTATTCTATGGTTAATGTCTGCTTGATTCAATGTTGATTTTTCTCGGTCGAATTGCTTTGACTGGTGATTAGCATCAATCGTGTAATAAAGCCGAGAAATCTGAGGATATAACAAAATTGTCAAGCCTATCAAAAACACTACTATCAGAGCAATATTTTGGTTTAAACGCTGCCGTTTGGATTGCTTTTTCATGCTATCACCTTTATTCCTTTTATTTAAAAAACTAGAGGCACCTCACGGGACCTCTAGTAATCTTAGTACCTGGTATCTGAGTTAATCATTCTGACGTACCAGATAGACACCTAGGGTAAATAGTACAAAACCAAGTAAAACCACCAAAATCATTATTACATTACCTGTATAGGGAATTTCAATTTTAGGAGGGGGCTTAGGCTGGTTGACAACTTTCACAGGGGCTTGCTTTTCTGAATAATCTGTTACTTCAAATGGTATAGCCTTTTTTGACAAAAGATAGCCTTTGGGAGCACTGATTTCTTTTAAAACATATGACCCAAATGGCAAATCTTGTGCCATAAAAGAACCATCTTTCGAGGAAGTTAAGAGATACCGACTGCCACCTTTAATGACAGGTTGCAGCTGTTTTTTGGTTTGTTTCCAAACCTCAAAAGTTGCTCCTTCTAGACTACCACCTTGCGCAGAAACTTTAACAAAAGGATACGAACCACGTTTTTGAGGAGTGGTCTCTTTTGTATAGATAGTTTGAGAAGCCTCCGAAACCTTTAATATGAAAGGGACTAGTGAACGAGTTTTTAAGCTACCTCTCGCTTCTCTAACGTAGTAAATCCTTCCTAAAGGTAAATCTAACACAAGTTGTGTCTCACCTTTTGGTAATACTACTGACAAAACCTGAGGATACTGACGTGTCAACTCAGCATCTGTCTTCTCAAATAGTGTTTCCAACTCGGGCAAAGTTTGTTCCTCGGGCAGTTGCCACAACGATAGTTGTGTATCCTTATCAGACTTTTCAAAATGAATCGTCACGGATGATGTGTTTTGTGAAGCAAAAATAGGAGGAGTCAAAAAGCACAAACAAGTGCAGATTGGTAGCATCAAGCGAATCAATGGTCCTATTTTCAATTGTGCACCTCCCGTTTTTCTAACAAACTATTCAGATTTATCATTCTTATTACGACGAACCATTATCAATCCAGTAATGCCCATAATTGCCAAACCAACTACAGTAAAGATAACTGTACCAATACCACCAGTTTGAGGAATAGTGATTTTTTTGTTGATCACCCGTTGTCCGTAACCAAAATCAGGTGTTCCTTTTTCATATTGAAGATGGTCTTTCAAACTTTGACCAGATGAATCTTTATGACCATTGTAGGAATTCAAGCCCAGTGTAAATGCAATTCTATCCTGAAGTTTGGCGAACCCAATAGGAGCTGTAAGCTCTTCGAGATAGTAGGTACCTGCCGCAAGCCCTGTTACCTCAAACTGCCCTTTACTATTTGACGTGAACTTGATTGCTTTTTCTTTATCTTCTACCCACTCATAGGCAGTCCTTGCTTTCAAGAAAGCATCATCTCGCGCTTTTTTAGCTTTCTCAATTGCTTGGAAATTAGGTTTGTCAGTAGTAGCTTTTTTAACTTCGTCTTGATATGTTTTCTCTGCGTCCTGGTATGCTTTATCCTCAGCAGACTGCTTCTCGTCAGTTTTAAGAGCTAAGTACTGACCATCCGTTTTTTTATTTGTGACAACAAAAGCTGCACCTTGTAAACGCTCATCTTCTTCTTGACCTGTTTTTACGAATTTTTTACCATGTGTCACCACTGTTGGGCTAGTTGGTTTCAGAGGGTCTGGATTTTGATCATCTTTGGTGTTCTTAATGGAAATTGTTCCATTCTCACCCTTAGTATACTCTGGTGTGTAGCCAATAACACTTTCTTTGACATAGTAGGTCTTAGTATCATCTAAGTTTTTAAAGGTGTGATTATAATCTTTAGTCAATGTGATAGAATCCACAACCTTATCGTCACTGAACTTATCACCTTTTTGGTAAAGGTAGTAGGTTACTGCAACCCCTGATGGTGCTGGTTGACTAGACCATGTTTTTTCAACAGTGATTTCTTTATTTTCTGGTTTTGTGGACTTTTCTCTTGGCTCTTTATGCTCTTTAGGATTATTACCATAATCAAAGATAACCGTATTCTTGTCTGGTTTGTCAACAACGGCATCACTATTGACAGTAGCTTTATAACTCATATCCACTGTCATTGGGTAACCATCAGCTGTAACTTGACCCTTAGCGTCCTTAGTTGCTTGAACAGCTTGTTTAACTTTGTCTAGACCCTCAGCTGTAAAACTCAAAGTAAACCCACTTTGAGTTTCCGTTACTTTATAGTCTTTTTGAAATTCAAAGTTCGGGGCAGTTTTCCCATCACCCTTTGTTGTGATAGTTAGCTCTAAACTCCCGACTTTATAAGTCAAACCTTTAGTCATCGTATCTTCCCAGCGAAGGGTTTGATACTGTGTACCTGCTGGAATCTCTGTTTTGATTTGATAAGATACTTCTGAACCGATTGTACGTGAAAGTTGCTCTTTAGGCTTGTCGTAGCCGCTATAGCCATCGTACTGCTTAGCACCAACTTCTGATTTTGCAAAGTTCTTATCAATTTTTGGTTTGGTTGTGGTATTTTTAGGATAGACATGCAGGTCTTTAATCGTTGAGCCATCAGCCTTGTAAACCGGCAACTCCAAACCAAATGGAACTGCTGCACTAGAAGACAAGGTTTCCCCATCAGCGATCTTTGAACCTGTGTTTTCGACAAACCAATAGTAACCATCTGCAAGATTCTCAACTTTGACACCATTTTTATTAGCAGTATTACCAGTAGTCTTTTCAGTAGACGTTCCCGAAGAATCCTCCGAAGCTTTGTTTTTCTCCGCATCTTTCAAAAATGCTTGCACTTTTAGTACTGTATCATAGTTTTGAGGTTCCTTAGTTAACTTCTTATATTTTTCTTTATCTACTTTCCAGTAAGTAAAGCTAACACCATCAAGCTCTTCGGCACCTGATTGCGTCCCGAAGTATTGACTAATATCATTGATTTTTTCACCATTATAGATTTTACTATTCTCTCCCGTATAAGTCCCATCAGGATTTTTTTCTTTTGGCCAGCCTTTTAGGCTTGTCATTTTGATTTTATGGATGGTGACATTGGTGGTTCTTTTAGCAGTGTCTTCTGCTAAGACGGCTATTGACTGTGCCAAGGTGCCTAATACCAGCAAACAAGTCATTACCAGAGTTACTAATTTCGTTTTCAATACTCTCTCCTTGATTATTTTCTCTCCATTTTATGAAAGGCTAGTTCAACTTTCCTCCCAATACGCCCTTAAAGGTTACCGTTTCTAAACTCTCCTACTCGCTATTCTTAAACTTTTTAATCATAAGACTCACCACTATCGAATCATTTTCGGCTTCTTTGATAGTATAAGATACCCGATATACCGATTAAGATTAGACCAACTTGTGTAAAGATAATCGTTCCTAATCCTCCTGTTTCTGGGTAAGCCACTCTGTGATTTTTAAGGACATAAGTTTTCTCATTATCAGATGAAATGACTTTATTATCTTGTCCAGTAACAGTGATATTTCCCTTAGGATCAACCTTTACTTCCCAAGGATCCCTAGGTAGGCCATAGCCTCCTTTTGCCTTCGTTTCATATAGATAATAGGTTTTACCTTTTTGGAGGTATTTAAACTCTAGTTGGCCATTTGAAGCCGTTGTCCCCTTCTCCCAGATGGTTTTCTTGTCCGCTTTACGGAGTTCAAAATTAACACCGTCAAGTTTTTTCTGACTGTCATCAGCATCCACTTTGGTAAACCTAATTGGTATTGTTTTCACCTGAATCACGGGTTGCTTATAAGCTAATTTTTGTGAACGACCGTCTGCCATGTAATTAACCGAAGCATCTGAATTAGAAGGCAAACCACCTTTTCCAGAACTGGTTTGATTTTCCTTATAGTCCGTATCTGAATCACCTTTTTCTTCATACTGTCCTTGTTTGTCCTTATACTTTTCATAGGCTTCATCTGAAGCTTTCACATTAAAAGAAAGCGTATAGGTATATTCATCATCAACCTTATAATCAGGTTTAAAGGTTAGAGTGACTTTGCCTTTTGGTTGACTATCAGTTTTTGGAGTGAACAAGACTTTATCAATAATGTCTTTCCCCTCATTAGTTATCCGATTATCTTTAAATAGCGTTTGAACCTCTTTTGTAGACTTTGAGGTTCTAGTAACAAGCAAGTCAGGTTGTTGCTCATAGTAATCCACATACTGACTTAACGTATCTGAAATATTTAAGTTAGAAATTTTACTGTCTTCAACGATTTTATTTGCAGTTTTTTCTAGTTCTGCCGTATCCGTAATACCGTAGTAATACCCTTCACCTGATAAGTATTTTAGGACAACAGGACTAGAACTTGCTGTGTCACTATTGATGTCTTTAGAAACACCTAAAGTATAAAGAGATAAATCAGGATTTCTTTCTTTAAACTGATCAATAGCTAGCTTTGTTCCTTGTTGTGAGTCCAATACATTTTGTGGTTGTGTTGTTCCATTTCCATTTCGATATCCATCTTTCTCAAAATAAAAGGTTGGTACCCCATCACTGATAAAAACCATAATCTTTCGATGACCATTACCTGCAACTTGATTAAGCATTTCCTCAGCTTTTAACAGAGCAGCATGATAGTTTGTCCCGTTATTATTCATTGCTGTTAATTGATTTGAATCTAAGTTTGGAGTGTGAGTCCACTGTTGTAAAACATCTGCATCTTTACTAGTTTCTTCACTTGGTTGGTATCCTATCGTTCCATTTGGTTTTTGATATTGTTTACCAGATAAATAATCGATACTTCCTTGAAATCCAATAACTCCTACGTTATTTTTCGAATTAATCTCAGTAAATTTTTTTAATAGACCACTATCCCCTAGTAACGCTTCTTTAACAGCTTGGTCACGTCTCGTACCAGAAGATACTTGAACTTTACCCCGATATGAATAATTAATATTGCCTTTACTAAAACTATTTCCTTGATACGTATCATAGTCAAAAGTTTCATAATGCCACCCTCCATCATAGGGATCCCATCTCTGGGCAACGTATCTATACTTCTCAGTTACACCTATCCCATCTTGCATACTTCCTGACTTATCCACAACAACAAGAATATCCAGGGGATTTTTCTTACCTGTCATATCAAGATAGAGGCGATAAAGGTCTGAAGTGTCATGCTGACTCCCTGAATCATCAACGGTGGTATCAGGATTATTTTGGTTATCTCCTAAATAGTCAATCCGTTTATGGTGCTCCAATTCACCTTTGGGTTTCTCGACTGGGGCAGACCTCCTCATTCTAGTTGATCTGGGGGTCAAGGAGCGAAAAGCACGGGGCTGGAGTGCTGCCGGTGCTGCTCCCATTGGTTTTAAGCCAAGCGGTTTTGTTGAACGAATATAAATGTTAATCGTGTTGTTACGACCTTTATCCGTTACTAGAGACTCAACAGCATATTCGCCAAACAAAACGTCTCGTGTTTGTGGGTTACTGTCCTTGGCTGATTGGTAGTCAGTTTTTAAGACCTCATATTGTTTAGAAATAAAATCTAAGAGATAGAACTGGTCATTCCAAGTGTAGAGATTATCAATCGTCTTAACAGTCTCAAAATCATCAGGATTGAGAGAACTTTCAATGGCTGATTTTTTGGGAGTCAGAATATTAATGGTCATGGCTTTACTAAGTAAACCAACGGAATCTTTCTCATCACGTTTGCTAACTGCTCCATCAATCAATAAGCGACCGTATTGCCCCAAATCAAGTGTCTCTTCTTCCTTAAGATCACGTGTCGTGACAACGACAATACGCTGGCTCAGACTGCCTGTATAGGTTATTGTTTTAATAAGACTGTCTTCTCTGGTATCGGCAGTAACTTCAGCCAGTTGAACCTTGTCACTAGATGACACCAAACCTACTCTTAAGTTCTTATTACTAGCTGATATGCCGTTTAAAAACAAGCCTTTCTTGAATGTTAGTGTTGCCGTTATGGCACCTTCCTGCTTTGTTTGATGGTTAAGCGTAACAACACGAGCATCAACAATGACTTTACCTTGTCCTCTTAAATGTCGGGAGACCTTTGCGATATCGTGACGATACTGATTCAGCGCCTTATCCTCCTTAGAGGCTGCTAATGAAGCCATGATGATATCTCCTGACTGAAACCCTGCCTCGCTTTTTATAGTCATTTTCAAGTGACTGTCTTCCGAAACAAGCTCTTTTAGAGAAGTCTCCTTGCTCTTATGCTGTTCACTATCAGTCAGTTTTCCAGTCTCGCTACTTATAGAAGTGCTTATATTTTCATTAATTTCAGCGTAACTGAGTGGTAAACCAATACCTCCTAATTGGCTTAGAATTAGTCCTGAAACGGCGACTATTCGACATAGCTTTTGTATTACGTTTTTATTCATTCTCGTCATCAATATTATGTTCCAATATTCTCTCCTGCTTAATTTTCCTTCCCTAGGAAAATGCCCTACATCCGTAATAAAAATCCACCTTCTCCTCGATAGATTTTTGATGTATTTGATTATTATTGATATTCTACCATCTTCCTATCAGTAAAATTTATAGCACCCTTCAATGAATCGATTTCTACCTTTTTGTATCACTTTTTATTGTATTTGAGATAAACATTAACTTTCTTGTGGTGATTATTTGGTAAAATCACCTAATTTTATTTCCTAAGTGACTAGTGGTCTAACTAATATTAGAAGATGATGGAGAGAGATTCTGCTAATGTTATAACTTTTAGCGTGTCTATAGGGTAGCTGTTTTCAGCTTAAACAAAATCTCTCTCCATAAACTTTTGCTGTGTTAGGTGCTATTGACAACTCCCAATTATACAGAATTGTTTATTAAAAATACCGACTTATTTAGATATAGCTGTTTTTTACTTATTTTTATTGAATTTTACAATTATAAGTCGGTTTATCAGATTTTTTCCGCAAAGCATGATTAGTATAATGATCGAGTGGAGAGAGAATTTTTATCATTATTTGTTATTTTATGGCTTTTTATTTAAACCGTTAATGCAATAAAAGTCAAAATAGGTCACTAAAAATAAATAGATAACCGTCTCTCTGGCTAATTACCATCAACGAAAGCGAGCTATCTAATTGGTTTCATTTGACTTAAAATACGTTCATGCCTTGCATGCCTTATCCCAATTACCCATTTTAGTAATTTCTGACAAGTACGAACTCATCCAATCTTACGGAAATACGGAATATTTATTGCCTTACTATCAACTCATTAAAAATTTAAAAATTCCCCTTGATGCTGATCTAACCTTTTACGAAGGGCTCTTTGAGGAATCTTTTTTAATTTTCCCAGCAAGTCATCATTTTATCTCAATTGGTCCATTTTACCTTTACCTTCTTGATGAAGACTATCGTGAAAAGATTGTTGAGCGTTTTTTAGAACGCTATTCGTTTAAAGAAAAAGAAGAACTTTTAAATTATATGTCAACCGTTCCTTGTTTTTCTATCAACCAAATTCGTAGCCTTATGATCACTATTGATGCCTTTTTCCAAACAACATTTGAGCAGAACTGTCAGCAAACCATCCGCAACATGATGCAAAAAGCACAGGTTATCTTAGCCGAACCTCAATTCATTGCTAATTTAGAATTGGAAAACGTCCCTTCTTTTCATCTTCCAAATGCTCTAAACCATTTAAATCACATTATTAACCTCGTTAAATTAGGTAATACGAGTTTGCTCAAAGAAGAAATCAACCGTATTCCCCTATTTGGTATCAGCAATTCCTCCATTTCCATTTTAAGGGCTGAAAAAAATCTTTCTGTCATATACCTTACCAAACTACTTGAACTAAGTTTCACTGAAAATACAGATGTCGCAAAAAATGACGCACAAGTGAAACAGTTCCTAAAAATGACCGAAGAAGCAACTAATCCCGTTGAAGTTCTCCGAATTAGAGCAGCAGCTATTCTCAGTTTTTCCGAGTCGTTAGCTAACAAGAGTATTTCAGATAAACGACAGATGTACAATAGCATACTTCATTACGTGAATAATCATTTGTATTCCAAATTAAGAGTATCTGATATTGCAAATCATCTTTATATATCTGAATCCCATTTGCGCTTAGTTTTCAAAAAATACTCGGATATTTCCTTACAAAGTCATATCCTAAAAGCAAAAATCCAAGAGGCTAAGTTACTCTTAAAAAGAGGCATGCCTGTAGGAGAGGTCGCAAAAGTTTTACATTTTTACGATATGACGCATTTCCTCAAAACCTTCAAAAAATATACCGGCATGTCCTCAAAAGAATTTTTGAATAAGCAAGAAAAACATGTCAATAAATGACATGTTACAAGACTTTATAATCATCATGACATTGTGCCATTAGAAAAAAGAAAATTCATAAAAAGCTACTGCACATGAATCCTATAATATAATAGTTGGAAGCTAGAAGCCTTGTTAGCCACCAGCCTAGCTGGTGGTTTTCTTGTTTTCCTCTTCGAGAAAAACTGGCTTGAAGCCATAATGAAAATAACGTACAAAAAACGTGTTTCGGTCTATCAAAAAACCGATAATGCCTTGATTAAGACTTATCGGTTTTTAGTTGATCTCACTTCCCTATTTATTTCAATGACTATCCAGCCAAAGCTTATAGAAAATGGATTCAAGGAAATAATAAAGAACCGCTCGATTCTTTTTAGATGTCAACTTTCATTTGCATAAGCCATTATCAGAAAGTCAACGTTTTTTAATCCAGATTCGATTCCCAAAGAATCAACTATTAGTTTATCTCTTAAAGCAGTCATGATCAAAATGACAATACAAACCAAGCCAATTTACTCAACGATTCTTCTGTGCTTGGAATTGGATTTTGAATTTTTTGTGAATGATTTTGCTGTGATTTAGGTGGCAGTTTCTTGTATTCATAATTTTTCTGGAAAACCTGTTTTGATTTTTCAACCTCATTGACTTTGTTAGAAATAGTTTTAACTCCTATTTCCCATTTTACACATTGTTTTTTTGAAAAATAAAATCGTTTAAAATGATTAAACATCCTAAAAACAAGCAGCTAATTATCTACTAGCTGTTCTTTTTGTGAGTCGAGAATATACCATAACGAGGATAGTGGCGATAATCACACCAGTAGCAGCACATAATAATTCTGTCCACATTCTTGTTTTATCAATAAGCTTGGCGGACTGCTTATTCTTTTGATACCTTTTATGATGCTAAACAATCCTGTGACCTCTTATTAAAAGACGCTTAGTATTGACACCATAAGGCATACAAATGACCAATGTGGCATAATCTTTCCCCATTTCTCCAGAAAGTGAAGCTACTTGATTCGGTTCAACGATTAGTACTTGATCGACTTTGTAAGCCAACACTTTGTTTAACACACGAAAGTGAAAAATATCCCCTTTTTTCACTAAATTTAAGTTAGTGAACATCTCCGCTGACGGAAGCCCTCTATGTGCTGAGACAACTGCATGTGTCCCTTCTCCTCCAACAGGCGACGCACTTCTAAATAGATGACCGGCACCTCTAGACAGCATATCATCTGTTGTGTAGTGGTATATGGGTAAATTGATTTTACGAGATAAAGATGATAAAGGTCTGAGGTGTCGTGTTGACTTCCTGAATCATCCACTGTGATTTTGCCCATCACCTAAACAATCAATGCGTTTCTTGTGTTCTAATTCTCCTTTGGAGTTATTCGTTTGAATGGCTCGTTTTACCCTACTTTTAAAAGATCATGGTTGAATTTTTGTCAATACGAGTGACATTGGCTTTAGACCAAGCGGTTTTGTTGAGCGAATATAAACGTTCATCGTGTTGCTACCAGGTTTTTCATCTGTTGGAGAACACTCTGCCGTATATTCACCAAATAAAAAGTCTAACTCTTTTGGCTTACTGACTGTTGCTGATTGCTACTCGCTTTTTAAAATCTCATAGTTATTAGAGATAAAATTTGAGAGATAAAAATGGTCATCCCAAGTAGGATTGTCAATCGTTTTAACGATGTCAAAATCGTTAGAATTTAAGGAGTTTTCAATAGCTGATTGTTTAGAGGTGAGAATATTTACCGTTATCGGTTTGTGGTAACGACTAGCTGTTTCATTTTTTTGATGCCTTCCAATAGCACCATCAACAAGCAATTTCCCAATGATGTCTTGGCGATAAGTTTCAAGGTCTTTCTCTTTTTTAGGATCTACTAGCAAAGCTGCCATAGAGGCTTCTGACGCAAATCCTTTATCACTTTTTACCGACATCTTCAAGTGACTATCCTCTGAAATGAGTTTTTTTTACACTCTTAGGGTTAACTAAGTCTATCTGATCTGCTTTAGTTGACATTTGATTTTGGCTTTCGTTGACAGGGGTCGTATCAGCATAACTCACCGATGACCACACACAGCTTATTGACACTGAAATTGGCGTAAAAAGAAGCCCTACAATCGTCACTAGAGCTAAGTATTCTTTTAAGTTTTTTATTCATGAATTGATCTTAAACCTCTCTCCTTTCTTACACAGCCGTATCATTTTAGCATCCAAATTATAATATTTAGATATATCTTACTTCAAAATTTTTCTCAAAATAGCAAAAGATTTCCTCTTTTTTTGGGAAATTAATCTCTAAAACTTCTTTTCTCGCGTTTTTTCCTTTGATTCTGAAAAAAACTACCATTGCCTAGTTTAGTTGCTTTATCATTTCTGCTTCCATTAAAATGGTAAAGAGTATATTTACCAAAAATACTCTTTTTTACCGGTACTAAAGAGAGGAGAGAGCTCTTTTGATTGAAAAATACCTTGAAAAAACAATTAATGATAAAATTAATCTCATTAATCTGTTTTTTAGAACACCAACGCTAACCTTGACAGAAGCCAGTCTGAAAACAAACTTGTCGGCATCAAAATTGATGAAACATTGTCGAGAACTTAACACGATTTTTAAAGAACAGCTTTCTATAACCAATGATAAAAGAGAAATACACTGTCACTTAAAGGATTCACTGAAAGAATTTTATTTACATGAGTTATATCAAAAATCAAACGTCCTGCAATTATTAAAATTTTTAATTCAAAACGATACACAACACAAACCACTAAGCTCTTTTGCAAAACAACAGTTCCTATCAAGTTCCGCGGCTTATCGTATCCGCGAGTCCATTATGCCACTGTTAGAAGAATTTAACCTTAGACTTTCAAAAAATACTATTTTGGGGGAAGAATATCGTCTTAGGTATTTTATTGCGTTGCTACAATCTAAATTTGGCATTGAGATTTATCACGTATCTGCTAAAGACAAAATGGTTATTCGTGAATTTTTATTTATGGGGGCGACTAATTTAAGGGCATCTAACGCATTGTCAGAATCATTTCTTTTTTTCGACATTTTACTAACTCTATTGTGGAAACGCCATGATAAACACGTTCACGTTCCATCGTCTGAAATGCTAACCAGTCTTAAAGAAATAGCTGTCTACGATTATCTTTCTGACTGTGCAGGACAGATTATAGAACCCAGACAACAGATTCGCCTTGATTCCAATGACCTAGACTATCTTTTTCTAGTCTATCTTACTGCAGTTAATTCCTTTGCTGCTCAAAAATGGTCTGATGAACTTACTGAGCAAATAGTAGTCATTATAAGTTCAAACACTTCTTTTCAATCCCTTTTTCAACCGATTTCAGATTTAATTCCCTTGTCTGCTGAAAATCATGATTCCCTTCTTAGAATTGTCGTTTATTTTGCACACCATTTTATCTTGAATCTGCAACAGTTTATTCCGGAAAAAAATTATTTTTCTTTAGATCATTATCCCGGAGATCTCGTTGTGTTAGAAAAACTCAAACCGATTGTCATGAATTGGTTACAAGAAATAAAAGGAACATCACTTAATCAGCAATATTTTTTCCTATTTTGCCGCCATATCGAACAATTAATCAGAAATAATCTTCCAAAGATAACTGTCGTGTTACTGACCACTGATTTTGTCAATGCGCAACTATTAACGGATTATATCTATAAACACCTTTCTTCCCAAAATATTGTTTTTTATTCCTATTATCTATTAGCTGATAATATTTATAATATTAGAGATCTTAATGCTGATATCATCATTACCCATAAAAAACTAATTCCCTTTGTCAAGGAAGAACTGGCTCAAGATGCGGTTGTCACTGACTTTGACTACATTGAAACTCGGACACATATTCATAAAATCCAAAATATCATCCTATCTCTTGAAGAAAAGAATTATCAACACTATATTCATAATCATTTTAAGAAATAAAACCTACCCTTCACTATTCATTAACAGATTTCCCCAAGCATGGTGGGGAGATTTTTTAATGTTCCTCTGCAAAATTTTCAAGCATATTGAACGGCACAACCCTCATTCATTATGCTATAATATTGCTTATGGATAAAATTATAAAATCAATTTCCCATTCAGGTGCTTTTAGGGCCTATGTCCTTGATAGCACTGAAACCGTTAAATTGGCTCAAGAAAAACACAATACTCTGTCCTCATCAACTGTTGCGCTTGGTAGAACCTTAATTGCCAACCAAATCTTAGCAGCAAATCAAAAAGGAGACAGTAAAATTACTGTCAAAGTTATTGGTAACAGCTCATTTGGGCATATCATTTCAGTGGCTGATACTAAGGGACATGTTAAAGGGTATATTCAAAACGCTGGAGTTGATATTAAAAAAACAGCAACAGGTGAAGTTTTAGTTGGTCCTTTTATGGGCAATGGGCATTTTGTCACCATTATTGATTACGGAACGGGAAATCCTTATACTTCAACCACACCACTCATTACGGGAGAAATCGGCGAGGACTTTGCCTACTATTTGACTGAATCAGAACAAACTCCTTCTGCTGTAGGGCTTAATGTCCTTTTAGATGAGCAAGATAAGGTCAAGGTTGCAGGTGGCTTCATGCTACAAGTCTTACCGGGAGCTTCTGAAGAAGAAATTGCACGCTATGAAAAGCGTCTGCAAAAAATGCCTGCCATTTCAGCCCTCTTAGAATCGGATGACCACATTGATGCTCTTTTGGATGCTATCTATGGTGATGAACCCTATAAGCGGTTGTCAGAAGATGCCTTAAGTTTCCAGTGCGACTGTTCAACAGAGCGCTTTGAAGCCGCACTGATGACCTTGCCAACAGCTGACTTACAAATCATGATTAATGAAGATAGAGGAGCTGAAATTATTTGCCAATTCTGTGGCACTAAATATCATTTTAACCAAACTGATTTGGAGGGGATCATCAATGACAAAGCTTAATTCTTCTTTCACAATTGGTCATGTGGAAATCCCTCACCGCACAGTGCTTGCGCCTATGGCTGGGGTAACCAATTCTGCCTTTCGCACCATTGCTAAAGAATTTGGTGCTGGACTTGTTGTTATGGAAATGATTTCTGAAAAAGGACTGCTCTACAACAATGAAAAAACCCTCCATATGCTCCACATTGATGAGACTGAACACCCCATGTCCATTCAATTATTTGGGGGAGACGCTGAAGGGTTAAAACGGGCAGCGGATTTCATCCAAGCCAATACCAAAGCTGATATTGTCGACATTAACATGGGTTGTCCTGTGAACAAGGTGGTTAAAAATGAAGCAGGTGCCAAATGGCTTCGTGACCCAGATAAGATTTACCACATTGTTAAAGAGGTCACTTCTATTTTGGATATTCCCCTCACGGTTAAAATGCGCACAGGCTGGACAGATAGTGCTCTTGCGGTTGAAAATGCACTTGCAGCTGAATCAGCTGGTGTTTCTGCACTTGCCATGCATGGTCGTACCCGTGAACAAATGTACACTGGGACTTGTGACCACGCCACCTTAGCTAAGGTTGCAAGAGCCATTACCAAAATTCCATTTATCGGGAATGGAGATGTGCGCACCATTCAGGATGCTAAATTTATGATTGAAGAAATCGGTGTGGATGCCGTGATGATTGGTCGCGCAGCCATGAACAATCCTTACCTTTTTACTCAGATCAATCATTTCTTTGAGACTGGGCAAGAATTGCCTGATCTTCCCTTTGCCAAAAAACTAGGCATCGCCGAAGAACATCTCAAGCGCCTGATTAGCCTTAAAGGTGAAACCATTGCTGTTCGGGAATTTCGTGGTTTAGCGCCACATTACCTTCGCGGAACAGCTGGTGCTGCCAAGGTTCGCGGTGCTGTTTCACGCGCTTCAACCCTAGCTGAGGTTGAAACAATTTTCGCACAAGTACGCTAAAACCATTAGAAGGAGACACATGTTGATTGTACTAGCTGGAACAATCGGTGCTGGCAAGAGTTCTCTTGCTGCTGCACTTGGAGATTATTTGGGAACGGAGGTCTTTTACGAAGCAGTTGATAACAATCCCGTCCTTGACCTCTACTACCAAGACCCTAAAAAATACGCCTTTTTGCTTCAAATTTTCTTTTTAAACAAGCGGTTTAAATCCATCAAAGAAGCCTATCAGGCAGATAATAATATTCTTGATCGTTCGATTTTTGAGGATGAACTCTTTTTAAAACTCAATTACAAAAATGGCAATGTGACCAAGACAGAACTGGAAATTTACCAAGAACTGCTGGCAAACATGCTAGAGGAACTGGAGGGTATGCCAAAAAAAGCACCCGACTTACTGGTCTATATTGACGTCAGCTTTGAAAAAATGCTAGAACGTATTGGCAAACGTGGGCGGCATTTTGAACAAATCGACGGGAATCCAGATCTTTATGAGTATTACCTCCAAGTCCATGGAGAATATCCAACTTGGTATGATGCCTATGAGGTCTCTCCAAAGATGAAAATTGATGGTAACTCCCTTGATTTCGTCCAAAACCCAGATGATTTGGCAACAGTCTTGCAGATGGTTGATGACAAATTAAAAGAATTAGAGTTGCGGTAAACCAAAAGAGTCTGATATAAAAAGATTTCTCAACTAATAAAACCCAGAAGATCACTTTCTCGTGAGCCCCTGGGTTTTAATATTACCTTAATTTTGTTGCGATTCAATAAGTGATTAACCGCGAGGACCAATCCCATGTCAATTTTGACCTGCCCTGTTTACCAAAGATCATCTTATCATTTAACTTAAAACAAGAGCATCATCGGTCAACTCTTGACCACTATTTTTATGGAATAGCGACATTAATTGTGAAACGGTTAGATTTTTCTTGTCCTCCCCTTTGACATCAACAACAATTTTACCTTGATGGAGCATGACCAATCGGTTGCCATAAGTAATAGCATTTTCCATGTTATGGGTAATCATTAAGGTGGTTAATCCGTGACTCTCAACAATTTTTTGCGTCAGTTCCATAACCATTGTGCTGGTTTTTGGATCAAGAGCAGCGGTGTGTTCGTCCAAAAGCAAAACTTTGGGCTTCTCTAGAGATGCCATCAATAAGGTTAAAGCCTGTCTTTGCCCTCCTGATAAAAATTGCGTGTCAACGTTCATCCGACTTTCCAAGTTCAATCCCAATTCTTTCAAAGCTTTCTTGAAAATCTGACGTTCACTATCTTTAACACCCCAACTTAATCCTCTTGATTTACCACGATGATAAGCAATCGCCATATTTTCTTCAATTGTCAACCGTGAAGCGGTACCCATTTGGGGATCTTGAAAAACTCGGCTAATAGTTTTCGCACGTTTTGAAGCAGGTAATTTTGCGATGGATTGACCTTCTAGTAAAATATCCCCTTTATCAATTGGCAGTGTCCCCGCTAAGGTATTCATGAGCGTTGATTTACCAGCTCCATTCCCGCCGATAATGGAAATAAAATCACCTTCTGCCACATCTAAAGATAAGCCTCTTAAAACATGATTTTCATTAACGGTTCCGGTTTCAAAGGTTTTATGAATCGTTTGAATTGATAATATGATTGACATAATTTGCTCCTATCCTAGTTGGGGTTTACGACTGTTCAGTTTCTTTTGCAATTCTGGTACAAACAGAACCGTCGCAAGAAGAATAGCTGAAAAAAGTTTCACAAGATCCGCATCCATTCCCGGAATAGCTAGAATAGCCAAGATAATTAAGCGGTAAACGATTGATCCCAACACAATTGATGCCAAACGCCAGCCAATACTCAAATTACGAATCATAACTTCGGCAATAATAATGGATGCCAAACCAATAACAATAGTACCAACACCTGCATTTAAATCAGCGTAACCATTATTTTGACAAAGCAAAGCACCACATAGAGCAATTAAGCCATTGGATAACATGTAGCCCAAAATTTTCATGTGATCCGTTTTAATCCCATTGGACTCACTCATCGGAATATTATCTCCAGTTGACCTTAATGCCAAACCAATTTGTGTTTTCATCAAAAGGGTCAAAAGCACAATCACTACCACCGCAAAAAGAATACCAATCACCAGCACCGCAGCAATTTTGGTAAAGCCCATATCAAAAAACTGTGTGACCAAAGTTTTTTGACGAAGAAGTGCAACATTAGCTTTTCCTAATATTTTTAAGTTGATGGAATAAAGTCCCGTCAAAGTGACTATCCCTGTCAGCAAAGCGGGAATCTTTAACTTGGTGTGAACAAGTCCTGAGATAAGCCCTGCCAATGAGCCACCTACGAAAGCTAAGAGAGTAGCTAAAAATGGATTTAATCCGGATACAATACTTGTGGCACAAATCGCTGCGCCTAGAGGATAAGACCCTTCAGCGGTCAAATCGGCAATATCTAAAATCCGAAAAGTTAGGTAAACACCAATAGCCATAATAGACCATAATACCCCTTGAGATAGGCTTGATAAAATAAGTGACATCTTTTCTCCTTAATTCATTTAATCTTGCTGTCAGTCTTAATCGGCTGACACCTTTGAAACATCAATATTGAGTGCTTTTGCCATTTTCTTATTGATGTGTAATTCCACTGTTTTTGGGTATTCAACTGCCAAGTTAGCTGGCTTTTGACCTTTTAAAATCTTAACAGCCATTTTCCCAACTTGTTTTCCAAGACTTTTATAGTTAGTGCCATAAGTCAATAAACCACCTGCATCAACCATATCGGTTGACCCACCAATAATTGGTACCTGATGAGTTACTGACAATTCCCCCAACATGGTCATGGTTGAGGCGACAGTATTATCTGTTGGCACAAAGAGGGCATCAACATCCCTCATCAAGCTGCTTGCGGCATCCTGCACATCATTTGAACTGGAAATACCTTTTTTTAATACCTTGTAACCCGCCTTAGTCATTAATTTTTCAGCTTCTATGACCTGAACTTCCGAATTGCGCTCGCTAGTTGTGTATAAAATACCAATGGTCTTTGCTTGTGGCAAAACTTGTCCAAGCAAGTCAATCTGCTTCGTAATCGGTGCTTGATCACTTGTTCCTGTTATCAAACCACCAGGTTTTTTGATACTATTAACCAAATTCGCTGATAAGGGATCTGTAACGGCTGTAAACACAATTGGGGTTTGTGTTGAAGCAACTGCTAGAGACTGAGCGGCTGGCGTTGCAATGGCTAAAACCAAATCATTTTTTGACACTAACTGTTCTGAAATGGTTTGAAGATTAGCTTGGTCTCCTTGAGCATTTTGATAATCTAAGGTTAGATTTTTTCCCTTGATGTAACCCTCATCTTCTAATGCCATCTCAAAGCCCTTACGAGCAGCAGACAAAGAATCATGCTCCATATATTGCAAAATGCCAACGTGAACCCCTTTTGAGTTAGCTAGTTGATCTTTGGTTGACCGACAGCTCACAAGAACCAAACCAGCCAACACTAAAATCATTATTTGACTTAATTTTTTCATTTCTTTCTCCTAAAATCACGAGCAGCTCTGCTACTTCCTAAAATCCTTAATCCTTTCGGCATCAATTCCTAGGCTTTTTGCCATTTCCTCATTAACTGCAATTTTAGCTTTTTGCGGCTTAACTACTTTAATAGTCGCAGCTTTTTTACCTTTAAGAATAGCTACCGCTTGTTTTCCAGCTTGTTTCCCAATCGCTTTGTAGTCCACACCTGAGGTGAAAAGCACTGCTGACAAGTAGGCATCATCACTCCCCATCGATGGAATTTTAGCTTCTTTCAAAATATCTCCGATGGTATTTGCCGTAGAGGCGACAGTATTATCTGTTGGCAGGTAAACAGCATCCACTTGACCAGCTAAACTCGTCATCACTTGCTGCACATCATTAGAGACAGTCACTGTCTTAATAAGAACGGTCACTCCCTTTTTCTCCAATGCTTTCTTGGCTGCCTTGGCTTGTATTTCTGAATTTACTTCGCTAGAATTGTAAAAAATCCCAACCGTTTTAGCTTGTGGTAAAACTTTCGTCAACAAGTCAATCTGGTCCTTAACATCTATTGCATCCGTAGAACCCGTCATATTACCACCCGGTTTATCCAATGAATCAACTAGCCCTGCTGAAACAGGATCTGTAACTGCCGTAAAGACAGCTGGTGTGTGTTGATCACTATTTAATAAAGCTTGTGCTGCCGGTGTCGCAATAGCAAAATTCAAATCATTCTTGCCTGATAGCTGCTCTACCATCGTTTGAAGATTGGCTTGGTCGCCTTGTGCATTTCGTTTCGTGATTGTAACATTCTTGCCTACCTTAAAACCGCCTTCTGATAAGGCTTCAATAAAGCCTTCACGTGCAGCATCTAAAGCAGAGTGTTCCGCATACTGAATGATGCCAATCTTAGCCGACTCATGTCCCCGATTCATTTGCTGACGACAAGCTACTAAAGACAAGGTGACAAAGCTCATAAAGGCAACTAATACTATTTTTTTAAAACCCATCTGATTTCCTCTTTCTTTTGACACAATGACACAAAAATAAGACCATCTAGAATTATCTAAATGGTCTTATACAAGTACAATGGTATAACAAATACGCGCTGTATGGTGCCCACTTAGATCTATTATCTATGTGGACAAACAACTCAAATAGCCATAGCCTCATAGATACAAACGTGATGTTTATCGTGTTTGTATCCATGACTTCCATGTCTACAAACACTATCTAAAGAAGCTATAGTAATAACGATTAGTCATCATATGAGTTGTGCTATTAGACACCATACCAGCACCTCCTGTTTTCTCTCATTTTTAATTGTTTATTATTTTAATCCTTTTTCTAAGGGGTGTCAAGACTTTTTAATCATTTTTATTATTTGTATTTTCAGTTTATTAGAAACAGTCTGATAGATAAATGGTAACTATTTCCTAAACGTTTAAAATATCAGCTATTTTTCATCCTCAAAAACAACATCTAGAGTTAGAAATAAGTGATTTATCTCAAAATGGTAGATCATCCTCTTCTAGAACCAAATCCACCAAATCATTGGATCCATTATTTTCTCTCATAGCGCGCTGAGCACGACTTTCAAGTAGTTGAAAAGACGAAGCAACAACCTCTGAAATATAGTGAACTTGTCCTTCTTTTTCATATTTTCGCGTACGAAGCTCGCCATCAATGGAAAGAAGACTCCCTTTGGTTCCATAGCTAACTAAGGTTTCCGCCAAGCGCCCCCAGACAACTACGTTGATAAAGTCCGTCTCACGCTCACTATTTTGATTTTTAAAACGTCGATTAACAGCGACACTCACTTTGGTCACCGATTTGCTATTTGGTGTCTTTACCAGTTCTGGCGTTGAAACTAATCTTCCAATCATAATCACTTTATTATACATTGATTACCTCCTTACTTTTACTATTCGAAAAAAGATTCAAAATTTGATAAAATGGAAAAATATTTTTCGGAAAATCTTATACTCAATTTAGCAAATCATAAGGAAAAAAATGAACATTGAAATTAGTAAACCATAAAAAACACGGAGATCCCGTGTTTTTTATGTGTTATTTAAGTAACCATTTAAGCTGTCCAGTGTTTTACTGCATCAAAAGCTTCTCCAACAGTTACATCAGTTGCTAACTCAATGATACCACGTACTTGTGGTGCATTAGGAAGTTCCAATTCACGTGCACTACAAAGCATTCCAAAACTATCTTCACCACGAAGTTTTCCTGGGAAAATAAGGCTACCACTTGGCATCATGGCTCCTGGAAGAGCTGCTACTGTTTTAAGACCGACAACCGCATTAGGGGCACCACAAACAATTTGAACCATCTGACCATCATTAATTTCAACTTTGCAAATACGCAAGTGGTCACTGTCTGGATGATCAACCATCTCCTTAATCTCAGCCACAACAAAAACAGGACCTACCGTACTTTCCAACTGTTCTTCAAAACCTTCCTTAGTCAACTCAACATTTAAAGTCGACACAGCCTCATCCGATAAGAAAACTTGCCCCTTTCCTTCAATATCAATCAGACTAGAAACTTCAAAAATGTTCCAAGCTAAGGTCTTTCCAGTTGTTTCTTCAAAGATACGAGCAACTTTTCCTTTACGTTCCACTTGACGATTGATGGCTTTTGTATCCTGTAAGATTACCATCAACACATCTCCAACTTGCCCTTTATTATATGCAAAAATCATTTTCTTTTCCTTCTCTTTTAATGATAGACCGCTAAAAAGGCATTGATTTCAGCCTTGGTTTTTCTTAATTTATTAACCAAACGTCCGACTTCTTTACCTTTTTCGACAACTACAAAACTAGGAATTCCCAAAATATGCCACTCTTGAGCCACTTCAATAAATTGGTCACGATTAACACGTACAAAAGTCATCCCCGTATTTTCTGCTTCAAGTTCTGGCATGACAGGATAAATAAATTGACAGTCTGGACACCAGTCTGCTGTGAAAAATAAGACTAGCTTATCCTCTGTTTCAATCAACTTGGCAAGTGCTTCATAAGATGTTGGCGTAATCATGTGTTATTCTCCTTAAAGCTAATTTGTCCCTTTTGATAAGTGTAGCGATACTGCCTACCATCTGCCATAATGACACCCCCAAAAACTTTATCTCGGCTAGCAGTAGTAGCATCAATGTATAAGACCTCAATTTGCCCCATTTTTGAAAAAAAGATACGCAAATCCCTTGTTAGTTGTTGGCGCTCTTTTTCATGATACTGCTCACTGAATATTAACCCAAGACCAAGAACAACCCCCATTCCAAGAAGTCCTGAAATAATACCTATTTTCTTTTTATCCATGTCTTTCATTCTATCATAAAAAGGTAACAATAGGCTAGCGTAAAATCAACTAAGCCTGCAAGAAATCAGACAAGCCTTATGATTTTATCACTAAAAACTTGACAATAAAGTTAAAATTAACTAAAATAAAATTACATCAATTAAGGTGCGTTTATTTTTAAATTAACCAATGCGAATTAATTGCTTTTAAAAAATGGAAGGTTTCTCTCTATGATCCCGTTATCCTTACTTTTTACCAACGAAACGACTTTTCGGGCAATTAGTGCCCTACTATTCTTATTGATAAGCCTTGGCTTTGTCATCTTAATGCTCAATTTACTTCCTAAAAAAATTATCTATCCTAGAAAGTAATGGCTTGTTCCAAAAGTCCTAAAGATCAACAGTCTTTAGGATTTTTACTTGCTCTTTAAAATCCCTAACTCATTCCTTCTAAAAAATGGTAAAATATAGGTTAGATCACAGTTTCGTACTGTTCCTTAGACTTATAAGATGGAGTAAAAAATGACCAATTTATTTTCAAAAATCAAAGAAGTAACTGAACTGGATGGTATTGCTGGCTATGAACACAGTGTCCGTGATTACTTACGTGCGAAAATCACCCCACTTGTTGACCGGGTGGAAACAGACGGACTTGGTGGAATTTTTGGGGTTAAAGATAGTAAAGCTAATCAGGCACCACGCATTCTAGTGGCCGCCCACATGGACGAAGTTGGCTTTATGGTTAAAGAAATCAAGGCAGATGGCACTCTACGCGTTGTTGAAATCGGTGGCTGGAACCCACTTGTTGTTAGTTCACAACGGTTTACCCTTTACACACGCGCTGGTCAAGCTATTCCTCTTATCTCAGGATCAGTACCTCCCCATTTTTTACGTGGGGTAAATGGCTCTGCTAGTCTACCAAATATCGAAGATATTGTGTTTGATGGTGGTTTTACGGATAAGGCAGAAGCTGAAAGCTTTGGCATTACACCGGGAGATATTATTGTCCCTCAATCTGAAACTATCCTAACAGCCAATCAAAAAAATATCATTTCAAAAGCTTGGGATAATCGCTATGGCGTTCTCATGGTAACGGAAATGCTTGAAGCTCTAAAAGGACAAGACCTTAACAACACCCTAATTGCAGGTGCTAACGTTCAAGAAGAAGTTGGTCTGCGCGGAGCCCACGTCTCAACCACCAAATTTGACCCAGAACTCTTTTTTGCCGTTGATTGCTCACCTGCCGGAGATATTTATGGTAATCCTGGAAAAATCGGAGATGGTACCTTACTACGCTTCTACGATCCCGGTCATGTTATGCTAAAAGACATGCGTGACTTCCTAATAACAACTGCCGAAGAAGCTGGTGTCAACTTCCAATATTATTGCGGCAAAGGGGGTACAGATGCCGGTGCCGCCCACCTTAAAAATGGCGGTGTCCCATCAACAACGATTGGCGTTTGCGCTCGCTACATTCACTCACATCAAAGCCTTTACGCTATAGATGATTTTATGGAGGCACAAGCTTTCCTACAAGCCATCGTGAAAAGACTTGATCGCTCAACCGTTGACTTGATTAAACAATATTAGGCAGCTGGCTAGAAAACAACTATCAATTAGCATTATTAATGTTTGAAAAATAACTACCGGGATTATCAAAAAAGGTCTTAAACATCGAATGAGATTATGACTGCTGCTTTAACCCTCAACATTCCAAAAATCGCAGAACAGTTTAAATTAGCTTATGCCCAATCATATCAACACCTGATCGACCAAGCTGACCTTGTCTTTATCAACGTTAAGTCATAGATTTGAAAGCGCATTAAACTCAAATAACCAAGCCTGTGGTAGCAAGTATTTCTCCTTAAGGATTGGATCATTAACTCATGAAAATCTCCACTTATTACAAATAATACCAAACATGAGAGTTTAACGTCTACATAACAGCGTTAACTACAAATAACTTCTAAATAGTCATTGATAACAACGTCAATGGATAGTTTTGAAACTACCTTTGAGGTTGTTGAAAAGACTTTTAGTACCTTTACTTCCTTAACAAGTTCAAACGCTGCCTGTCTTTATTTCATTACCAAAACCATAGTAAAAAGCAGTGTCAACAACTTATTAGTCAGTTCTCAAAACTCCCGCAACTGCTTAGATGTTGGTAGAAGCATCATTTATGAAAGAACCGGTCTAACACATTCCAACAACTCTGCTATTGGCAAAACCTTCGCAAAAGTAAAAAGCTTGTAGGCAATTCTACAAGCTTTTTAGCACAGATGCTTCTTATCTGCACTATTTTTTAGTGACCCAAATTAATCAAAAATAAAGAGAAATAAAAATAATAGAGCGATTATCAGAGACAAGCAATAAGCAACGTTAAGAAAAATGTTTCAATTGTCTAAAATGCCATCATTTAATCTGGCAATTTGCCATTTCTATCTTTCAGGCTCCCTACAGACTGAACATGCTCTTACCTAAAGCATAGGTTTGCCAGCCAATAAAAAATCTCTTCAACCGTTAATTAAAAAAGGTAGCTAACTTATGTGCCACTATAATGTCTCTCTTCTAGTGAAATAATGGTCCGTTTGGTCATATCCACCATCGCATCAACAAGAGGACTTTGTAGAGTTCTTAAATTTGATTGGCCATTTATCCTCACAGTATATCAAGTTAACATGACATCTGTTGCATCGTTTCGGTATATTTTTCATCAATACTACTGTTACCTCTTTTTAAATGTTTACTATTTCATTTAAAAATCAAGGAAACAAGAAAAGAAACCAAAGCTTGATGATCGTCTAATTGAATTGTCTAACCGCCTCATTTGTTACCTTAATCCTAAACAAATAGGCACTTCAGGTCCCGAACATGCACATTATGGGTTATTAAAAACCAAGTGGGATAAAGCAGCTACTTTATCCTCTACTTCGTTATCCATTCAACCGTCGTTTCCTTCTATGTTGTCTTTTTCAGACGTTCAACGTCACGCGCAATACACAATTCTTCATCTGTTGAAATAACAAGAACCTTCACTTTTGATTCAGGAGTTGAAATATCGCCACGGTAACCGAACACATTTTTCTCAGGGTCAATTTCCATACCAAACCATGACATGCCACTGATAACATCTTGACGCATCAATGGTGCATTTTCTCCCATACCAGCAGTGAAAACCAAAGCATCTGCCCCATTCAAAACAGCAAAGTATTGACCGATAAATTTCTTGATACGGTCAATGAAAATATTGTAGGCCAAAACAGCATCTGGATTTTTCTCCTGCAAACCAGCTTCAATATCACGCATATCGCTAGAAATGCCTGACACCCCACCAAGACCTGATTGTTTATTCAGCATATTCACAACATCAGTAGCATCCTTCAACTCTGGATCCTGAGCAATCAAATAAGGAATAATAGCTGGGTCAATATCACCAGAACGTGTTCCCATCATAGGACCAGCAAGTGGTGTAAAGCCCATAGAAGTATCAACAGATTGCCCATGGTAGTTAGCTGTAATTGAAACACCATTTCCGATGTGGGCAGTGATTAGTTTCAACTCTTCTAATGGACGACCTAGCATTTTAGCAGCTTCTTGTGCTACATACTGATGACTGGTTCCGTGTGCTCCATATTTACGAACCTTGTAGTCAGTGTAATATTTTTGAGGAATTGGGTAAAGGTAAGTATGTTTTTGCATGCTTGTGTGGAATGACGTGTCAAACACACAAACACTGGTAATATCTGGCAAAATATCACGGAAAGCACGAATACCTGCTGCTGCTCCAGGATTGTGAAGCGGTGCTAAAGCTGACAATTCTTCAACCTGCTCAACAACTGTGTCATCCACGACAACAGATTCTTTAAAGTATTCACCACCCGCAACGATACGGTGGCCAACACCTGTAATTTCATCATAAGCTGCAATGATGCCCAAATGAATTAAATCATTCAACAAGAGCTTAACAGCTTCTGTATGGTCTGGAATATCAAGAATTTGCTCTTCTTTTTTTCCATCATACTTAACTGTTGAAATGGAGTCCTTAAGACCAATCCGCTCAATAATCCCTTGTGCTAACACTTTTTCTTCTGGCATTTGGTAAAGTTGCCATTTTAAACTAGAACTGCCTGCATTAATTGCAATTGTCTTTGACATTTTTAACCTCTCTTGAAATCGTTTTCTGTAATGCTATTTTATTATATCAAAAAATAATTTAATTGACATTATCCTCTTTCCATCTTTTGAATTTTTCCATGAAATCTTGAATATTCTCTGCAAGTTTCAAATCACGAATCGGATAAACAAAGGTTTCAGATGGATTGTCTGTCTGTTTTTGCAACACAATAATGGATTTGGCATTGGTAAGACTTCCAAAAATAGCATCTGGCAAAGTGATCAAAGCAGCAACTTGGGCGTAGCCTTTGAGCCAATTTTTCAATAACTGACTTTGTGAACTAGTCAAAAGGTTAACTGGTGCCAGAAAAATAGCAAAGCCATTTTTTTTCAAATATTTCAAAGACTGTTCCATCAGTAAATGATGGGCATAGGTGTGTTCATCTGGACTAGAGACCTTGTAACGCTTAGCAATATCATCATTTGGATAATAGCCTACTGGTAAATCACTAATAACAAAATCACTTTCTTTCAACAATTGGGGTCTCACTGCATCCTCTTGAATAAAATGAGCTGAGGAACCCATAAGCTCTGCAATACTGGCCGATAAATCAATTAAGAGATCATCAATTTCAATACCTACATAGTCAATAGTTTTTCTAGAATTATTTAAAAGCGTTTGAGCGAGATTTCCTGTACCACTACCAATTTCAAGCACTTCTAAATAATCGTTGTCACTCAAACTTTCTAAAATGTAGAGGATAATAAAACCAATCGTATCCGGTGTAAATTGATGATTAGCTTGAAGTTTTTCGGTCTGACCTACCTTGATAAAAACAAACTGATAGACTCTACGCCACTCTTCTTTTGTTAAGTGTAACGCTTTTAACTTTTCATTATTTTTAGCAACTTGAGGACTTGCTCCTTCCGCACCTAGATAGAAAGCATTCTGCTCAATAATCGCATCGTAAATATGTGTTTTTAGATCATTTTCTATCAACTGGCTATTCTCTAAAAGTAACTGATAGGCTTCTTCAATTTTTTCAAAATTCATACCCCTATCATATCAAATTCCCCTTGAAATGAAAAGAACCGCAATCCTAACGGCTACAAGGCTAGCATGATCAATTTTCTTTTTGATATTTCTTGTCAATCGTTACATTTGCTTGCTGACTTTCAGGATAGAGAGGGGAATAATTAAATTGATGATGGCTCGTTTGATCAAGTGCGACCGTAATAACAAGTTGATCTTTTTGACAGCGATAGGTAGCCTGCCCCTCTTTAAAAAATAGGTGTCCTGAACCTTGAACACGACTTTGATGAATCATTTCTGCCATTAATCTAGCCTTCACATAAGCCCTTTGAGCTTGGTATTCCTTATGGAGATGAGTTGTTTGGTAAAGATAAAGCTGCAAAACCAGCAGAAAAACAGAAGCCATAAACATCGCATACAAGAGGATACCAGCTTTAAGATTAGTTTTGAAATGCATAATAGAAGGTCCTTTCCAAACCACTTTTCCATGTTAAGCTTATGCTAATTTGTGATTGATCTGCCTTAATTTGACTACTAGATAGACCAAACAACATCGGTTGATAGCCCTGCCCATTACTGGCTGTCTTACGAAAATCATGGCTTTTGAACTGACCAAACACCAAAATTTTCTTTCCTTTCTCAATATAAAGTTTATTTTTCTCAACCTTATAAAATCTTGCTTCGCTTAATTCTTCCCGTAATTGTTGTGAAAATAAGAGCCAGTTGTCCTGATCATTATTAGCAAGGTAATGACTATGTCTTATCATATTTTTCGTTAACCCCTGATAAACCAAAAGCGACCCTGAAACAACGATTAAAGCAACTAAAGATTCTAACAAAGTAAAAGCTTTTATCATCCACTTATTTTTTATCAATCCGAATTATCTCTCCTTCATTATCTCGAATGCTTAACTGGTTTTCTGTGGCTGAAACAGTGATATGACACCCATTAAGATGCAATTCTTTTTGCCTTGTCTGCACAGCCATTAGAGCCACAGTCAGTCTTTCTTGTTGTTTACGGCAATGATTCAGACGCATTTGGCTTTGATGCAAACTGGTTAAAACTAGAATAACAATTGAAAAAAGAATTCCTGTCGCCACCAAACTTTCAAGAACTATGTACGCTTCGACTCGTTTTTTGATAATTTCCACTCCCTAGATAAAATTGATAAGTGATTTGTTGATCCCCCTTTTCAAAATAAATTTTTGCCAACGAATGATTCCCTCCTCTCTGATCAAGCACCAAACGTTGACTTGTTTTTACCTTAATAGACTCTGGTATCCTTAAAAGGGCATCTTTTGCTTCAACTTGCTTTAAAGATACTGTCAAAATTCGCTTCTCTTGATGTAAAATAGCTAATTTTTGTTGATGACGATAAAGGTATTCAAAACGCGTGAAAAAGAGATTTTCTTGAATCATCTTGTAACTACTCGTGACTGGTAGGGATAACCCGATTAAAACAAATGACATCACAAATAGGCTAAACAGAGTTTCAAGCAAAGTAAATGCTTCAACGTTTAAGTTTTGATTTTTCATTTTTATGTTTCGCATAATATTCCTGATAGGCTTTTTCCTGTTTGTCTGTGATGCTACCATCATTTTTTAGCTGGCTCAAACTCGGTTTTTCTCCTTGAGACAATTCATAAAGCTCTGCCTGATTCTCCACTAATTTGACAACTGCTGCGTTGCTTGTCTCGGTAACTCTATCTTTTTGCTTGCTTAAATTCGGTACAAATAACAGCATCAATACACTAATCACAAGAATCACTAATAACATTTCCAGAAGTGTGAAACCTTTTAGATGATATTTCTGCAAATTATTCCATTTCCGTATCATTAAAAAATGCCTCCCATATTTTGATAAATTGGTAATAAGATTGCTGCATAAATCACAACAATAATAAGTGCAACAACTAAAAAGATTGCTGGTTGAATAAATTGGGTCACTTGGTTAAGTTGACTAAAAAAGCTAGTCCAACTTTCTTGCGCATAAATTTCTAACTCACTGCCAAGTTTTGATTTAATTTCGCCGTATTCGATCATTAAACTTAATTCTTTCTTAAAGAAAGGATAGGTAGCTATTTTGGTGTGAAAAGCTTCTCCTGCAAGGAGACTCTTTTTAATATCCTCAGCAAGTTCTTGCATTAACAAGGATTTTTCAGTTGCCATAATAGCCAAAATAGTATTTAACTCAAGCCCCTGACCCATCAAAGTTCCCCACTCTCTGGCATAGTAGGCTGTCAAATATTGCCGCAAAAATTTCCCTAAAAAAGGATAAGCACTCAAATGACTAAAAAATTTTAAGCGGCTTTGAGAATGCCATTTCAAGTAATAGATTCCCCAAAGCAATGGTATTAACAAACTTCCCCCAAAGAAAAAAAGGGGGAAATTGTTTAGAAAATAGGTTAGGCTGTTTTGAACATCTAACTGTGGCACCAAATAATGTCTGAGCCCCAACATGATGACAAAGAGAAAAAGCAAAAGAATAATAGGATAGGTGATAACTTCAATGGTTTTTCTTTGTATGTGACTCATCTGTTTAAGGTAAATTTGGAGTTTTGCTAACGTTGTCTTAATATCTCCGTGATTGTCTGCCAAGCTAATCTGTGTAAGGATGGCATCTGAAAAACCAAAACCTGCTAACATGTCCGCCAAGCCCTGACCCTTTAACAGTGCCTCTTGCATACTAAGGATATAAGATTGACGCAGAAGCTGGCTTTTCATTAAAAATGCAATGATTTCTGACAGATTAAAGCCATTTGATAAAAGATTAAACAATAATTGAATCATCTTTTGCTGGTCTTTACGAGATAATTTTTTCAAGCCTTGCTTGTTTCGGACTGATATGTCCTGCTGCAAGAAGCTGATCAATTTGGCAATTCCACTGGTCTGGCGAATACGTTTCAAACCCTTTTTTAGTATAGTCAATTAAAGCTCCTCCACTAATAAATCGTTGATAAGCAATCATTGCCAAGCAATTTGCCAATTCTGCTCTAGTAACTCCCAACTCTAACAATCTGGCATAAACACCGGCAATACTTTTAGCATGGACGGTTGAAAAGACAATAGCACCCGTCAAACTGGCTCTAATCACCGCCCTCGCTGTTTGGCTATCTCGAATTTCACCAATGACCAAAACATCTGGTCTATGGCGTAGAGATAGCTTAATCAGATTATCGTAGGTCATGTCAATGCTATTGTTGACCTGTAACTGCAAAGCCTGTTCATTTTTTATCTCTACTGGATCTTCAATACTAATGACTTGAGCCTCTCTAAACTGATTGTCAATCAGTTGATGCATCAAGGTCGTTTTCCCCGAACCAACAGGTCCCGCAAATAAGTATAATCCTCGACCACCAACCTGTTTTGCTACTTTTGTCATGCCATCAAACCAATAATGCAATTCTTTTTTCTGATGATGGAGCAAGCGAATCACCAAGCTTTCTTGCCCTCGGTAGTCTCCAACGCTAGATAAACGTAGAGATAGGCACATATCTTCATCAAGTTCATAATCGCAAGAGCCAAGCTGACAGCGCCGTCTTTCTCCAACAGTCATTCCTGCAACAAATTTAAAGTGACTAATAAGATGAGCCATCCGATCACTCCTATAAACACCTATCAATCTCCTTTCATCACCTATTCTCATAAAAAGGTCATACTGGTTTGTTTTCGGTAAAATATAAATGTCTTGAGCCTGAAGTTGCTCTGCCTGTTTAAGAATTGTTTTTGCTAATGTTTGTACCATAATGACCTCCTCAATTAATTATTCGTAAATCAAAAAAGAGAATCTCACTTTTGTGACATTCTCTCTTCTTTTTTCGTTTTGGAAAAGGTTATAAGTTCAATTGACAGATATAAGTGGTTTGAGACAAGTCATTTCGCTGTTCAAAATCAGAAACATAGTGCGTACTAGGGATAATGTCCCTGTTTTTCAGCAATAAAATGGAATGGTATTGTTGTAACATATCATCACAATCCTCGCACCATCTCGTATCCTTTTTCTCCCAAAAAGTTGCTAATAAACTCTTCTGACTGTGGTAGCTTGGAAATTGTCGTTTCATGCACTGCCATTCTTGCTCAAAATAAGCAAGAGCTTCCTGCCAATTATCGAATTGTTTTTCTTCTACAATGTCATCTTGCCACCCGTCTAGAAACCACCAAGGCTCCCAATCGCCATACATTTTTATCACTTGATACATAACACCTATTCCTCTTATGCCTATTATAGCTAAATAATAGGGATTTTGAAAAATATCTGCTCATACTAGTTAGACTACAGTCCCTTTTTCATGAAAAAAGGGAGCCATACAGGCTCCTTTTAGTATTTAAATTGTTATTTCTGCTTCAGTGACAGGAGCTATTTCTTCTGACACATCTGCATTGTCAATGACTTCAATTTCATTAATGGCTTGTGGTTCAATATTACGGTAACGTGCCATACCAGTACCAGCTGGAATGATCTTACCAATGATAACATTTTCTTTAAGACCAAGAAGATGGTCTTTCTTACCACGGATCGCAGCATCTGTAAGGACACGCGTCGTTTCTTGGAAGGATGCAGCTGACAAGAATGAATTGGTCTCAAGAGAAGCCTTAGTGATACCCATAAGGACTGGACGTGATGTCGCAGGAATCCCACCAGAGATAACAATATCTTTGTTAGCATCTGTAAAGTCTGCAATATCAAGAAGCGTTCCTGGAAGAAGATCCGTATCTCCTGGATCCATCACACGGACTTTACGAAGCATTTGGCGAACCATTACCTCAACGTGTTTATCTCCGATTTCTACCCCTTGACTACGGTAAACCTTTTGCACTTCTGCAAGCAAGTAAGTTTCTACAGACAAGGTATCACGAACTTCAAGGAGATGTTTAGGTTGGATCGACCCTTCTGTAAGAGCAGCTCCACGGTTTACTTCATCACCAACTTCAACCTTCATACGTGCTGTAAATGGCACCACATATTCACCTTTACCAGTTTTCCCTTGAACGTAAACTTTCTTAGTACGTGTTGACGCATCTTCTTCGATCTCAACAACATTACCTTTCACCTCAGTAATGACCGCTTCTCCTTTAGGATTACGCGCTTCAAAAATTTCTTGGATACGAGGAAGACCTTGTGTAATGTCGGTATTTGAGGCTACACCACCCGTGTGGAAAGTACGCATGGTAAGCTGTGTTCCAGGTTCACCGATAGATTGGGCAGCGATGGTACCAACTGCTTCACCAACTTCAACGGCATCACCAGTTGCAAGGTTGATACCATAACAGTGACGGCAGACACCATGACGAGTCGCACAGGTAAATACTGAACGGATGGTAACTTCTTCAACACCTGCATCAACAATCTTACGAGCCATGTCTTCAGTGATTAATTGATCAGCACCAATCAAGACTTCACCAGTTTCAGGGTGTTTGACTGATTTGCGAGTATAACGACCTTGAAGACGTTCTTCAAGTGTTTCTGTCACTTCTTTTCCATCTGTGATTGCACGAATAAGAAGCCCACGGTCAGTACCACAATCATCTTCACGAATAATCACATCTTGGGCAACGTCAACCAAACGACGAGTCAGATAACCTGAGTCAGCTGTTTTAAGGGCCGTATCGGTCATCCCTTTACGTGCACCGTGGGTTGAGAAGAACATTTCCAAAACGCTCAAACCTTCACGGAAGTTTGACAAGATAGGAAGTTCCATGATACGTCCATTAGGAGCAGCCATCAACCCACGCATACCGGCAAGCTGTGAGAAGTTAGAGATATTACCACGGGCTCCCGAGTCCATCATCATAACGATTGGGTTCTTAGGATCTTGTGTTTCAATCAGACGTTTTTCAAGAGCTTCCTTAGCTTCACGCCATGTCGTTGTAACGGCAACATAACGATCGTCATCAGTCATCAAACCACGACGGAAAGCCTTGTTAATTTCTTCAACACGATGGTGAGCAGCATCAATGATTTCTGCCTTGTTATCAATAACTGGAATATCAGCGATACCTACTGTCAACCCCGCAAGAGTTGAATGATAATAACCAAGATCTTTCAGACGGTCAAGGAAGGCTGAGGTTTCAGTCGTTCGGAAACGTTTGAAAGTTTCAGCAATGATACTCCCAAGATTTTTCTTCTTGAAGGGCACGTTAATCTCCAAACGATCAATTACCTCTTGGATTTTCTGTCCAGGTTCAAGGAAATATTTATCTGGTGTTCCTTCTGTCAAATTTGCATTATTTGGCTCTTGGAGGTAAGGAAGGTCCTCTGGCATGATGTCGTTAAACAAAATCTTACCAACAGTTGTCACCATGATTTTATGTTTTTGGCTATCTTTCCAAGGTTTATTTGGCATGCTGTCAACAGCGATACCAACACGGCTATGAAGGTGAGCATACCCATTACGGTAAGCCATCACAGCTTCATCTTTATCCTTGAAGATCATGCCTTCACCTTCACGACCAGCATCTTCCATAGTGAGATAATAGTTACCCAAAACCATATCCTGAGATGGGGTAACCACAGGTTTACCATCTTTAGGGTTAAGGATATGTTCTGCCGCAAGCATCAAAAGACGAGCTTCAGCTTGTGCTTCTTCGGAAAGTGGCACGTGGATGGCCATTTGGTCCCCGTCAAAATCGGCATTATAAGCTTCACACACAAGCGGGTGCAAGCGAAGAGCCTTACCGTCAATAAGAACTGGCTCAAAAGCTTGAATACCAAGTCGGTGAAGGGTAGGTGCACGGTTAAGGAGAACTGGGTGTTCTTTGATCACATCTTCTAGAATATCCCAGATACGTTCATCACCACGTTCAACCATACGTTTAGCGGCTTTCACGTTACCAGCAAACTCACGTGCAACAATTTCACGCATCACAAATGGTTTAAAGAGTTCAATTGCCATTTCACGTGGTACACCACATTGGTACATTTTAAGGGTTGGACCAACAGCGATAACGGAACGACCTGAGAAATCAACACGTTTACCAAGCAAGTTTTGGCGGAAACGTCCTTGTTTCCCTTTAAGCATGTGGCTCAAAGATTTCAACGGACGGCTACCCGGTCCAGTAATGGGACGACCACGACGACCATTATCAATCAGTGCATCAACCGCTTCTTGAAGCATCCGTTTTTCGTTTTGAACGATGATGCCTGGTGCATTTAGTTCCAACAAACGAGCCAAGCGATTGTTACGATTAATCACACGACGATACAAGTCATTCAAATCTGATGCTGCAAAACGACCACCATCTAATTGAACCATCGGACGAAGATCCGGTGGAATAACTGGCAAGATATTTAGGACCATCCATTCTGGTTTATTACCCGATTTATGAAAAGCATCTAGCACGTCCAAACGACGAACTGCTTTAATCCGTTTTTGCCCTGAAGCAGATTTCAATTCCTCTTTCAATTCAGCAATTTCAGCAACCAAATCAACGCGTTTCAAGAGATCCTGAATCGCTTCAGCACCCATTTTCGCAACAAATGAGCCATAACCATATTCTTGGATTTTTTCACGGTATTCGCGTTCCGTTAATAATGATTTTGGTTCAAGCGGTGTATCCATTGGGTCAATGACCACATAAGCCGCAAAATAAATGACTTCTTCCAGAGAGCGTGGGCTCATATCAAGTGTCAATCCCATACGAGATGGAATGCCTTTGAAGTACCAGATATGTGATACCGGAGCTTTCAATTCAATGTGACCCATACGTTCACGACGAACTTTAGCACGAGTGACTTCAACACCACAACGGTCACACACGATACCTTTATAACGGATACGTTTGTATTTCCCACACGCACATTCCCAATCTTTTGTCGGACCAAAAATAACTTCGTCAAAAAGCCCTTCACGTTCTGGCTTTAATGTACGGTAGTTGATTGTTTCAGGTTTTTTAACTTCACCATAAGACCATGAGCGGACTTTACTTGGCGAGGCTAATGTGATTTGCATACTTTTAAAACGATTTACGTCAACCACTAGTTTTACCTTTCTGCCTTTGATGACTTTACTAATATTAGAGCAGGTTCACCCTGCCCTAAACCAGTAAATAATGATTTAATAAGAATTGATTACTTATTTTTCTTCAGTTAATTCAAAAACCTCTTGAGTTTCTTGAACTTGTTTTTCACGCGCTTTTTCAAGATCGTCAACGTGCATCACATCATCGTCCTCACCCTCATCAAGGTCACGAAGTTCGACTTCATTGTCATCTTCGTCAAGGACACGCATGTCAAGACCAAGTGATTGCAATTCTTTGACAAGAACGCGGAAGGATTCTGGAACACCTGGTTTTGGAATTGGCTTCCCTTTGGTAATCGCTTCATAAGCTTTCAAACGTCCAGTGACATCATCTGACTTATAAGTCAAGATTTCTTGGAGAACATTTGATGCACCATATGCCTCAAGTGCCCAAACCTCCATCTCACCGAAACGTTGCCCACCAAATTGTGCTTTACCACCAAGTGGTTGTTGAGTAACGAGTGAATATGGTCCTACTGAACGGGCATGGAGTTTATCATCAACCATGTGGTGGAGTTTAATCATATACATAACACCAACCGACACACGGTTGTCAAATGGTTCACCAGTACGACCGTCGTAAAGAACTGTTTTGGCATCTGAGTCCATGCCAGCTTCACGAACAGTTTCCCAAAGATCTTCAGAACTCGCCCCGTCAAAGACTGGTGTCGCAATATGGATGCCCAAGTTACGAGCAGCCATACCCAAGTGAAGTTCCATAACCTGACCGATATTCATCCGTGAGGGCACCCCAAGAGGATTCAACATAATGTCAACAGGAGTTCCGTCTGGTAAGTATGGCATGTCTTCCACAGGAACAATACGCGAAACGACACCCTTGTTCCCGTGACGACCCGCCATTTTATCTCCGACCTTGATTTTACGTTTTTGAGCAATATATACTCGCACAAGCATGTTAACGCCTGATTGTAATTCATCTCCATTAGCACGGGTAAAGATTTTCACATCACGAACGATACCATCACCACCATGAGGTACACGAAGTGAGGTATCACGCACTTCACGTGATTTATCGCCAAAAATAGCATGCAAAAGACGTTCTTCAGCAGAGAGATCTTTTTCCCCTTTAGGAGTCACTTTCCCAACAAGAATATCGCCTTCCTTAACCTCCGCACCAATACGGATAATTCCCATACCATCAAGGTCTTTGAGGGCTTCTTCACCAACGTTTGGCACCTCACGCGTAATTTCCTCAGGTCCAAGCTTTGTATCACGTGTCTCTGATTCAAATTCTTCCAAGTGAACAGAAGTATAAACATCTTCTTTCACAAGACGTTCACTCATGATAACAGCATCCTCGAAGTTATAACCTTCCCAAGTCATGTAGGCAACGACTGGGTTTTGTCCAAGTGCCATTTCACCGCTTTCCATAGATGGACCATCAGCAATAAAGTCCCCTTTTTCAACAAGGTCACCCACTTTAACAAGAGTTCGTTGATTATAAGCAGTTCCTGAGTTTGAACGGCGGAATTTTGTGATGTGGTAAACATCAAGCGAACCATTTTTACAACGTACTTCAACTTTTTCAGCATCTGAAAAGACGACTTTACCATCGTGCTTAGCAATAACTGCGGCACCAGAATCGTGAGCAGCTTGGTATTCCATACCAGTACCAACAAATGGTGCTTTAGGATCAATCAATGGCACGGCTTGGCGTTGCATGTTGGCACCCATAAGAGCACGGTTGGAGTCATCGTTTTCTAAGAAAGGAATACATGCTGTCGCCACAGCAACTACCTGCTTTGGAGAAACATCAACAAAATCAACAATACTTGAAGAGAATTCTTGGTTATTCCCCTGATGACGCCCCATAACGATTTCTTCGGCAAATGTGCCGTCTTTATTCAGTTTAGAATTTGCTTGTGCAACAGTGTACTCGTCTTCCTCATCAGCGGTCAACCAAACAATCTCGTTTGTAACTCTACCAATTACACGATCAACTCTACGATATGGTGTCTGGATAAAACCATATTTATTAAGATGCCCAAATGAAGACAAGTTGTTAATCAAACCGATATTTGGACCTTCAGGTGTTTCAATCGGACACATGCGACCGTAGTGAGTATAATGCACGTCACGAACTTCATATCCAGCACGGTCACGCGTCAAACCGCCAGGTCCTAAGGCTGATAAACGACGTTTGTGAGAAAGCTCAGACAATGGGTTATGTTGATCCATGAACTGTGACAACTGTGATGACCCAAAGAATTCTTTAACAGCTGCTGTTACAGGACGAATATTAATGATTTGTTGTGGTGTCAAGACGTCATTATCTTGAACAGACATCCGCTCACGCACATTACGTTCCATACGCGCAAGACCAATACGGAATTGATTGGCAAGCAATTCACCAACAGCACGAATACGACGATTACCTAAGTGATCAATATCATCAACTTTTCCAAGACCTTCTGAAAGGTTAAGGAAGTATGACATCTCTGCTAAAATATCTGCCGGTGTCAACGCACGAACTTTATCATCTGGATTCGCATTACCAACAATGGTTACCACGCGATCAGGATCAATTGGAGACACAACCTTGAATTTTTGAAGAACAACTGGTTCTGTAAGCACTGCATAATCATTTGGCGTGTACACAAATTTATTCAAATCACCGTCAAGGTGTTCTTCAATAGATTCGATCACACTACGTGTCATCTCAGTTCCTGCTTCAACCAAGATCTCGCCTGTCTCAGCATCGACAAGGTTTTCGGCAATAATTTGGTTTAAGAGACGCGTCTTGATGTTTAATTTTTTATTAACTTTGTAGCGCCCTACAGCAGCTAGGTCGTAGCGACGTGCATCAAAGAAACGAGCAACCAAAAGACTACGCGAACTATCAGCCGTTTTAGGTTCACCTGGTCTTAAACGCTCATAAATCTCTTTAAGCGCTTCGTCTGTACGAGAATCGCTTGGATTTTTGTGAATATCTTTTTCGATGGTATTACGAACAAGATCACTATCTCCAAAAATATCTACAATTTCATCGTCACCTGAGAATCCAAGAGCACGAACCAGGGTTGTGAATGGAATTTTACGTGTACGGTCAATACGAGTGTAGGCAATATCCTTTGAATCCGTTTCAAGCTCTAGCCAAGCACCTCGGTTAGGAATAACAGTTGATCCATAACCTACCTTACCATTTTTATCAACCTTATCATTGAAATAAACTCCGGGAGAGCGAACCAACTGGGAAACAATGATCCGTTCCCCACCGTTGATAATGAAGGTTCCCATTTCAGTCATGATTGGAAAATCACCAAAAAAGACTTCTTGTGTTTTGATCTCACCCGTTTCTTTATTCACCAAGCGGAATGTTACAAAAATTGGTGCAGAGTAACTTGCATCATGGATACGCGCTTCTTCAAGGGTATATTTAGGCTCTTTGAATTCATAACCAACAAATTCAAGTTCCATAGTATCTGTAAAGTTTGAAATTGGAAGTACATCTTCAAAGACTTCTTTCAAACCTGTATCTAGGAAATCTTGGAATGAGTCAGTTTGAATTTCAATCAAATTTGGTAAATCAAGAACTTCTTTGATTCTTGAAAAGCTACGACGTGTACGGTGTTTCCCGTATCGAACTTCATGTCCTGCCAAGTTTTTAACTCCTTCTTCTTTTTAAGCTTTGCTTTTTGAGCAAATTGCAACTATGTTATCATTTGTCCTCGATGTGAATTTTTAGAATCTTTAAATATGGATTAAGAATTCTTTCCCTCCTAAAAATAGGCACAAAAAGAGCAGCTAAATCTGACTTCATCAGTGTGATTTAACTGCTGTTCTCCCTAGTTGGACAATATTTCAACTAGATTAGACGACAAATAGTTAATAAACATTGTACACTATTTTTTCGTTAAAGACAAGTTAATTTTTCTTGATTCCAAAACCTGCCCAAGCTTTTTGATAATCTGCATCTGTCCCGCCAATCGCAAATTTGTAAGTCATGGTCCCTGGTCCTTTTTGAGCCCAAAGACTAGTTGTCATTTCACCATTTACCATGAAAGATTGCCCATTTATAGAAACTGCACCTGGCTGTAAACCGGTCGATTTCAGAACCGAGGCTTTAACAACAGCAGGATCAAGTCCAAATCGTTGACCCGTTCCAAAAATATTTGGAGCTGCTTGATTAATGGCGTTGGCAAGATGTGCTAGATAATTGGAATTGTTATTATAGCCTGTTAACGGTGCTAGCGAAGCATTGTTATCATGCCCTGCCCAGCCACCTAGAGTTACTTTTGGTGTGGCGAGCATGAGCCAAACATCTGAATAATTTTCAGCCGTCCCTGTTTTTCCAATCCAATCCGCATTTGCTAAGCTCGGATTAATAGCCGCCAAACGACTTTTGAATGTTGTTGTAGCCCCAGATGTGATTGGACCTCTTAATAACTCTTGCATGATTGTGGCCGTTGGTGCTGAAAAAACACGAACAGGTTTGCTTTCATGCTTATAGATTACTGTTCCGTCGCTAGCAGTAATTTTGTCTACAATGTACTGTTTTTGATAGAGACCATTGTTAGCTATCATCTGATAAGCATTAGTTTGTTGCCCAACAGATGTTTCAATTCCTCCGCCAAGTGGTAGACTTTCAATAGAATAATCAGCAATACGATAACCCATTTTAGTCATATAGTTTTCAACATTAACCCCTTTTTCACGAAGCAATTTTTGTGTCCAAAAAGCAGGAATATTCCAAGACACATTGAGAGCTTCTTGCAAAGACATCATCGCTGTTCCCTCACTATCAACATGCATGATTTTTTGTCCACTAGAATAGGTTGTCGGATAATTTGAAAGAACACTAGCACTTCCCATTAATCCTTGATCAATGGCAGGTCCGTAAGCAATGATAGGTTTAATACTAGACCCTGGGGAACGTACGGTATTAAAAGCATGGTTATTTTGATTAAGGTTATAATCTCTTCCACCAACAAATCCCAAGACAGCTCCTGTTGCATTATCAGTCAGCACATTTCCCATTTGCACAGTACCGGTGCCATCGTCTAATAAGCCACCAAATTGAGCAGCCGCATTTTGCATCGCATTATAAATCGGTTTATTGATAGTTGTTGTAATGGTGTAACCCCCTTGCTGGAGTTCTGTTAAAGCTCTTTCCTCATAAGCAGCTTTTGTTTCATCATTTTTTAAGTCACGACTAGATACCTTATCCCTTTTAATCAGATAACTATACATGGCTTTTTTAGCATCTGCCAAAACCGTATAATAGAGATAATCGTGCGTATTTACTGTAACACTTTCGGGTTGAATAAAATCTTTTCTGATGGGATATGCCTTATAAGCATCGTATTCTTTTTTGGTGAGCACACCTGTTCGGTACATATTGTAAAGGACATTTTGCTGACGCTTGATCCCAAAAGCCAAGTCCTTCTCAGACTTTAATTGTCCAGTTGATAGGTAAGGAGAATAAACGATTGGACTCTGTGGAAGCCCTGCCAAGAATGCCGCCTGAGGAATCGTTAAATCCTTAGCAGAAACTCCAAAGATACCACGTGCAGCTTCTTCTATCCCAGCGATATTTTGTCCCTTATTATTACGACCAAAGGGAGAGACATTCAGGTAATTTGAAAGAATATCATCTTTGGTCATGTATCGCTCCAAGGCAAGCGCATAAATGATTTCCTTAGATTTTCGTCTGAAAGTTGGATCATCACCTAAAACCTGTTGCTTAACTAGCTGTTGAGTTAGAGTCGATCCACCACTTGACTCTCCAAAACCTAAAACAGAAGCTAAGGTTGCACGAAAAATAGCTTTAGGAACAACTCCCTTATGTTCTTGAAAATGTTCATCTTCTGTTGACACAATGGCTTTTTTGACATTCTCTGAAATGGCATCATTCGCGATGGGCTTTCTAAGCAAATCGGTATCAAGGCTTGAAATTAAACTATTATCGGAGTAGGTCATTTGAGAAATCATAGTTAATGACTCAACCTGTTTGATTAAACTTTCCTTACTTGGTACCTTAACCGAGTCAACTTGACTAGCTAAATAGCCCAAAGCCATCCCAACTCCCATCATCCCAAAAAGGAAGATGACAACGTAAAAAAAGTTAGACATTAGTTTTAGCGTACGCAAAAAAACCGGTCCCAAGTCGAAGGGATCCAACCCCTGATTATTTTTGCCTTTTTGAATTTTGTTCCATTTCAACATAAAATACCTCAGTGTCCATTATACCAAACTTTGATAAAGCTTGCATAGCCATAACAGTTTTTGGTATAATGATTCGAAAACTATAGAGGAGAATGGAGAAAGCCTATGAATATTTTTGAAGAACTCAAAGCGCGTGGCTTGGTCTTTCAAACGACCGATGAAAAAGCCCTTGTCAAAGCACTAACAGAAGGGCAAGTATCCTATTACACTGGTTATGATCCAACAGCTGACAGCCTTCACCTTGGTCACCTAGTGGCAATTCTGACTTCACGCCGTTTGCAATTAGCAGGTCATAAACCTTATGCTCTCGTTGGAGGAGCAACTGGTTTAGTGGGTGACCCATCTTTTAAAGATGCTGAACGTAGCCTTCAAACAAAAGAAACCGTTATCAAATGGAGTGATAAAATCAAGAACCAGCTATCCAATTTCCTTGATTTTGAAAATGGGGCTAATAAGGCTGAACTTGTTAACAACTATGACTGGTTCTCACAAATTAGCTTTATTGATTTTCTCCGCGATGTCGGAAAATACTTCACTGTCAACTACATGATGAGCAAAGACTCCGTTAAAAAACGAATTGAAACAGGCATTTCTTACACTGAATTTGCTTACCAGATCATGCAAGGCTATGACTTCTATGAATTAAACACCAAGCATAATGTGACTCTCCAAATTGGTGGTTCGGATCAATGGGGAAATATGACAGCAGGAACAGAATTACTCCGCAGAAAAGCCGATAAGATTGGTCATGTCATGACGGTACCATTAATTACTGATTCAACTGGAAAAAAATTCGGCAAATCAGAAGGAAATGCCATTTGGCTTGACGCTGACAAGACCTCGCCATATGAAATGTACCAATTTTGGTTAAACGTTATGGATGAGGATGCAGTGCGTTTCTTAAAGATTTTCACCTTCTTGTCCCTAGATAAGATTGCAGAGATTGAAGCACAATTTGATACCGCACGTCATGAACGTTTAGCCCAAAAAACTTTAGCACGTGAAGTTGTTACTCTTGTACATGGCGAAGAAGCTTACAAGCAAGCCCTCAACATCACCGAACAGTTATTCGCCGGGAATATCAAGAACCTTTCTGCCAAGGAATTAAAACAAGGCTTGAGCAACGTACCAAATTATCACGTTCAAACAAACGATAATCTAAACATCATAGACATTTTAGTCACTGCTGGTATTTCCTCATCAAAACGACAAGCACGTGAAGATGTCCAAAATGGTGCTATTTATATCAATGGTGAGCGTATCCAAGATTTAGATTACACCTTATCTGAAACCGACAAAATCGACAACCAATTAACCGTCGTTCGCCGCGGTAAGAAAAAATACGCTGTTCTCCTCTTTGGTAATCATTAAACAGCTTTTCTTTACAAAACTCTAAAATGTGACACCTTGTGACAGAAATTTTAAAAAAACGAATGGCACCTTCTCAAGGTGCTTTTTAATTGCTGATAGTGATTAACCGTCTCATGCTTTTAACAACTAAACTCAAGCAAAACATGGGGAGATGCCTGTTTTATTGTTGTTACAGAATCAGTTCAAATCATTAATGAGTATCAATCCAAAAATGACCGAATCATCCAATCTTAATTTTGCTATACTGCTTAAGTATTTTAATCATTAGGAGAGTGAAACTGAAAAAAGATTATTTTTATTCGCTATTGCAACTGTAACACTTGCTTTTTGTCTCGGGACACTGAGAGATGCACAGTGTTTGCTGTAGTATTGTACGTATACAGATAGCAATCACACTGTAGGAGTCTGCTATGCGAAGGGAGCTATGATACTCCACCGGTTACAAAACTACGAGCTTCCCAAACATCCTCAAATTGATTTTTAGGATTCTTTACATCATTGTGGACAAAGATTTTTTGGTTGGTTTCGCCAACCTCAATTTAGATAGAATAAAGATAATCATTCTTTTGGGATTGAGAGCAGTTATCTTATTTTAAGGAGAGCTTACCCAATCTGTGAAATTCCACAAAGCATCTTGAATGCCACGGTACCATGGTTTATTTTCCTTTTCTTGCTGCCATTTTTTAAATGAATTTAAAGCGTCGTATTCCTGCTCTTTTCTTTCCAATTCCTTAATAAACTTCTGAATCTCCACCTCATCCCTTTCTTCCTCATCTTTTGGCAATGATTCACCGACAGTCCATTCCCCCTCTGCAAGATAAAAACCGTCTATGGTTACTGTAAGCCTATATTTATCCCCTAACTGTGCTTCAGTATTCAGAGGAAAAGCCACACAACCAGATTCATTAGCAACCGCATACTTGGGTTTTTGATCAATATTTTTTTCCTCTACAACCCCACTTGTCCCACTTCTTTCTGGAGTTCCTTTTATACTCTCGTTGATAGTTTCCCAGTTTCCACTTTGATTTTTTTTATAAACCCTCACTACCGCTCCCGGATTTGTTTTCACTTCAATTTTAGTATCTCCCTTTCTAATAGGTTTAACACCAAAATCTCTAGCATCTTTCCAATCATTTCTAAAACCTATTTTGGACTGATCACCTGTCGGTTTTGGGGGATTGGTATAATCATCATAACCATAATACCCCTTCCCTAACGGGCTATAACTGCCATAAGCACTATCAGCTTGTATGCTATAGCTACCGCCTAAAAATACCATCCCTATTAGCACTAAAATAAAACTCTTTTTCATTGAACTCTCTCCTATTTATTCTTAGCTTCATTAGTATATACCAGTTTCAATCAATAGACAATATCTATTCCAGTTAGTAAGCAGATCAATAAGCACCGTTAAATGTCGCTATATTTCCCAAATATTCTGTTAATATATTACTGCTAATGCACCTCTCCAAAGGGAAGAAGTGTTAAACCGTACTTTTTTAACATACACTTTTTTGCCTTTATTGATTAAAATAGTTTTTTTCTGTTCTTCTTGAGACAAACATGTTATAATTCAGCTTAAAAATAACGATCATTGCAAAAGTATTAAAATAATTAGAATAGTTAACATAAAAAGAATTGGTAGCATTTTGAAGCACCGTATCTACAACGAGTCACTCAAGAAAGGATTTTACGATGACAGAAAAGAAATTACTCCCAGCTATTAGCTTAATATTAAGTATGGTTTCCATATTAGATAGCTTTTTAATTTTCATCCCTTATGAATACGTTCAACTTTCTTTAATCGCTAGTGTCACAAGTATTTTAAGCATTTTTTACAATCGAAAAAACAGGAAAATATTTTCCTGGCTTGCTCTTGGAGTATCACTAATTGCTTTAGCTATCGCAATCTACTTTCACTATTATCCTATTGCCATTCCATATTGATATTTGCGACATGACCGACCGCCATTTACAACTGGCATAAGCTTATAAAAAGCCAGAACGAATCACAATTTCTGATCTATATTACTCAACTTACTCAGTCCCTATCTACCTAATTGCAACTGACTAAAATGACAAACCTACCAATCAATAAAAGCCCAGAACATCTGTTCTAAGCCCGTATTTTTACAACTTTTTACGAATCAATGACAGCAGATTAACCACGAGGAAAATACTGATAAAAATCATGGTAATGGTTGCACTGGCTGGTGTTTCCCAATAATAAGAAAGGAAAATACCAGAAAACATGCCAATAAACCCAATAAGAATCCCAATAAAGATAACAGCTTTAAAATTTTTCCCTAATCGCATAGCGATACTTGCTGGCAAGACCATAATAGTTGAAACCAATAGTGCCCCTGCTGCTGGAATCGTTAAAGCAATCGCAACTCCGGTAACAATATTAAAGAGGACAGACATAAGGCGAACTGGCAAGCCATCTACAAAAGCAGTGTCCTCATCAAAGGTCAAAATATACATGGGTCGAATAAAGAGACCGGTTAAGACCAAAATAATCATCGCAATCGCAAACAAGGCAATCACTTGTTCCCCGCTAATCGTAATAATTGACCCAAAAAGGTACTGCTCCAAACTCATATTTGATGAAGTGTTGGATTTGCTCATGATAATGAGAGAAAGTGCCAAACCCAGTGACATCAAAATGGCCGTTGAAATTTCCATATAGTGTTTATAAACCACACGAAGATATTCCAGTAAAATAGCTGCCAAAACAACTACAATAATAGTCGTAAGCGTTGGAGAGATACCAAGCACCACCCCAAAGGCAACACCAGCCAAAGAAACGTGACTGAGTGTATCGCTCATCAAACTTTGGCGGCGTAAAATTAAGAAAATCCCTAAAATAGGGGCAAAAATACTGATAGCAATCACCGCCATCACAGCACGCTGCATAAAGTCATAAGATAATATATCAAGCATGGTTATGCCCTCCAATCTCATCATCTGACTCAGCATCGTGAATGTTAAAACAACGCCAAGGAAGATTTTGATTCCGGATCAGATGAATATTACGATCTGCATAATCTTTAACCTCTTCAGGGTCATGTGTAATCATCAGAACAGCTTTTCCATGCTTATGAGCGCTATGATGCATCAAATCATAAAATGTATCTGTTGTGCCACTATCCATACCCGTTGTCGGTTCATCTAACACAAAAATATCAGGATCAGAAGCAAACATCCGTGCAATCACAACACGCTGTTTTTGACCGCCTGACAAACTACCAATTCCCTTATGACGATTTTCCCACATGCCAACAGCCTCTAGACTTGCTTGCACATGCTCTTCGTCGTGTTGATTCAGCTTTCTAAACCAACCACGTCGTGGGTATCTCCCCGATTTTACAAATTCATAGACTGTCGATGGAAAACCAGCATTAAAACTAGCTACTTGTTGTGGCAAGTAAGCAATTCTTAACTTTTTACCTTCACTATTCTGTCTGGCGATAATAACGTGACCAACTTTTGGTTTTAAAATGCCCAAGGTCGCCTTAATCAACGTTGACTTTGCAGCACCGTTCTCGCCGGTCATTGTGACAAACTCCCCACTATTCAAATGATAATTGATTCCTTCTAAAACAGGCTCACTATCATATTGAAAGGACAGGTTTTCCACTGTAATATATCTCATTAACTACCCTTCTAATTCCTCCGCGAAAACTGTTAAAAATTTGTCAACAACCATTTGCTCTTCTGCGGAGAATTTTTTCAATAAACGGCTGTAAACGTTCAAGGTCTCGTCATGATGATGAGTATGTTCTTTAGCAATCGGTTTGGCTAAATCTGTCAATTCAAAATAAGTCACTCTAGCATCGACAGTATCTTTTGTCCCTGCCAACATCTCTTGCTTAACCAGACTCTTAATCGCCTTAGTGACAGCTGCTTGACTAATATTTAATTTTCTAGCTAGATCCGTATTGGTTAGACGATCTTGCGAAAGCAACATTAAAATGTGTTCTTGTGTATTGGTCAACTTTACATCACTTTGGCACGCGCCAAATAATAACTCATGTTGATTTTCAGCTTTCAACAAAATTTGATTAACTAAACGATCAAGTTTCTTTTCTAAACTCCCCATAACTTCCCTCTTTCATTAACCAGTTAATTATAACACGAAGCCCCCCAAAGACGCAAATCTATCACAGATTCAAAGGGTTCTCACCTTATAAACTTCTTTACAAAAACCTCTTAAACTATTGACTACGCGATTTGCTTGTTTTTCTGTCTTGCAAAGGGCAAAAACCGTTGGTCCACTACCTGTCATCAAAGCCGCATCAGCACCAGATTCTAGCATCTTATCCTTTATTTTTTGGATAAAAGGACGCTTAGCAATGGAAATATCTTCCAAGGAATTTCCCATTTTAGCAAATAAAGCAGCAGAATCACCCGCTTCAATAGCGCAAACCAAATCATCAATAGGAACCCGCGAAATCGTTTCACAGTCAATATCTAGAAAAACCGTTCGTGTTGAAATTCCAAACTCCGGTTTAACTAAAACAACCCAAGACGACAAATGACCATCAATGTGATTGACCACCTCTCCCTTACCAGTCACTTGGGCACATCCTGCAAACAAACAATAAGGAACATCGCTACCAATCTGCATCCCAATTTCAATCATTTCTTCTTGACTGAGCCGCAGTTGCCATAATTGATTCAAAGCCCTTATGGTGGCAGCTGCATCACTAGATCCACCTCCCATACCAGCACAAACCGGGATACGTTTCTCCAAAAAAATAGAAACCCCTGTTTTAATCTGAAATTTTTCTTTCATTAATTGTGCTACCTTATAGGCATCATTTTGTTGATTCACAGGCATCTTAGAACAATTTGACGAAAAATCAATCTTGTCCTCGTCTAGATGATCAACTGTCACATAATCACAAAGGTCAACACTAACCATGACCATTGACAACTCATGATACCCGTCCGGTCGCTTCCCCTGAACATCTAACCCTAGATTTATCTTTGCAGGAGCTCTCTCAATGATTGTCACCATAATACTCCTTATTTTAATATCAATACATTATCAATATACACAAACCTTCTAAAAAATTCAAATAATTATAGTTATTCCAATTTTCAAATATCTCTTCTAATTATCTATGCCTTTTCTATCAAAATGTTTGACTTTAAAATTTCCTTACTAATGGATAAGAAACTATCGTTCTCAACACTTATCCTAGCAATACCATTCTAAATACAGTAAAATAAAAAATAACATCACCAAGGAGTATCATCATGTCTGCACTTTGGAGCAAATCCTCATGTGCAAACTAAGATCAAGCAAGTCTGTACCCTGATAGAAAAACGAGTAATCATTCAAAAATCCTATTATCAAAAAAGATATTGTTGATTTAAGCACAGCCGATGGCAAACACCTGCACCCAGCCCTCTTTTTCCTCTTCTCTGAATTTGGGTAACCCAAAACCACTAATCAAAGCAAACTACTCACTATTGCCACCTCTCTTAAATATTGCACCTAGCAACCCTGATTCACGATGACATCATAGATGATTCGCCTTTAAGGTGTGGTCATCAAACCGCCCAAAGTCAATTTGGGAAGATATTGCTGTTTATAGCGGTGACTTCCTCTTCACCATTTTCAAAGAAAGTCTCTCTGCCAATAATGTTGGTGTCACACTGATAATTCCTATCATGAACATGACAGAAATCATTATAGTTATTCCAAACATATTGAAAAAAAGCATAGAAACAAAAAATAAACTCACCAAAAATAGACGCATTGAACCATAGTAATAATAACTAAAACAAAGTCCAATAAGAAAAGGAAAGACACTAGCTGCCTTTGCCTTAACTTCAATTAATTCCAAAAAAATAGAAATTGACATTATCCCCCTCCTTTTAACACACAAGTTAATAGTACCATTATAGGGGAAAAGTGAGCATTTGCAAGTCAAATGGATTAAATACGATTCCAATAACAATTAACTAAATATGACCCAAACCCGCTGCTCTCAAAAATTGAAAGAAGTTATTTCTCAGATATTTTTTGATAGGCACCATAACCTACACACCAATCAAAAAGCAAAGTAATCATGCTTTTATAATAAGGTATAAAACTTCCCTCATCAATCATTGCCAAAATTTCAGCACAACTCGCCCAACGCACCGCTTGGACCTCTTCTTTCTGAAGGATCAAAGTCTCTAAATCAACAGGCTTTCTCACCAAAAAAGTATCATCAAACCCCTTATTAAAATTAATCGTGAAATGTGGTCTCATACCCGTTAAATCCAAGGATAATCCCAATTCTTCCTCAAGTTCTCGCATAGCTGCTTCTTGAGCCGTTTCACCTGCGAGAGCACTACCTCCAACCGTCACATCCCAAAAACTTGGCCAGCCCTCTTTATCCTTCTGACGTTGCTGGATTAACATCTCTCCCTTATCATTAAACAAGCAAATATGCACTACCAAATGATAAGCACCAACCTCAAACTCATCACCACGTTTCATCATTTGCCCCGTCTTTTCCCTATCAACAGTGTAAACATCCCAAAATTCAGCCATCACCAACCTCCAAATAATCATAAAGCAATAAACAAGACTTTATTGTAATAGTAATATAAGATAAAAAAATCGGCAAGTCTTACAGTCTTAATTTAAACAACTTCACTACATCCAGAAAAGTTCCTTCAGCCCAAAAGACTTGCCAGCTCCCCTTAATCTAAACCTAACCAGTATAAAAATTCAAAACTCAACTCATTTAAACGATCACCTGAAATGGTTCATAAGTGAACATGTGATGCTTTTTTTACTTAATAAATGCTTTAAAACATAGTATCAGAACACTTCCCGAACCCATTTACTATCCACATATCTTCTATCGCATAACCTTGAAGAAAGAGCAACTGTTAATGCTATCAATTCATTACCAATGAAAACAAAAAGCAGTGGTTGAAGCCTCTCTGAAATGATCTAACAACTAGAAACAGTAAATTAATCCACAGTAGCTTTTTTCGAGTATAATAGAGACTCTGGCAGTTAAGTTAATATAACACCCTTTTTATACCTGATTGCCTGTTTCTTATATCTTTACTCTATCTGTTTTTTCTTGTACAATTTTTAGATAACCTAGACTGCCCCACAGTTTACCGTAAAGCTATTATAGCCCTTGCCAAATGGTAGCCTTTTTGTCTAATGTCCTTTAGAATAACTTTTAGCAATACCTCTTAACGTTTCGGTAACGTTTTTATGCTCATTAATTTCAGCACTGTCTGCCGGGACGTCTAGTAAAATTGCTAATTGTGTTCATATTAAGTCGTTACGTGTCTTGTATGACTTTAAGGAATTTCTAAGTTTTTGAAATGTTTGTAACATGATGTGACTTTCTATTTTCAGGTAGCAAAAAAGCACCCTTTAACAAAAGGATACTCGTCTGATCACTTCGCTATTGTTTGACAGAAAAAACAACTGCAATACCAGTAGAAATCCAGAACCATCGTTCAGTTCTTTCAGCATAAGTGTGATTATTTTTTATTTGTTTTTTCAAAAAAATATTATAGACTATTTTCTAAATTTGTAATTTTTTACTTAATTTAACCATTTTCTTTGCTAAATCATTAACAGTTATACTGGTCATAAGATGATCTTGACTGTGAATAGTAAGTAAATTTAAATCAATTTTCTCCTTATTAGCTTCCTTACTTAACAAGTCTGTTTGTGCATGATGCGCCTCTAATAATAGTTGTTGTGCTTCTTGAAAACATTTATCACTCATTTTATAATCTCCAGAAAGTGAATATTCCACTGCTTCTAAAGATTTACTTCTAACCTCTCCTGCTTTTATAATAATAGACATGACTACTTGAAGTTGTTTTTCATCCATTTAATTATTCTCCTTTAATCATCAACATAGCATCCTTTAGTACTTTTTTGCCATCCATCATCCCATAATCTTGCATGTTGATAACTGCAATCTTAATTCCTTTTTTTAAATAATTATCTTTATACTTATTTTCTAAAAATTTAACTTGAGGACCTAATAAAACTAAAGTAATTTTTTCAGATTCTAATATTTCATCAGCCTCTGCAGCAGGCTTTGCAAAAATAGCAACATTAATATTTTCTTCTTTGGCAGCTTTTAACATTCGTGAGACTAACATACTAGTACTCATACCAGCAGAGCAAACAAGCATTATCTTATTCATGAATTTTCACCTTTCATTTGCTTTTCTAATCTTAGTTGATTTTTTTCTTGAACTTTAAAAAATGGATAGTAAATTATTGTGCTAATTACTACTAAAAATAGCGTAAATACAACATTTCTCCAATCTAAACTAGACAAATATGCTTGAGCAAAGAATGGAGTAAATGATGGATCCACAATATATCCGTTAGATATAATATGGAAAATTTCAGCATAATATGTAAGTAATAGACATATAATTGGAGTTATCACAAAAGGAATTCCTAAAATTGGATTGAATACAATTGGTAAACCAAAAATAATTGGTTCATTTATAGAGCAAATACCAGGAATAAGGGATAATTTCCCAATGGTTTTATATTGAGGTATTTTACTGTTTATCATTAATATTACCAACCCTAAAGTATTTCCCGCTCCTCCTAAAACAGCTATCCTAAACATTTGTAAGTTCATTGCGTGTGTCATTGCATTTCCATTTGCAAATTGTCCCGCATTCAAACCCGTTTGAGTGATTCCTAAAGTGAATACTAGAGGAAATATTATTGAAGTTCCATTTATTCCAAATAACCACAATATTTGACCTGTTGTAATTATTATTATAAATCCCCAAATACTACCTGCTATACTAATGCCTGGGGTTAAAATATCCATTATAACTTTTGGAAAATTATTATGTAACGTCGAAACAAAAATTAAGTTAAGTGTATAAAAAATAGTAATATTTGCTAAAAGAGGTAGTAGAGAATTCATGAAATTCGTAACCATCGTTGGTACTGAATCTGGTAACTTTATTTTTATATTTCTATCCTCAAATATTTTTGCAACTTCAACTTCTAATAACCCAATTAATATTGCTATAAAAAGTCCATTTGACCCAAGATATTCTAAATTGATGCTACCTTTTGTAATCTTGGTACAAACTAGTAGAAAACACACTAAAGCGATTAAACCATTTGATGAGGCATCCAGTTTATATTCTTTTGACAAAGAATATGCAATTCCAAATACAGTTATTAAACCAATCAAACCGAATGTTAACATATAAGGAGTAGTTATAGCATCATAATTGGTAACAGCCCATTCCTTCCAACTCGCTAATATTTTTAGAAATATATTAGCAGTATTTGGATTATAGATATCCAAATTAACAGGAGGATTAGCAATAATTAGAAAGAATGCACCTATTACCATAAAAGGCAAAGAGAAAAACATTCCTGAGGATATTGATTTTAAATGCCTTTGATTACCTATTTTAAATGCAAACGGACTTAATTTATCATTTAGACGTTCAATTATATTTTTATCTAACATATTCTATCCTCTTCCATTAGCTTTGCCACTCATTAAATTTAAATGCAGTTTCCACAACATTATCTGGGTTGTATTGTTTTAAAATTTCAGCATATTCTTGCTTATAGTTATTATCAACCATAGCTTGAGGAAAGACCTTACTCGCTTCGTTTAAAAAATGTTCGGATCCTCTGCCTAAATTTTGTCCCCTTGTAGTATGTTTATCTAATGCCACATCAGGTATATTTGGCACATAACCCATTGCAAATTTTTTAATAATAATATTTTTTAATAAATCAGAAGACCTATCTTTTTCAGATGCACACAAATATCTAATTGCATGAATAAAAAACATTGCTCTATCTGATTCACCATATAAAAATTCTTTTCTCATATTATTGAGTGAATTTATTAAAACAGCTGCGTGACTATTTCCCATTCCAATATCTTCTACAGATATCGCTAATAGACGTCTCCAAAGTTTTTCTTCAAATTCTGGTGAAGTAATATACATTTCATATGCAAATTCACAAGCATCACGTTCTTTTCCACGTCGGATACTTTTTTGTAATGAAGAAATTATTTCATCACCCGAAAAGTTATTTCGCGTAGTTATCCTTCCCCAAGGGTCTTTGATATAGTTATTATTCATGATATAATCTCCTTAACTTGTCTAGAATATGTGAGGATATATTTATGGATATAAAAGCAATTATGGAAAAATTTCAACTGTCTTCAAATGAATATAGCATTTTAAATTATTTAGAAGAAAATCGATTGAAAGGTTTAAAATCTCCAACCATTAGACAACTATCACAAAAAACGTATAGTTCTCCAGGATTTATAGTTTCAATGTGTAAAAAAATTGGTTTTTCTGGATATAGTGAATTGATTTATTATATGTATGGTGCAAAAAACCTAACATTTAAATTACATGATTATGATGTTATAAAAACTTATGGTTCAGATTTTAAATATTTGTTAGATAGTAATAAAAAGAATTTTTTCAATTTTATCGGTCTAGGAATGTCTAACAATATCTCTAATTATATGGCGGACTATTTTAATATACATGGATTTAGAGCTACCTCTAATGCATTTTTAGAGTCTTTTAGAATTGATGAAAATGATACAAATGTAATAGTTCTTGTTTCAAATTCAGGAGAAACTAAATATCTAATTGATCTTATAAAAAGGGCACAACAACATAATATTGAAATAATCGCTTTTGTAGGAAGTTCCGATTCTACGATATCCAAAATGGTACCGTTTACAATTTCGACCGACACTTTTTCCTCATATTCCTTCCAAAATTGTTATCCTCAGTTATTTTATGGAAATATTCTAAATTTATTTGAAATACTCATGAGTGTTTATTTTACGAAAATAAAGATATAAATTCCACATTTATATTATTATCTGTATTGCTTTTTTTTTCAATCACATTCTTTTAAATAAAAATATGTTTTCGCATTTATGAATATGTTTTTGTAGGCTATCAATAATTTTATCTCCCCAATTATAAAGCCAAGTACAACAAAACATTCAGCTGATTTAGTCAATAGTTTTCATGCAGCCTGATCTGAATTAGTTCAAACTATTTTTTAGCAGATTGATAGCATTAATGAGCATCCAGATCAGATAAGGTCAGTTCTTTTAGTCATTTTTCTTTAGTGACAAACTCTCTAAGTAAGCTGTTGAAATTTTCATGTGAGGAAGAAGCACTCGCAAAATAGACATCTATACCTTATAACACACTTAATAAAGAACACTCACTCCCGTTATTTGCTGTCATTGATTTTATGGGATAACTTTCCAAAAGTCTGGTTTTACACTTTTTGAGTGCAATCAGCTTACGCGATTCATCCGTGAGACTATCAACATCCTTAGATGTTCCTGTAGTTCTTTCTTGTTTGTCTCACTTATTAAATGGGAGCATGGTCCTAAATAATCACAAAATAGGTTAAATTATAATCTAAGATGAATTGCTCAATCCTTAATTGCAACCCAGTCAGTCCTCTAGCCAGTGTTTGTTCAATGGTAAAGAGTCTCCAAAATTCAGAAAACCGTGTCTCAATCGTTTGTCTCATCGCCAGAATTGCCAATGGTTATGTTGTTCAGAGCCAACCATGTTTTGACGAAGAGGTGTCCATAGATGATAGCCTTTCTGTGCTAATTTCTCCTTGAATTCATCGCTAAGATAACCCAAGTCTGCTAAAGCTTACAGCCTTCCAGCAACTCATCGACTTGATATCATGAACAGACGCTGGCGTGACAATATAGTTCAGAATATAGCCCGACAAAGTGACTAACATATGAACTTTGATGTCATAAAACCATGAGTGTTTAGAAGTGTTATAACCAATATCTGACGACTCTTTAAAAATTGTTGCTCTATGGTTGCTGACAGGGTGGAAGAGCGCTAAAGGAAAACTAGCCATGATGACGGTGGTATCAGAAGATATCAGCTTTGTTCATGGCTTGGCGAATCAGTTGCACTAGCCAAATTAATTGTCTAGAATGTCGGTTAAAGCGGCTTCTTTCCAGTAACCTTCCGCAAGGAAAGAGTCGGCAAATTCTATAAAAATGGCATTGTGATTTGATTCCTAGTTCAGCTTGAAACACTAGCAAAGCAAGAATTGATTCATCTGATACCTTAGATAAGGTGATATTGTGGCGATGCTTTAAGGTAGTTGGGCAATAGCCTTGGTATATCCTGTGACAAATGGTTGATAATTGTTGCATATTCCATTGTAAGTGACGTGATTTAGCGGGTATACTGTAAGTGGTTCATTTTGACTAACCTCCTGTTTGTTTCGTCACTTACAGTATAGTCTATTTGGGCTTTTTCTTATATTTTGAGAGTAACTAGCACTGCGAGTAAATCATATTTTTTAATATTCTCGCTTCGCTTTTTTCAGCACTGTGACGGTCAATAATTTGTTATTAAAATTCATCTGTGAATTGGCGATGTTGGAGACTATATGCTATCTTTTGTTATCTAAAGTAGCTAAGCTTTTTCTGATGATTTCAAACTTAGTTAACTGCATTTTTTCAAGGCATGCTAATTGCTGTTTAGCTTTAGTCTTACGTATAATCTTTTTATATGTAGGTTTTCCACGGTCTCTAGCAGCCATATTCTCATCTCTTTTCACGTTACTATAAAATTGCAATCTTTTTTGTATAAAAATATTTTTCACTCCCCTCAAATGGTCTTATTACGTCTAAAATCGTCCATATTATGTTTTATTGCTATCCCCACACCCCATACTAATGTTTAAAACGTCTTAAAGTGCCGTTATAAGCTTCCTTTTGCTCTATAACGCTATTGTACTACTTGTATGTATATACTAAAAAAACACCTTTAAAAGGCATTTATTTTCTTTAACAGTCTAATATAGCCCTGTTTGCTATAGATAGTATCAGATATAAAGACGGCTTTTCTATCTTCTAGAGCATGATAGTCAAGTGATTCATGACTTAATAGAAGATTGTCTAATTTCTGCTATTTTAGCAGACCTAGGTCATATTAGCAAAGACTTAAAATTGGGATTATCTGGACGCAGTTATGCCAGATAATATGTTTGACGCACAGGAGCATAATCATTGGAGAATTATAGCTATGAGGTACTATCAAAACACGATTTTTCCCTATGTGCTTTATTTGATATTGAAAAGTCTCTTGCAAGATCACTTAAAGGCACTGGGTTAAACGTTAGAGCAGAATATCTTGACTTATAATCTGAGATATTTTTACTAAACTTATAAAAATTGAGAACCTAAACAATGCCCAAGAACTATTGGGAATTAAACAAATATTAAATCTCTATGACTTCTAGAAACCATCTAAAATACCTATTCTACTATCCAATAAAAAACATCATCAACCATAAAAATTATTAAAATCATCACATTGTGTAGGTCTTACAGTTCCTAAGTGAAACAACTATTTTCAAGTGTGATACTTCATCATAACTCACAAGTTAAGTCCTATCAAAAAGAATTACAGAAGTTACACATAAAACCTTGGACCATTCAAATATATACCGAACAATACTAACATCAAAAACCAAAAAGGACTGTTCACAATTTCCTCTATCACCCCTCCAGAAAATCCTTAAAGTACGGACGAATCTTCCTAAGCAAAGACCGACGCCCCTTAAACCGTTCTCCCCTCACCAACGCTTGAAACTGGGTCCGCTCCCCATCATCCAACTCCATTTCTATACCTTCTATCATCTCTCGATAAGCCACATAATCATCCAACCACAAACCAGCTGAAGGAATCGCATGGGCCACATCACCAATCTCTTCATATGCCAACTTATGAAACTGCCGTTTCTGACTTTCCTGCTGACGCAAAACATCTTTCAAGTAAGAGGAAAATTTGGTTTTGAAATAGCGATACAAACGTTCCTCATCCTCTAACAATTCCGGGTACTGCGCCAACAACTTGACCAAGATCAGATGCCCTTCTTGCAGCCAATCGTCTCTATCCCATAACTGTATAAAATAATGACGTTTCAATTTCAAAATAATTGGTTTTACCTTTTCAAATGCCTTTCCTCTCTCTAGTGTCATTTCTGTTCTCCTTTTCTTCATGGTAGTCTTATTATAAAGAGAACTTCAAAAAAGCAACAGGACATTTCTGTCCTATTGCTACTCCTATTATTATGCACCCTAGAGGAGTCGAACCTCTAACCGCCTGATTCGTAGTCAGGTACTCTATCCAGTTGAGCTAAGGGTGCTCTATTACTATACCCATCCTACCATAATTTGCTCAAAAATGCAAAAAAGATAGGAAAAACTCCTACCTTTAACAACTCCGCCAGTAGGACTCGAACCTACGACATCATGATTAACAGTCATGCGCTACTACCAACTGAGCTATGGCGGATTAAAGCTAAGCGACTACCGTATCTCACAAGGGGCAACCCCCAACTACTTCAGGCGTTCTAGGGCTTAACTACTGTGTTCGGCATGGGTACAGGTGTATCTCCTAGGCTATCGTCACTTAACTATCATTCCCCCCTACTCTCACATAAGGGCTCTCCACTCAAAATTGAATACCTATATTCTAACAAGAATCCTCTTCTATTGTCAATAACTTTTTTCGGATAAGTCCTCGAGCTATTAGTATTAGTCCGCTTCATGTATCGCTACACTTCCACTCCTAACCTATCTACCTGTTCTTCTCTCAGGGCTCTTACTGA
>NZ_KE384294.1:102901-212461 GCF_000425025.1 Streptococcus castoreus DSM 17536 | reverse complement strand
GACATCATCAACAACTGAAAAACCATCAGAAGGTCAAGAGCCAAAAGGCAATTATGATAAGGGACGTGAGGATGGATTTAAAGTCGGTTATGAAGATGGATATTATGGTAAATCCCATCAGGGAGAGCATCCTAAAGGGAAGAACGTCAGAAGTGATAGCTATGAACAAGGTTTTAATGACAGTTATTCAGCGGGATACAGTAGGGGAAAGACTGATAAAAATTTTAATCAACCTTATGAGGTACCTAAAACTGAATATTAAACTTCTAAGGGAAAATTCGAAGGTAAAAAGGTAGTGTTAGATTTTTACCATCAAAGATTTCTAATTGATGTGTATGGAGTAATTTAATAATTGCTTATTATTGAACACTATTTTCTTTAAAAAGGCTAAAAACTAGAACAAAACTAAGTTTGAGTTAATACTCGAACTTAACACATTATGGTTAGAAATGGAAAAGACAAATGAAAGCTATAAGCAATGTAATTATAAGTAGCAATCGTTTATCTCTTTCATTTTTGTAGAAAGTTTTGTTGTCATCTTTTTTGAAGAATTTTCCTTAATTTTTAACAAAATTTTCGCTGAAAAACTGATGAGTCTATTAAAAAAGAGAAATGATTTAATTCTTTTCAGAAAGAGCATTCTCTCAACTCTTCTCCTTTTAGTCAAATGGCAATGAGAATTTAGCCCTGTTAGAAGAAATTCAGTCCGTCTACTTTATCCATGAAAATATGCAGGAAATGGGTATTGTCTGACAAAGATTATAGGCATTTTCTTTACGTGTGTGTCGTGGTCAACTAGCAGAAAGACTTGATTTAACAGTCTTTCTATGCTATACTGGGTCTATGTTTGGAGGTTTTCCGACACTGAAAAAACAAGATGTGATGAGGAAATCCATTGTTAATAAGTTGTCAGATTGCCCCCTAAAATCAAGAAAAATACTGTTTCTCAGTATTTTTTCTTTTGCAAATAAATAATCGGGCTAAGGAGGAAAGATGTCCAAGACAAGACGAAAAAAATATCAGGTTTATGAAGGGTTGAGATGTGCCATGATGCTTTGTTTTATCAGTGGCTATGTGAATGCCTTTACTTATATGACGCAAGGGAAACGCTTTGCAGGGGTGCAGACCGGAAATCTGCTTTCATTTGGCATCTATTTATCGGAAAATAAGCATGATCAAGCCTTGCAGTTTTTACTTCCCATCTTAGTTTTTATGCTTGGGCAATCCTTTACCTACTTTATGCATCGCTGGGCGAATCAAAAAGGCTTGCACTGGTATCTCTTATCTAGTTTTATACTAACTGGCATTGCTTTATTAACTGCTTTGTTGACACCGTTTTTATCCTCTTTTTTTACAGTATCTGCCCTAGCCTTCTTTGCCGCTATTCAAGTGGATACTTTTAAAACGCTACGTGGGGCAAGTTATGCTAATGTTATGATGACAGGAAATATCAAAAATGCTGCCTATCTGTTGACTAAGGGATTTTGCGAGAAAAATAAGGAAATCACACATATTGGTCGAAATACCCTGATTGTGATTCTAGCTTTTGCCTGTGGTGTTATTTGTTCGACCCTCTTATCTCTTGCTTATGGCGAATATGCCTTAGCCCCCATGTTGCTTCCCTTACTTTATGTTAATTACTTATTGGCACAAGAGTTCTATCATATTCAATCAAAGATTAAGCCTATTAAACGTCGTGTTTGATCGTTTTTGAAAAATACCTAAATGCTGTTTCCCCCTTATCAGTTAATTTACTGGTTTTGTTACCATTTGAAATGTGATATAATGAGTCATTGATAGCTGAAATGTCTCAGCCAAAGGGAAATTAATCAATAAGGTTTCATTAGCCTTGAAAGGAAAAGAAATGACTGATAAAAAACCATTTTATATTACCACACCGATTTATTATCCATCGGGGAAATTACACATTGGTTCTGCCTACACGACCGTTGCTTGTGATGTATTAGCACGCTACAAACGCTTGATGGGTCACGATGTCTTTTACCTTACAGGACTTGATGAGCATGGGCAAAAGATTCAAACCAAGGCGAAAGAAGCTGGTGCTTCCCCACAGGTCTACGTTGATGGCATGGCAAAAGATGTCAAAGCTCTATGGCAACTGCTTGATATTTCCTATGACAAATTTATTCGTACCACAGATGATTATCATGAAGAAGTGGTGGCTGCTGTGTTTGAAAGATTACTAGCGCAAGACGATATTTATTTGGGGGAATATTCAGGATGGTACTCTGTTTCGGACGAAGAGTTTTTCACAGAAAGCCAGTTAGCGGAAGTTTACCGAGATGAATCGGGTCGTGTTATTGGTGGTGTGGCGCCATCAGGTCACGAAGTTGAATGGGTATCAGAAGAATCTTATTTCCTACGGTTAAGTAAATACGCAGACCGTTTGGTGGCTTTTTTTAATACTCATCCGGATTTCATTCAGCCAGATGGACGTCTTAATGAAATGCTGAAAAATTTCATTGAGCCTGGCTTAGAAGATTTGGCAGTTAGCCGCACCACCTTTACTTGGGGGGTCCCAGTGCCTTCAAATCCTAAACACGTGGTTTATGTGTGGATTGATGCTCTCTTAAACTATGCGACAGCCCTTGGCTATGGGCAAGAGAATCATGCCAATTTTGATAAGTTCTGGAATGGAACGATTTTCCATGTGGTTGGAAAAGATATTTTGCGTTTCCACAGTATTTATTGGCCGATTTTATTGATGATGCTTGATTTACCAATGCCAGATCGCCTGATTGCTCACGGTTGGTTTGTTATGAAAGACGGTAAAATGTCCAAGTCAAAAGGGAATGTGGTTTATCCAGAAATGTTGGTGGAGCGCTTTGGACTTGATTCTCTCCGCTATTACCTCATGCGTTCGTTGCCAGTTGGTTCTGATGGAACATTTACACCAGAGGATTACGTTGGACGTATCAATTACGAATTAGCCAATGACCTTGGGAATCTTCTCAATCGTACAATTGCTATGATTAACAAGTATTTTAGTGGTGTAGTACCTGTTTATACAGAAAATGTAACAGCTTTTGATGCTGACTTAGTGCAAGTGATTGAAAATAATCTAGCAGATTATCATAAACAAATGGAAGCTGTTGATTACCCACGTGCTTTAGAAGCAGTCTGGACGATCATCGCTCGCACCAACAAATACATTGATGAGACAGCTCCTTGGATATTAGCTAAAGACGATGGTGATAAAGTGCAATTAGCCAGTGTCATGGTGCACCTAGCGGCTAGCTTGCGCGTCGTAGCACACTTGATTCAACCTTTCATGATGAAAACATCAAATGCCATCATGACACAGCTTGGTTTGGGAACGAATTTTGATTTAGAAAGCCTTACCTTATCAGGATTCCCTGAAAATACAACCGTTATTGCAAAAGGGACACCAATCTTCCCTCGTCTTGATATGGAAGCAGAAATTGCTTATATCAAGGAAGAAATGAGGAAAGGCTCTGCTATTTTTCACGAAAAAGAGTGGAATCCGGAAGAGGTTGACCTCAAATCAGAAAAAGAGGAAATCAACTTTGAAACCTTTGATGCTGTGGAGATTCGTGTGGCAGAAGTTAAAGAAGTAGCTAAAATAGAAGGTTCTGATAAATTGCTGCGCTTTAGATTAGATGCGGGTGATGGTCAAGACCGTCAGATTTTATCAGGTATCGCAACATTTTATCCAAATGAACAAGAATTAGTTGGTAAAAAACTCCAAATTATAGCCAATCTCAAGCCACGAAAAATGATGAAAAAATACATCAGCCAAGGAATGATTCTTTCGGCTGAACATGACGGGAAATTGACCGTTTTAACAGTTGACCCGTCGGTACCAAATGGTGCGATTATTGGGTAAGCTAATATGGTTATAAGATAAAAGCAAGAGATGAGGATTGTAGTATTTTCCTTACTCTCTTGTTTTTATTGTAATTGGCAAATGAGATGAAGCCATAAGGCGATGGGGTTTGAAAGATAGTGACAAATAAATGATGGCATGCTTGCCTTCACTGATATTTAAACAAGCCATTTTTAGATTTAGCAGTTTTCCTGTTATTCAGTGGATTAAGGAAAAATATGGTTATCAATCACTTTGTCAATTTCAGTGCTGACTCTTTTTATTCCAGTATTATTGCTGTTGTTTCAATTATTCTTTTGAATAAATGGCTTTCTTTGTCAAAAAAGCATATCTTTGACCATTCGTCTAGTGACTCTAATCTCTTTTACCAATGTTTTAGTAGAGCAATTCAACCTTGCTTTTTTGATATAATGGGCTGGCTAGTTTCAATGCTAGTTGAGTTTGGTTGTGGCATTACTACCAGATAAATGTTAAAACAATGTGAAGAACAGGGTTAACTATAACTCAAGATCAAGGCGATTTAGGTTAGGTCATCACCTAAAGTAGGCTGAAATAGAGATCGTGCCCTATTTCTTAGGATTTTCTAACTTTCTAAATCCGTTAGCCCCCTTAGAAAAGAACAAAAAAGACCTGATGGTTGTAATGAAGTATTCAGGTTAATATCAAGTATAATCATTGCACAACACAAGAAAAACCCGTAGATTATTCTACGGGTTTTTCTTGTGAGTTTTAAGCAATTTTAGTAATATTTGTTGCTTGAAGACCACGTTGACCTTGCTCAACTTCAAAGGCTACTTTTTGACCTTCGTCTAAAGATTTAAAACCATTTGATTGAATTTCTGAGAAGTGGGCGAAAACATCTGAACCATCTTCTTGTGTGATAAAGCCGAAGCCTTTTTCTGCGTTAAACCATTTTACTGTACCTTGTGTCATTTGAGTTACCTCTTTTTAGTTATTTGTAAAAAAATATTAAGAGGAAAACAAAAGATGAAACTGATACTTTGACTCGAAAAACTTATTTACAATCCTTACTTTAACATGATTATGATCATAAGTCAATGATAAAGTTTAAATAAAGTTATTATTAGGGTAATGTTTAACATTAACTGTTTTTTCATAGTGAAAATCATTTGTCAGTTGTTTTTTGTTTTATCTGACTAACCAACATCTTTTATAAGGAGAAATTTTGATATTAGAAGTGTTAACGAATTATGATTGATTAATGACGAGTTGATGTCCTGACAAGGTGTTTCATCATGGGTTAGGTGTTTAAATGAGCAAGTCATTGTTTGCTTTTCTTAGCCCTTGCGATATAATAGAAATGAAAAAGTACTTACTAGTTTTAACTTACTAGAAAATGACAACAATTTATAAAACAACTCATTACAAGGTTTAAGAAACCTTATCAAATCAACGTTTATAGACAATAAAGGAGAAAACCATGACATTTGAAGAGATTTTCAAGAATGGCTTAGAATACGGTCCTTTAGGCATTTATGAGCTATATTTTTAAGGACTTTTTGAAAAATTTTAGTCATAGATTTTCTTTAATAGTCTTCCAAAGTCCACAAAAAGGTGAACAAAAAAGACCTAAAATAGGTCAATCAAATAATGAGTTCAGCAGGCAAGAAACTAGCACCCCACAAGGTGCTTTTTTAGTTATCTAGTATTTTGCTGATAGCTATATTATATCAAAAAAAGGAGCGTTTGACCTCACGGGTTAACTCTCCCTAATCGGCTAGACTATGCAAGCCTCCAGCTGTGAATATATTATATCATGTTTATCACGCGCATTAGTTATTTTATCTATCGAAAAGATAAGCTACCTAAAAGCGCGTGGTTATCAAATTTGTTGACCTTAACAAAACAATTTCAAGCGAATATCAAGCGGAAACGTACAGTATCTTGATGTTATAACTCTCCCTTTTCCATCTTCTCTTTGATTATCCTAGCCCAAATATTATAAAAAGGGTGTCCTGCTGGAATAACAGGGGGATTTTTAGCAAATTCTTCTTGTGATAAGGTGGTTTCTTTGTCTAATATTGTACCGTCTGCTAGTTCAGTACCTTTAGGGGCAATGTGGGTTATTATTGGTGTCCATTTTTCTTTAGGTTTAGCCATGTTAAAATTACTCCTTATTGTGTAAAAATACAAAATAGGGCTAACCTTACACTTTAGCAGTTTATCTGTTTTAGTGTACTGGTTTAGCCCTATCATATAAGTTAGATAGTGTTAAGCATGAATTTTCTTATCTGCAATAGCGTCTGTTAAGGTCTGTGAGAAATTTAGCCCTAACTCACGCCCTAAAGTATCCGCCCAACGTGGAATAGTTAGTGTTTTCTTTACAGGCTCTTGACTGCCTAGATACTCAGCAACGTCAACCATAACCATAGATACAAAAGACTTGCTAGGGTCATAAACTAGCTCTATGTCCTTATCATCACGGAAAGGGTTATTATCAGCCAATGATAAAGCGTTAATAGGGGAAGGTGTGGGAATATCTCGCCCATTCTCAATATAATCAGCTAGATGAATACCTAACCAATCGCTAGCCGTTGCCATAGCGTCTGCCATATCTTCGCCCTGAGTTGCTGAATGTTCAAAGTCTGGGAAAGTGACAAAATAAGGGGCGCTAGCTCCGTCTGTATCATCATAATAAAATAAAGCTGGATAAGTGACAAGCATAGTTTACCTCCAAAATCAAAGACAAGCGAGGGACTGCTTTTATAACAGCCCTGCTTGCTTTTTGATACCCCTTTCGGTGTATTTGTTAATTTCACCGTGGGGAATGGTTATAGGTCGCTCGCCTACTTTTTCAAGTTTAACGTGAGACCCCTTACCACCTTTAGTTTTTGTCCAACCATGGGCGGTAAGTAGCTTAACCATTTCTTTTTGTGTCATAGGCATAGCGCTTTTACCTCCTGACAACATTATTATATCACACGTGCTACACGTATTCAAGTAAAAAGATAATATTTTGTCTAATATCAGTTATCAAAAATAGCCCCTAAAATCGTTTCTAAGGGCTTTTAGTTGCTGTATGGTTAATTTATCGGATAAAGCAAAACACGCGCTAAAATAGGGCTAAATTTAAGCTTGAGGCTGTTCTAGTTGCTTTTGTAACCGCTCTAAGTTCTTAATAGCTTTTTGTCTAATGCTAGAGACTTCTCTATAATCTTTTAGACCGCTTACCTCTACTAGATGTTTGTCTTTTACTCCTTCGATATATTGTAAGGTCAAAATTTTACGTTGGTTTTCGTCTGATAGCTGATTGATTAAATCTGTCATACGTTGCCGTTTTACTTTAATTCCTCGTATTGCTACCAATAATCTTGCTTTTTTCTTTCTAATTCTCCTAGACTGTACTGGATAAGTTTTCTCAAGTTCAAGTTTATCATTTTCTAAACTAGAAATAGCATCTTTCAAATCTCTAATGTCTCTTAGTCGCTCGTTAATCGTCATATTGATTTCAAACATAATTTAATACCTCGCTATGACTATGATTATATCAAAAAAGCGCGTATTCTTTGTTCGTTCTTTGTTCGATTGAGTAAGTTTATTTGTTTTGGGAACTAATAGAGCGTTCTTTATTTGTTTATTTTGTAAATGCACCCTGTTTATTTAAGTCCGCCTAGCCAATAACTCAACCCTTTATCTAAATAGCTGGTAAATTTTCTGTAATGTTTCCAGTATGTCTTAGCCCTCATTCTTTTTGGTCTGCTAGGAAAATTGTCATAATCAACGTATCCTTTTTGGGGATAGTAACTAGGGTCTATCTTTCTAGCCTCTTTGAAAGCTAGCTCAAAATAATATTGACAATCTGTTTTACTTCGGTTTAGTGTTTTCTTGTAGACTTGTTGACACATCCCACAACCAAAATACAGATATTGCTTATAAAGTTTCCTGCACCGCCTACCACAATCAGGACAAAGAAAGAAGTAGCGGACACCTCCATAAGTGCCTGGTATGCTAGCTAGGTTTATCTGTTGGCTACCGTAGTTAACAGTTAGGTTATTAAGGTCAATAGTGATACCTACTCCCTTTAACTTACCGGATACTCTTGATAAGCGTTTTTGTTTCAATGGTTTGGTTATGCTTTCTATGGTCAATTCAATCATTTTCCTCTCCTTTATTGGCAAAACCCAAATTTATTGATTAAACAACAAAAGAGGCGCGTGCCTCTCTGTTCAACCTTTGGCTAGTAACCCACTGATTGCTATATCTCGGATAAACTGGCTTGCTGGTAGCTCTAACAAATCTAGTAACTCACCTAGTGCCTGTTTGTCTGTGCTGGCAATCATTTTCTTTAAGGTGTTTTCGTATTGCTGTTCTAGATAGTCGCAAAATGTCAATCTTTGGGCTTGTGTCGGTGTAGCATTCAAAGCTATATAACAAGCTTCAGTTATCTGTGAGAATAGTTTAGCACGCGCTTCTGGGTGCTTATACAGTTCATAAATGTTCAGACTGGTATCCTCTGCTTGTAACTTTTTAGCTATTTCCATTAGTTTAGGAATATCGCTAGGCTCAATAGGTGTGTCATCAGCCATATAATTTAGGCGGCGTTTCTCCAGTTCTAATCTATCTTTTTCAGCTTGTTCTAGGTAGTCATTTTCTGTCATTTTTTAGTCTCCATTTTCTGCTTTAAGAAAAATTATGTAAAATTTTAGCTTTTGTGACCAACTTTCAAAAATCTTGGTCACGTTCAAAAAGCTAGTAGTATCAAGGGTTTAGCTATGGTATTGACCTTGTGACCGATTTTGAAAAAAATTATTTATATAAAAAAGATGAAATGATTTCCAACTCCTATATATATAAATAAAAAACTTGGTCACATGGTCACATTTTGATAATTTAGAGGTAAAAAGTCAGTATTATCAAGGGTTTCAGCGTGTGACCGATTTTTAAAATCTTGGTCACATCTTGGTCACACGGTCACAAACTTTGATACTTCTTATTATTCTTGGTTATTTCTGTGTACTCCCTTAGGTACTCCTTGAAGTTTTCGGCTATGCCAACCGTTAGGGTCAAGGATATTATAATCGTCTAATGGCACGCGCCCAGTCTTTAAGTTATAAATATCAGCAACTTCTTTATTTAGTACAGCAGTTATTTTTTTTCCAAAGCTGTATAGGTTAGCGTTTTTTATCCCCTCGTCCTCTGTAAATTCCTCTAGACATTGTTTGATAATGGGTAAGGGAACATGTTGCAACTCATGATAGCCATTAGGAATATAAGTGCCAACCACAAAAGAATAATAAAAATCATTGTCCTCTTTGTACTCATCTAACATGTCTTTAACTGCTTTGGGTTCAATGAATTTATCAAACTCTGCCATATTTAGGATTTTATAGAGTACCCACTCTAAAAGCTCTTTGTTTTTAATAAAATCGTCTTTGATTTCTGGGCGTTCTACTGTGCCATTAAAATCTGCATTAAACGGTACGATACACAAACGCCTGTACCAGCCCTGCGATTTGTTTCGACTTCTAGGGATACCATTACCAGAAAAGATGCATAATAGGCGATAACTAGCCTCATAAGGTTGTAAATGTTTAGGGTTTACTTGGATTGTATCGCCTGTGACAATACTCATTAGGTCGGAAACACTGTCTAGGTATTTATCAGAAATATCATCACCAATATTACAAACCTTTCCATTAAGCGCTGAAAGTAGGTGCTGTTCTTGGAATTGGTCGGGTTTTAGGTTGCTAATGTTTTCCTTACCTATCAGATTTTCTAATAGGGCTTGAAATGTCCCTTTTCCGTTGTTCCCATCTCCAGTTAAAATGACCATCTTTTTGCGCGTGCGGTTGGGATTGATAGCCTCGTTCATAACTTGCCAAAGTAGTGTAATGATTTCCTTATCGTCACAAGCAAGAGTCCCTAGCCACTTATCAAAATCGAACCAACCGCCTAAAAGGGGTTTTTTAGCCTCTGGATTGTATGCTGTGGTTATCTTGGTTGTGATAACATGCTTAGGGTTAAATGGCTCTAATTGTTTAGTATGTAAGTTAAAAATGCCATTTCTTACTGGTATTAAATAGCTTTCCTGCATAGGGGGCTTGATTTTTGTTTCTGTCCTTAGAAAAATAATCACTTCTTCGGTAAATCGCTTAGATGTTAGCCTGCTGTCAAATTTTAGAATAAGTTTATTGACTATATCACGGCTGGCAATATAATAGCCTAGGTCTAAATGGTAAAAATAGAGCTGGCTACTGTCTGTTAGCTTGCTGTATCCAATAAAGGTAAAGTAGCAATTTTTGAGTAAAATATTAGCTACCTCAGCAACACTAGGGCGTGGTATTTTTGTTTCTACCTCGCCTTTTCTGTTACCTTTGGTGATTTCCTTTTCCTCTTTGTGTTCATCTCGCCATGTCTCGCCTAATGACTGTAACAGTTGGTATAGTTCTTTCATGGTTTTGGGCTTTTTAATCTGTTTAGCATTATCTAATTCCTGTTGTAATTCATTGATATTCACATTCTCGACCTCTTTCTAATTTCAGATTTCACAATACTCTCAAAAGTTCTATCTAACTCTCTTTGTGGTATTGGGCTGTCAGTAACGCTATTTGCTATCAGTGTAAGCTCATAGGCTGTTTCTACGTCACAATCAACCCATTCATTAAGCAGTAGCCCCACAAAGCGCGTGAGTGCTATGTTACGCCCTCCCTCGTCTCCAAAGCCATGTAACAGGGGATCTATCACGCGCATTGTGATAGATTTCTGACCGTTGGTTTTAAGTGTGTAAGGAGTAGTGCTCTTTTGAGTTGCTCGGTTCTGCCTTGCTTTTGGTACTGGATAATCTTCCCCATGGTTAATATAGCGCAGATATTCTTCTGGGTTGCCTGTGGTTACAGGTAAGCCTTGTAACTGTGACCATGTAAGACTTGCCATATCAAACGGTAACCCAACCTTATCCGCTATCTCCTTGACTACCTGCTTATAGGTTGTCTCATTCATGTTATGGCTAGGCTTTACTACAAGCCTATAACGGGGCTTTTCTGCGGTGTATTTGATAGTTGGGTAAATAATATAACTATACTCCCAAAGTCGCTCAGAAACGGTTTTAGGTAGGTTTACGCCTGTATCTATCTCATCATAATCTAGGAAAATCAAATCACGATAAATAAGACTTGCATTGTTTCGCTTATAGCTACCGTTTTTCTCTGGCGTGACTTTACCACTTAAACAGTAGGGGGCTTGTGTTCGCTTATATTCTTCTAAATCAGTACCTTTAGGGACTTCCAAGGGTTTAAAATTAGAGATATATTCAAAAGGTTCTAGCTTTCCCTTGTATGGATAAAGTAAAGACCCAAAGCCACGGCTTTCATATATTGTCATTTCTCCGCTCCTAAAAATATTAAAAGGTCATCAATTTTATAAAAGACTTTGCGCGTGTCCTCGATAGGAGGGGTAAGCCTTTTTAAGCCTGCACGCTCCCAACGTTGCAAAGTTTTATAATCTACATCCAGTTCATCTTTTATCTGTTTGGGAGTGATTAAGCCTGTTATACGTGGTTTGGGTTTCAGATATTCTTTTAGAAACCCAGATATTAGCGATAATATGCCACGTTTTAGGCTATTTTCACTTTCTTTACTTAGGCTAAACATTCATATCAACCCCTTTCAGTAGTTCCTTGTAGCTATCAAGCTCAGCATTTAACAAAACACTTAGGCGCTTTTGTTCTTCCTGTACTTGATTATAAAAAGCTTTAGCGCCGTCTAATAGCTCAGCCTTATCTGCTGGGATAAAGTAACCACGATTAAAGCCATGCCTTACGCCAATGATAGGAACGCCATAGCGCGTGATTAAACGGCTGATTATACTTTGTACTGTCCTTTCTTCTAACTTCAAAATAAGGGCTATTTCTGCCCCTGTTGTGGGGTTGTCAGCCCCTACCTTGATAAGATTAAGCACGCGCTTATAATTCTCTGGAAGCGGTGGTAGTGTCATTCTGTTACCTCCGTTTGCCTGTCTGGGTAAATATCTATTGTGTAAATCATGAAATGCCTCCTAGTTAAATCTCTTACCTGCAAGCCATACATAGGCACCATAGCGCTCTTGGACGTGGGCTGTGGTGTTTTCCTCCACCTTGTCAGTTTGTGGGCTATTATCAAGCTCTATATAGCTCTCATAACGCCATAATAAAATTAGAATAGCCAAGGAAACAATAATCAAGATAACACTTTCAGTCAATGTTGGGATTAATTCATTCATTGCCATACTCCTTGAAAAATTTATCTGATAATTCTGTGTGTTCTGAAACAAGATGCTTTAACCCATTAGTTGCTACTGTTACAAGGGATATTGCTTTATCTGGGTTAATATCACTAATAGCTATCTCTAAAGTGCTGATAACATTTACTAGCTCTGTGCATAGCAATTCATAGTTACTTAAAATCTTATCGTTCATGTTGTCTAATAACCTCCAATTCTTTATCATCATCACAATTTATCAATTTACAAGCGATTAAATCTAAATCTTGATATAGTTGTTCTGTCATTTCAAAAATAACACTAAATGCTTGTTTCATTTGATGGTGTAAAATAGTGCTATCTGCTCCAGCATTATCGGCAAGTAATAAAGCATTGCCTAGCTGTTGGATAATTTCAATACGTGGGAGCAACTCAGCGATTTGGTTGCCTTGTTGCTTGATGTTTCGTGTGCTTAATGCCATATTTTGGTACCTCGTTATCATATTTTCTGGGTAATTGCCTCATGCTCTCGGTCGCCCAACTTGTAAGCATAGGCTGTTATAGGTTTTTTTCAAATTGGTTTCTTGCGTCTGTCATTTTTAAGAGTTATGTCTCTCCGTATGGTCAAGATACCTAAATCATGGTATAATCTAGGTATCAATAAATTACTAAAATCCCTTTAATAACGGCTTGCCTGCTGTTATTGGATTTAATTTAATTGTGTGAAAAGGCTTGGAAGTTTGGTCGCTATCAAAGCCTTTTTTGTTGCTCTCACGCGCCTACTAGGTGCGTTTTTTAATCATCTTCTGGGCTATCTGTGGTAAATGCCCATAGTAAAAGGTGTAGTAGTGCGGTCAGTATGCCTATTGTGATACCTCCGTTTTCTGTCTGAATACCATGTTTTTAATATCTTGATAGCTCATGCCTAGGTTAATCATAGCGATAGCCATATCTTCTAAGGCTTGATATCTGACTAGCTCTGTACTTGTTAAGCTATCAATGCCATTATGTCCGCCACGTTGTGCCATAAGTTGCTTTTTATTCAATCCGCTAGCGCCTTTTAGTAGCAAGTTATTAACGGTTGGGTGCGCGTGTTTGGGAGCTTGTTCCCATGTTTCTATACTATCGTGCAAGGTTTTGCGCTTTGGTTTTTCTAAAGCTCTCTGATAGCGAAACTCTGCCACCTCTTTACGCAACTCAAAGAATGCTTTAACTAGGTTCTTTTTGAACTCTCTTACGGGTTCGGTATTTTTGAGATAGGTTATCAGCAAAGTAGCCTGTTGCTCATTCAAAATATAGGTTTTTTTAGGTTGTCCTCTAGTGTCTAATTTATGGATTTCAAATCCAAGTATTCCTAAAGCCTCAAAATCTACTTTATGCTCTCTAATTAAGCGCGTGATGGTGTGGTGTTGTACCTCTGCGCATTCAGCGATAATCTCGCTGGTTGTGTATGGCTCTTTCTTGCCGTCCATGTAAACAATGTTCATTGTGTGCCTCCTTTCTAATCTTGATAAAATAATTCGTCTATGGTTATATCTGGTTTGATTTCAGCAACCATTGACTTAATAGTTAGACGCTCCTTGTCATTAAAGGGTGTTTTCTTTGTCTCTTTGTTATTGTAAGATTGCAAAGAAATATCTAGCTTGTCCGCCATAGCTTGCTGGGTTAATCCTAACATGACCCGGTAGCCTTTGAGTTTGCTCATACCGTTCTCCTTTCTTTGAAAAATCCCCCTCCATAGATTGAAAGTGTGAAAGGTTGTGGAGGGGTGATGGCACATTTTTGTTGTGCTTGATTTGAATGATACACAATAATTTTATTCTTGTCAACTGTTTTTTGATAAAATACACAAAAAAAGTGTACTTTTTTCAAATTATGATATATAATCACTTTTGAAAGGTCGTGAAATTATGAATAGATTGAAAGAATTAAGGCAAGAAAAAAAGCTATCTCAGAAAGAGTTAGCTAAAAAAATTGGCGTGCATTATAGAACTTTACAAAATTGGGAAAACGGTGAAAGCCAAATCAAACCAGACAAAGCTAAACAATTAGCAGATTATTTTGGGGTTCAAGTTTCTTATTTGCTTGGGTACAGTGATTTTAGAACTTGGGCGGAAGAAGATTTTTATCATACAACTGGTTATCCAATGAATCTATCTTATGAACCTACTGAAAGAGTAGTAAAAATAGATATTCCTAAAAATACCCTAAGCGATAAAGAACTTATGGCTTTACCTCCAGAAGAAAGAAAAGCGTATATCAGTGAGTATCTAGATGCTATGAGTGAGGCTCTGTCTTCTCTGTCAGATACAATAGCAGATACTGCGGGGATAGCAGCAGACGTTACGGGTGACCAATTAGGTAAGTTAACTAATAGCTTAATAAAAACTTTGGCTAAACTAAATGAAGTTACACATAGAGACTAACTCACGCGCCACATAGCAAAGCTCCGTAGCCTAAAATTTTAGATTTTCTGTGTGCTACACCTTAAAAAATGTCTAGTTTTGTCAAGTTTTGTAAATACGCCTTTCAACATGTTTCAACAAAATCAGTATTTTTTAGTAAATTGCGCGTGGTACAAAATTATCTTACTCTTACCATTTCATAAAGGCGCTCAAATGCTTTGTATAGCGTTTTAACCTCAATCAATATAAATAGACTATCTACCTAAAACAAACGAAAATAGAGGCATTCTCGTAAGCCCTCGCATGATATAAACCCAATTCAATCTAAAATCTTTTTAATAACGGCTTGCCTGCTGATAGAAAGGTTCATATCATGAAAATTACAGAAGTCAAAAAGAAAAATGGTACGATCGTGTACCGTGCTAGTGTTTATTTAGGTACTGACCAGGTAACAGGTAAGAGATCTAAAACAAGCGTAACAGGTAGGACAAGAAAAGAAACTAGGCAGAAAGCAAAGCAAGCGCAAGATGACTTTATTTCTAATGGTTATACAGTTACTAAAGTTGTACCGATAAAGAATTATCAAGAACTTGCAGATTTATGGCTAGAAAGTTATCAGCTTACGGTAAAGCCTCAAACATTTATAGCAACTAAGAGAATGCTTTATAATCACTTAATACCAGTCTTTGGTGCTTTGAGATTAAATAAGCTATCTGTTAGCTATATACAAGGCTTTATCAATGATTTATCTACTGAGTTGGTACATTATAGCGTTGTCCACTCAATCAATAGGCGTGTTTTACAATATGGGGTATCCCTCCAGTTATTGCCATTCAATCCTGCGCGTGATGTCATATTGCCTAAAGTACCAAAAAAGAAAAATAAGGCTATTAAGTTCATAGCTCCAGAAGATTTAAAAGCGTTAATGACTTACATGGAAAAGCTAGCCAATAAGAAATTCAGTTATTTTTTTGATTATGTCTTATACAGCGTTTTACTTGCTACTGGTTGCCGATTTGGGGAAGTAGTAGCTTTAGAATGGTCTGATATTGACCTAGATAACGGTACTATTAGCATAACCAAGAATTACAGTAGGTTATTAAAGTTAATTGGTACGCCAAAGAGCAAAGCAGGGGTAAGGGTCATAAGCATAGACAAGAAAACAATCAATCTGCTACGACTTTACAAGAATAGGCAACGACAATTATTTATAGAGACTGGGGCGCGTGTTTCTTCTGTGGTATTTGCAACACCACTAAAGGAATATCAAAACATGGCAACTAGACAGGAAAGCCTAGACAGGCGGTGTGCTGAAATTGCTATCCCTCGCTTTACCTTTCACGCTTTCCGACACACTCACGCTAGTTTATTGCTAAATGCTGGTATCAGCTATAAAGAATTACAATACCGTCTAGGTCATGCTACGTTAGCTATGACAATGGACATTTACGGACACCTCTCAAAAGACAAAGAAAAAGAGGCTGTTTCCTATTACGAAAAAGCCATAAATTCTTTATAAGTCCACAAAAAGGTGAACAAATTTTATTTTTTGAACTCATAGGCTCAATGAAAAGCCTATTAAATCAACGTTTATAGACAAAAAGGAACTAAACCATGACATTTGAAGAGATTTTACCAGGTCTAAAAGCCAAAAAAAAATATGTTCGTACTGGCTGGGGAGGGGCTGAAAACTATGTTCAGCTTTTTGATTGTATGGAGCAAAATGGCGTAGCACTGGAAATGACCCCTTACTTTTTGATTAACGTTTCTGGAGATGGGGAGGGCTTTTCCATGTGGGCGCCGACACCTTGCGATGTTCTCGCTACTGACTGGGTAGAAGTGTATGACTAAGCGTGTACTCATTACTGGAGTTTCCTCAGGTATCGGTCTAGCACAGGCACGTTTGTTTTTAGAGAATGGCTATGCTGTTTATGGTGTTGACAAGTCAGATAAGCCTGACTTGTCCGGCAATTTTTATTTTTTACAACGAGATATTAGCAAGGAGTTAACTCTGGCTGCGCTTTCGGATTTTGTACCTAGTGTGGATATCTTGTGCAACACCGCAGGAATCCTTGACGCTTACAAACCCTTGCTTGATGTGACAGATATTGCACTTGAAACGGTTTTTCAGACTAATTTTTTTGCTAATGTCCGTCTTACACGCCATTATTTGGAAAAAATGGTAATAGCAAGGTCAGGTATCATTATCAATATGTGTTCTATAGCCAGTTTTATGGCAGGAGGAGGTGGTGTTGCCTACACTGCTAGCAAACATGCCTTAGCAGGCTTTACCCGCCAATTAGCTCTGGATTATGCGAGGGCAGGTATTCAGGTTTTTGGAATTGCACCAGGTGCTGTAAAAACTGCTATGACTCAGGCAGATTTTGAACCAGAAGGCTTGGCACAATGGGTGGCAGATGAAACCCCTATTGGTCGCTGGCTTGAACCGGAAGAAATAGCAGATCTCACCTTGTATTTGGCTTCAGGAAAAGCAAGCGCCATGCAAGGGGAAATTATTAAAATGGATGGCGGTTGGAGCTTGAAATAACCAAGTATATTGAAACTGGTTTTGGCAATTCTTGGCTGATTCGTACAGAATATCAATAAGATGATAAGATTCTAAGGGCATTCCGGGATCTATCAAGGCTAAGTCTACCTACTTAAGGGGCTAGATGGGGCATATTGCCTATATTTTTGATCTTAAAGAAAGGGTTAAAATGCAGAAAAAGTTTTGCAAAGCCTTTAAATGTTTTTTGGTATTGTATCAGCTATCTAGCTTGAATTTGACGGAGAAAAAATGACAGCAGAAGAACTTTGGCAAGCTTACAAGGAGATTAATCCAAGTATCGGTGATAAGATGGATGCTTGGGCCTTTGGTGTTCAACCAGATTTATTAGCACAATTGGTCTTAGAAGGGACTAAAACGGCGACAGCTTCTGCCTATGACTTATATGCCGTGGACCAAGAACCACTTCCTCAAGTAGGAACTTATGACATTATTTTAGACGGAAAGGATCAAGCTATTTGTATCATTCAAATCACTAAGGTATCAGTTGTTCCTTTTCAAGAAGTATCAGCAGAGCATGCCTATAAAGAGGGGGAGGGTGATCGGAGTTTGGCAGGGTGGCGAAAAGTGCATTATGATTTTTTCCAACCTTATTTTGAGCAAGTTGGGCTTGTTTTTTCTGAAAAAAGTCCTCTTGTTTTAGAGGAATTTCAGGTGGTTTACCCACAGTAAAGGAGATTAAGATGAAATTAGCTATTTTAGGAACTGGAATGATTGTTAAGGATCTTTTACCTGTTTTAAAGGAAATTGATGGTATTGATCTGATGGCTATTATTTCAACCCCTCATAGTATTGATGTGGCAAGAAACTTGGCAGAAGCTTTTGATATTAAAGAGACAAGTAGTAATTTTGATGATATTTTGCAATCAGAAGTTATTGATACAGTTTATATTGCAACGCCAAATCATTTGCATTTTGAAGGTGCAAAAGCAGCACTGTTAGCAGGAAAACATGTGATTTGTGAAAAGCCTTTTACCATGACTGTTTCTGAATTGGATGAACTAGTTGGCTTAGCCAAAGAAAAAAATCTAATCCTTCTTGAAGCCATTACCAATCAGTATTTAAGCAATATGCAGTTTATGAAAGCCCATTTAGACCAACTAGGAGATATTAAAATTGTTGAGTGCAATTATTCCCAATATTCCTCACGCTACGACGCCTTTAAGCGTGGTGAGATTGCGCCAGCTTTTGATCCTCAAAAAGGTGGTGGTGCCTTACGTGATTTAAACATTTATAATATTCACTTGGTAGCGGGGCTTTTTGGAATTCCAAAGACTGTTCAATATTTAGCCAATATGGAAAGAGGAGTTGATACGTCTGGTGTGTTGGTGATGGATTATGGGACCTTTAAAGCAATTTGTATTGGAGCTAAGGATTGCACTGCAGATATTAAATCAACTATTCAAGGAAATAAAGGTTCAATGGCAGTGCTTGGTGCTACTAATACCTTACCGCAGGTTCAATTATCTCTTCATGGAAAAGAGTCACAAGTCGTCAATCTGAATAAGCATGAGCATCGAATGTATGAAGAATTTCTTGCCTTTAGAGACATGATTGATCACAAAATGATCAATAAGGCCCATGAAGCCTTGGAGCATAGCAGAGTTGTGATGACCATTTTGGAACGTGCTGCAAGGTCTTAACCCCTATTAATGAAAAGGATTTGATAGCCTTACCGGTACCTCAACAGTTAGACATAAAATAACGATTGGGGTATTTTTTGAGTGCGATCGTCCTATTTTTATTTCCATAAATTGTTTTCCTGACACTTGTTATAGCTATTTTGGAACTTGCCGTTGAGGATTGGGTATTTTAAATAAAAGCGCTATCGCAAGGTTTGAATGCTAAACGAACAAAAGTTCAATCATTTGGAAGGTCTCTTATTTTCAGCGTCAGTTTTGCTTAAAAAAGGGACAAATGGCTAGGAAAAGACAGGAAGCTTCCGGAAAATATGCTATAATGGGGTAGTATTTATCTATATATTAAGGAAAAATCTATGACAAACTATGCAATTATTTTAGCAGCGGGTAAGGGGACTCGCATGAAATCCGATCTTCCCAAGGTACTTCATAAAGTGTCTGGCTTAACCATGTTGGAGCATGTTTTTAGAAGTGTTGCTGCTATTACTCCCCAAAAAAATGTGACGGTGATTGGTCATCAATCCGAAATGGTGCGTGCTGTTTTGGCAGATCAATCAGAGTTTGTGCTTCAGACAGAACAATTAGGTACCGGTCACGCAGTGATGATGGCAAAAGAGAAACTGTCACATTTAGAAGGTCATACCCTTGTTATTGCCGGAGATACCCCGCTAATCACAGGACAAAGCCTGAAAAATTTAATTGATTTCCATGTTAACCATAAAAATGTCGCAACGATTTTAACGGCAACAGCACAGGATCCTTTTGGTTACGGGCGTATTATCCGAAATAAGGACGGCGAAGTCATTAAAATTGTTGAGCAAAAAGATGCCAACGATTTTGAAAAACAAATCAAAGAAATTAATACTGGAACCTATGTTTTTGACAATAAACGCCTATTTGAAGCACTTAAAAATATTAATACTAACAATGCTCAAGGCGAATATTATCTAACAGATGTTATTTCTATTTTCAGAGAAAATAAAGAAAAAGTTGGTGCCTATGTTCTGAGAGATTTCAATGAAAGTTTAGGAGTCAATGATCGTGTGGCTCTTGCGACAGCCGAAACAGTGATGCGCCACCGCATTACCAAACAGCACATGCTTAATGGTGTATCTTTTCAAAATCCAGAAACGGCTTATATTGAAAGCGATGTGGATATTGCACCGGATGTGTTCATCGAGGCAAATGTTACCTTAAAAGGAAAAACACGCATTGGATCAGGATGTGTCTTGACGAATGGGACTTATATTGTGGATTCAGAAATTGGTCAAGGGAGTGTGATTACTAACTCAATGATTGAGGAATCTATGATTGCCACTGGTGTGACTGTTGGTCCCTATGCTCATATTCGCCCGGGTTCAAAATTAGCCAAAGACGTTCATATTGGAAATTTTGTTGAGGTTAAAAGTTCTCATATTGGAGAAAGAACAAAGGCTGGGCATCTAACCTATATTGGAAATGCTCAAGTGGGCTCGGGTGTTAATTTTGGTGCGGGAACCATCACGGTTAACTACGATGGTCAATACAAATACCAAACGGTCATTGGTAACCATGCCTTTATCGGTAGTAATTCAACCCTGATTGCTCCTTTAGAAGTTGGAGAGAATGCCCTGACAGCAGCGGGATCAACCATTTCCAAAACCGTACCTGCTGACAGTATTGCCATTGGGCGTAGCCGTCAGGTCACTAAGGAAGATTATGCGAAGCGTCTCCCGCATCATCCCACTAAAGCAAAGTAAAAGGAATTTTTTAGTAAGGAGAACAGGCATGGAATTTGAAGAAAAAACCTTGAAAAGACAAGAAATTTTTGATGGTCATATTTTTAAAGTTGTTGTGGATGAGGTGCAACTGCCAAATCATTTGGGACAATCTAGGAGAGAACTCATTTTCCATCGCGGAGCTGTTTCGATTCTGGCAGTCACTCCTGAAAATAAGATTGTGATGGTGAAACAATATCGTAAAGCCATTGAAGCTATTTCCTATGAAATTCCAGCAGGAAAACTAGAAGCTGGAGAAGCTGGTTCAGAAATGGAGGCTGCTGCGCGTGAATTAGAGGAAGAAACAGCCTACACAGGTCAGTTGACATTTCTTTATGAGTTCTACACGGCTATTGGTTTTTGCAATGAAAAGATTAAGCTTTATTTGGCAACTGATTTGCAAAAAGTTACCACCCCAAGACCACAAGATGATGATGAAGTAATCGAAGTTTTGGAATTAACTTATAATGATTGTATGGACTTGATTACTCAAGGAAAACTTGTGGATGCCAAAAGTTTGATTGCTTTGCAATACTATGCCCTACATTTTGGAGGTGACCGTTAAATGGGAAAACCTTTATTAACAGATGAGATGATTGAAAGAGCAAAGCGTGGCGAACGATTTGAAGGAGATGACTATGCAGATTTTGATACCAAGATCATGATCTTGCCTGATGACAACAAATCAGACCGTATCTATAAAAGTCGTCGGATAGAAAATGCTAAACGTAGTCAATTTCAATCAAAATTGAATTTGATTCTTCTTGCTGTCATTGTGTTAATTGCGTTTTTGATTTATGCGGTTTTTAATCTTTAAAATGTAAGGAACTATTATGAAAATTGGAATTATTGCTGCCATGGAGGAGGAATTACACCTGCTCTTGGAAAATTTGTTGGATAGTCAAGCACATCAAGTTCTCTCAAAGACTTATTATACTGGTCGATTGGGTCAGCATGACCTTGTTTTGGTGCAATCAGGCATTGGCAAGGTCATGTCAGCCATGACGGTAGCTGTCTTAGTGGATCATTTTGAGGTAGAGGCTCTTATTAATACTGGTTCAGCAGGAGCAGTGGCATCTGGTCTTGCTATTGGGGATGTAGTAGTTGCTGATCAATTGATTTATCATGATGTGGATGTGACTGCTTTTGGTTACGATTATGGACAAATGGCTGCACAGCCGTTATATTTCAATAGTGACTCTTGTTTCATTAAAACCTTTAAAAAAGTTTTAGCCCAGGAAAAGATAGCTAGTCGCATTGGTCTTATTGCCACAGGAGATAGTTTTATTGCAGGGCAAGATAAAATTAATGCCATCAAAGCACGTTTTCCGGATGTATTGGCAGTGGAAATGGAAGGAGCTGCCATTGCTCAAGCTGCTCAAGCTGCTGGCAAACCTTTTATTGTTGTTAGGGCAATGAGCGATACCGCAGCACATGATGCCAATATTACCTTTGATGATTTCATCGTACAAGCTGGGAAAAAGTCAGCCCAAATGGTAATGGTCTTTTTGAAAGCCCTAGCTTGCTAATTAATGTCGTTTGACAGATAAAATGGCCAATTAGGTTAAAATATTGGCAGAACATCTTTTTGTCTAACTATAATTTTAATTTAATCAAACTAAGAGGATTAAAATTTGATTGTTGCTTTAAAACGAGTGCCTTCACCCCGTAAGAAAGCCTGTTTCGTCTAGTTTTTCTATTTTTTATAAACTAAGGTTTGAATAAAATAATGAAACATGATATAATAACCTTTGTATCGATACATAAAAATTAAAAGGAAATAAAAAATAAATGAAAAACAAAATGCTTTTTTTAAGTGTATTAGCGCTTATGGCAGTTGGTCTTGGTTTTAGTTCGACAGAAACAGCAAATGCAGATACTTACAGTTATGGAAAATCTCCCTTACGTGATGCTAAAGACAACGCTAGACTTCAGCTTAGAAATATATTTGAGGATTATAAAGACCAGCTAGGGTCTAGTTACGGTTCTTTATATGGCTATTATCTTAGATCAATCATGAGTGACCAGAAGAATAAGGAGCAAAATAGTATTGAAGAACGCTTAGATAACATACGAAAAGAGTTGGAAGACATGTTTAATAAGTAATGTTGCCCTGAGTTAAGGCATTACTTATTTGGTTAGACTCCTACATCGTAGGGGTCTTTTTAGATGTTGTGACAGACAGCAAGTGAACCTTATTGGAAGAGAGGACAGCTTGTTATTTGTGAGAATGCTTATCAGAAATCCGATACTGGTCATGTTAAAACAGCCAGACACTATACCAAGTGTCTGGCTGTTTTGAATCATGAAACGGTTGGTCTAAAGGGCAGTCACATAGAGTAATTTGGCAATGTTTTCAGGAATGATTAATTCCTTATCGGAATAACGAGCGGTATAGGTCTTTGCAAAGGTGTCAATCTGAGTAAGTGCCAATTCTGTATTGATTTTGAGATCATGTGCTTCCAGATATTGGATTAAGTCAAACTGGTCATGGACCCTACTCAGACGAAAATTCCCTAGTGTGGTAATGGTGCTGAGTCTTGTGTTATTCATTTCTACGAGTGGTTGACCTTGACGTGGAATCGTTCCTCCGTGTGGGCAGAAAGTGGGAAAGCCAAGTGTATCATCTAAGCGATTAATAAAGGTATCTGAAACGGTGTGTTCTAGAACTTCGGCCTCTTGGTGGACTTCTTGAGCATTATAACCTAGCTGATTAATCAGAAACACCTCGATTAATCGGTGCTTACGGTAGAGGTTAGCTACTAAAACTAATCCTTTTTCCGTTAGGTAATAGCCACAAGTTTTATCCTTAACGATCCAACCTTGTGAAACCATCTTTTTAATCATTTCTGAGACAGCAGGAGCAGATACCTGCATCCGTTCTGCGACCATTTTGTTTGAAATTTTAGATTCCTGTTCTCCAATTTCATAAATACATTTTAAGTAATCTTCTTTATTAGGCGTCATATCATTATGCCTTTCTCTTATTTATAATCATTATTATATCAGATTTCTACAAAAAAATCTTGACAAAATAACAAAAACAAGATATCCTAATACTATAGTTAACTACACTTAAATAAATATATAATATATCCTAAGGAGATATGTGATGAGAAAGAAAATTAGCCTTATTTTAGGAGCCTTTTTGTCTGTTTTCCTTTTGGTAGCTTGTTCTGCAACTGGAAATAAGGCTGCTAAAAGCGATAAACTCAAAGTCGTGACAACCAATTCGATTATTGCAGATATGACAAAGAATATCGCAGGTGATAAGATTGATTTGCACAGTATTGTTCCGATTGGTCAAGACCCACATGAGTACGAACCTTTGCCGGAAGATGTGGAAAAGACTAGCGCAGCCGATGTGATCTTCTACAATGGGATTAACCTTGAAGATGGTGGTCAAGCTTGGTTTACCAAACTTGTCAAAAATGCTAAAAAGGAAAAAAACAAAGATTACTTTGCAGTATCTGATGGTGTAGAGGTGATCTATCTGGAGGGGGCAAGTGAAAAAGGCAAAGAAGACCCGCACGCTTGGTTGAATCTAGAAAATGGGATTATTTATGCCAAAAACATTGCTAAACAATTAATCGCTAAGGATCCTAAAAATAAGGAAACTTATGAAAAAAATCTCAAAGCTTATGTTGCTAAGTTGGAGAAACTTGACAAAGAAGCAAAATCGAAATTTAATGCAATCCCAGAAAACAAAAAATTGATTGTCACTAGTGAGGGGTGCTTCAAGTACTTTTCAAAAGCCTATGGTGTTCCATCTGCTTATATTTGGGAAATTAATACCGAAGAAGAAGGAACTCCAGATCAAATTTCGTCATTAATTGAAAAATTAAAAGTGAAAAGACCATCAGCGCTCTTTGTTGAATCAAGTGTTGATAAACGTCCTATGAAAGCTGTCTCAAAAGATAGCGGTATTCCTATCTACTCTGAAATTTTCACCGATTCGGTGGCTAAAAAGGGCAAAGACGGAGATAGCTACTATGCTATGATGAAATGGAATTTGGATAAAATTTCTGAAGGTTTAGCTAAGTAAGATAAGATCAAAGCACAGCGGACTTTAGGGTTGTGCTTTGTTTTTGTTAAAAGGAGAGAAACGTGATAAAAACGGAAAATCTTTCGGTCAGTTACGACGGTGATACGAAAGTATTAGAAGATATTACTATCGAAATCAATGGTCCAGGCATTATTGGCATCATCGGACCAAATGGAGCAGGGAAATCAACTTTGATGAAAGCTATTTTGAATCTTTTAGATTACAGTGGTCAAGTTAAAGTAAATAATAAGGACGGGCGAAAATTGGGGCATACCGTAGCTTATGTTGAACAACGTAGTGGGATTGATTTAAATTTTCCTATCACGGTTAATGAGTGTGTAGCCCTTGGCACCTATAGCAAATTAGGGCTGTTTCGACGGGTCAGCAAAAAAGAAGTGGATAAAGTAGACCACTTCCTTAGAGAAGTAGGACTTGATGGCTACGGAAACCGACCGATTAAATCCCTTTCGGGAGGTCAGTTTCAGCGTATGCTCGTTGCGAGATGCTTGATTCAGGAGGCGGATTATATCTTTTTAGATGAACCTTTTGTGGGTATTGATTCGGTCAGTGAAAAGATCATCGTAGAATTGTTGAAACAACTAAGAGATGCTGGTAAAACCATTTTAATTGTGCATCACGACCTTAGCAAGGTAGAGCACTATTTTGATAAATTGCTCATCCTCAATAAAACGTTGATCGCATACGGTTCTGTAGGAGAGACATTTACAATAGACACCCTGGCAAAAGCCTATGGTAACCAATTGATTTTAGGAAAGGGAATGGTGTAAATGCCTATGAAATTCTTTGAAGGCTTAATGTCCTATCACTTCTTACAAAATGCTTTAATAACAGCAATTATTATTGGAATTGTATCAGGTGCAGTGGGGTGTTTTATCATCCTTAGATCCATGTCACTAATGGGAGATGCGATTTCTCATGCGGTTTTGCCAGGAGTTGCTTTATCATTTATTTTAGGTATTAATTTTTTTATTGGAGCCGTTGCATTTGGTTTGCTAGCTTCTATTATTATTACTTACATTAAGGAAAATTCTGTCATAAAAGGAGACACTGCTATAGGAATTACCTTTAGTTCCTTTCTAGCTTTAGGCGTTATTCTTATTGGTGTGGCAAACAGTTCTACAGACCTTTTCCATATTTTATTTGGGAATATTTTAGCCGTTCAAGATAGTGATAAATGGATTACTATTGGCGTTTCGATCTTTGTTTTGGGAGTTATTATTCTCTTCTTTAAAGAACTGTTGATAACTTCTTTTGATCCTATTCTAGCAAAATCAATGGGGATGAATGTTAATGCGTATCATTACCTTTTGATGATTTTATTAACCTTGGTAGCAGTCACTGCCATGCAAAGCGTAGGAACAATCCTGATTGTTGCTTTGTTGATTACACCAGCTGCTACAGCCTATCTTTATGCGAATAGCTTAAAAGTAATGCTGGTCATCTCTTCATCTTTGGGTGCCTTAACCTCAATTTTAGGACTTTACCTAGGGTACACGTTCAATATTGCAGCAGGTTCAAGCATTGTATTGACATCAGCAGCCATTTTCCTAATCAGTTTTTTTATCTCGCCTAAACAAGGCTATTTCAAAAAATTGGTTATCAAAATGAGAAAATCAATTTAATTTTCTATAAAATAATAAGAATCCTGAAGCAGTTTTATTCCAAGAATGATTGTTTCAGGATTTTTGTTATCGTTAAAAAACAACCACAAGCATAGACCGCTGATGGTTGTTAGGGAGGATTTTTCACTATTTTTTAAAGTTATAATCTTTAACCACTTCGATGGAAATAATGGTAATGTTTTCTTTGGGCTTATCGTTTTGAGCGATTGTGGTACTAGCAATCTTGTCAACTACATCCATGCCTTCAATCACGTGACCAAAAACAGTGTAGCCACCATCTAAGCTAGGATTTCCACCTTGTTCATAGGCTGAAAGGATTGGTTTTGGATAATTTTTCCTTGAAAGTGCCTTGCTTTGATTTTTCTTGTTTTGATTAATAAAAAATTGACTACCGTTGGTGTTGGCGCCAGCATTTGCCATAGAAAGTGCGCCGCGAATATTATATAGAAATGGAGAAATTTCGTTAACAAAGCCATTTCCGGCATCTTTTTTAGAATCTTTCCCTTTCCAGATAGATTCTCCTCCGGTTCCATCACCATTTGGATCGCCAGCTTGAATCATAAAGTCATTGATCACACGATGGAAAGTCGTTTTGTTGTAATAGCCGTTTTTAGCATGTGTGAGGAAATTTTCAACAGCAAGTGGGGCATATTTAGGAAATAATTTAAGGGTAATGTTCCCTTGACTAGTTTTCATAATGACTTCAGCTTCATCTTTGCCAACTTCTTTCGTTAATTGTGGGAATTGGCTAGCGTCAGCCTTAAGAGCTTTTTGGATTTTTTCTTCATAGGCTTTAGAAGCTGCTTCACTTTCTTTTTTGGCTATTTTTTCATTGACGTATTTGTCGCCCTTAATGGCATGGTCGATGGACTCACAGGCACTCAAACTAAGGAAACTAATAGCTAACAAGCTGAAAGATAGTAATTTTTTCATATGTACTCCTAAGAATCATTTTCTTTATTTTAACATAAAAGAGACGAAAAAAGCAGTTAAGTCAACAGAAATTAGGCGTTTTAAGTGATTAAGCGATACTGGTGAGATGTTAGTTGTGTGGCATTTGCTATTTAACTAGTAATATCTTAAACTAACGATGCTACGACTGTTATTATAACATAAACCGAAAAAGGAAAACTCAAAATGACTCTAAAGCTTCTATTTCTTAATGCTTAAAAAATGGTATAATATGCTTATGGTTAAAAGAACACAAAGAAAAAAAAGTGCGCCTAAGAAGCGCTTAACAAAAGTAGAAATTGAAAAGCAGCGTGCTATTAAAAGGATGATTTCTTCTATTTTACTAGCGATTTTGCTGGTCTTTGCGATGCTTCATCTAGGTGTTTTCGGCATTACGACTTATAATGTCATTCGTTTTATGGTTGGTGGTTTGGCATATCCCTTTATACTAGCTCTTTTGTTTTATCTCTTTTTCTTTAAGTGGTTGCAACAAAAAGACGGTTTGATTGCTGGTTTTATCATTGCTTTTTTAGGAATTTTGATTGAATGGCATGCTTATTTGTTTGCCATGCCTAAAATGCTTCACCAAGAAATTTTTCGGGGAACGGCTAAGCTTATCATGAAAGATTTGCTGGCTTTTCGAGTTGATGAATTTGTTGGTGGTGGTATGGTAGGAGCATTGCTCTACAAGCCGGTTTCTTTCTTGTTTTCTAATATTGGTTCTTATTTCATTGGTTTTCTTTTTATTTTACTTGGTTTGTTCTTAATGACACCTTGGGATATTTATGATATTGGTCATTTTGCAAAAGCTTGCTATGAGACATTTGAAGTCGCTTATCGGAAAAATAAGGAAAAACGTTTTATTGAGCGAGAAGAACGCAAATTATTGGAAAAACAAGAACGTTTGGAAAGAGAAGCTAATGGGGAGAAACGCTTTGCTGAAATGATGGTTGATCCTGATACAGGAGAAATGGCAGAGATCCCAGAAGAGTACGAACAAGATAGCACTCATTTGACTCCTTCAGAACCAGAAATTCTTGCTTATGAGTCCCATCCTTCTTTTGAAGAAAATGTTGATAGCCTTTTGGATCAGGAAGTCTTTTTTGAAGAATTGCCAGCATCTATAGAAGAAACAGAAACAGATGATGCTGTTGAGGTGGATTTCACCCCTAAAACAAGCTTGCTTTACAAATTGCCGACTATTGATTTATTTGCTGCGGATAAACCTAAAAATCAATCTAAAGAGAAAATGCTTGTTCGTAAAAATATTAAGGTGCTTGAAGACACTTTCCAAAGTTTTGGAATTTCGGTCAAAGTTGAGCGAGCAGAGATTGGTCCTTCGGTTACCAAGTACGAAATCAAACCGGCTGTCGGGATTCGAGTTAATCGTATTTCGAATTTAGCGGATGATTTAGCACTGGCTTTAGCCGCTAAGGATGTTCGTATTGAGGCACCTATTCCAGGAAAATCCTTGGTTGGTATTGAGGTTCCTAATTCTGAAATTGCAATGGTGTCTTTCCGTGAACTTTGGGAGCAGTCAAATACTTCAGATGCCAACTTATTAGAAGTGCCTCTTGGAAAAGCTGTTAATGGCAGTGCCAGAAGTTTTGATTTAACTCGGATGCCTCACTTGCTAGTGGCTGGTTCAACAGGTTCTGGGAAGTCGGTTGCGGTTAATGGTATTATTTCAAGTATTTTGATGAAAGCTAGACCGGACCAAGTTAAATTCTTGATGATAGATCCTAAAATGGTTGAGCTGTCAGTCTATAATGATATTCCTCACCTGCTTATTCCTGTAGTGACCAACCCTCGTAAAGCCAGTAAGGCATTGCAAAAGGTTGTGGATGAGATGGAAAACCGTTACGAACTTTTTAGTAAGATTGGGGTTCGTAATCTTGTTGGTTACAATGCAAAAATTGAAGACTACAACAAGCAGTCGGATCAAAAACAAATACCATTGCCACTTATTGTTGTGATTGTAGATGAATTGGCTGACTTGATGATGGTGGCTAGCAAAGAAGTGGAAGATGCTATTATTCGCTTGGGACAAAAGGCGCGTGCAGCGGGGATTCACATGATTCTAGCAACTCAAAGACCCTCCGTTGATGTTATTTCTGGATTGATTAAGGCCAATGTTCCATCTCGGATTGCTTTTGCCGTGTCCTCAGGAACAGATAGTCGTACCATTCTTGATGAGAACGGTGCAGAAAAATTATTGGGGCGTGGCGATATGCTCTTCAAACCGATTGATGAAAATCACCCTGTTCGTTTACAAGGGTCATTCATCTCAGATGATGATGTGGAATGCATTGTGAATTTTATTAAGGCGCAAGCAGAAGCAGATTATGATGATAGTTTCGATCCGGGTGAGGTTAGTGATTCTGAAAATGAGCTTTCTGGGAATGGCGGAGCTTCTGAGGGGGACCCTCTTTTTGAAGAGGCAAAAGCACTAGTTTTAGAAACGCAAAAGGCTAGCGCTTCAATGATTCAAAGGCGCTTATCGGTTGGCTTTAACCGAGCAACTCGCTTAATGGATGAACTCGAAGAAGCAGGCGTTATCGGACCAGCAGAAGGAACAAAACCTCGTAAAGTTTTACAAACCAATTAAAAAAGAGCCTTTGAGCTCCTTTAGTGGCATATTGGGTGGGAGGGCTTGTCTGTGTAGTTCGCATAGCAGAACTATTTGGGCTTTAAACCAATGTAAAGATAAAAAAAACTAAAATAAAATAGAAGAAAAAGGTGATCAAAAATCCTACTCGCCAAAAGAGTTTCATAAAACGATGATAAGAAAAATGTTGACTTCGGATAACTAACAAAAGAGAAATAACTATGGCTAATAAAGACATGATAATGAGATAGTAAGGTAGTAAATTGTGGGTGAAAAATTTTCCAGAGACAAGTACGATTTCAATAGCAAAGAGAATAAGTGCTAAATCTGGAAATTTTATTCCTTTTTTCCCCAGTCTAAAAAGGCTTGTTAAAATCATAGCAAAAAGTGGTGTTAATAGTATTAAGGCTAAAGCAGTTAATTTATAAATGATCATAAGTCTATTTTATACCCAAATAACTTACTTGTAAACTACCATATATTTTCTAGTCTCTTTTTTGTTAGTGGTGGAATGGCTCATTTGGGATAGTTTGGTGATGAGTCGATATATTTTTAATAAAATACTTGATTTATTTTGGCAATAGGCTATAATGGTAGAGTATGCATTGTTGCATATCTGTGGGAGGTAAAAATCTTAATTACCGCCAAAACCACAACAGGAGGATTTTTAAAATGGCTAAAAAAGTCGAAAAACTTGTAAAACTTCAAATCCCTGCTGGTAAAGCGACCCCAGCTCCACCGGTTGGACCAGCTCTTGGTCAAGCAGGTATCAATATCATGGGATTCACTAAGGAATTTAATGCTCGTACAGCTGATCAAGCTGGTATGATTATCCCAGTTGTTATCTCAGTGTATGAAGATAAATCATTTGATTTCATTACGAAGACACCACCAGCTGCTGTTCTTTTGAAAAAAGCTGCAGGTGTTGAAAAAGGGTCAGGTACCCCTAACAAAACTAAAGTTGCGACAGTTACGCGTGCACAAGTACAAGAGATTGCTGAAACTAAGATGCCAGATTTGAACGCTGCAAACATTGAAGCTGCAGTGCGTATGATCGAAGGTACTGCTCGTTCTATGGGATTCACTGTTACTGACTAATCAGTAAGAAACCCTATTACCCGCACGACTTCATCATAAGAGATGAGTGACGTGGGAGATTTTAAATCAAATCGATATGACCACATTACAAGGAGAAGATAAAATGGCTAAAAAAAGCAAACAAATGCGTGCAGCACTTGAAAAAGTTGACAGCACAAAAGCGTACAGTGTAGAAGAAGCTGTAGCATTGGTAAAAGAAACTAATTTCGCAAAATTTGATGCATCTGTTGAAGTGGCTTACAATTTGAACATTGATGTTCGTAAGGCTGACCAACAAATCCGTGGGGCAATGGTATTGCCAAATGGAACTGGTAAAACTCAACGTGTTCTTGTTTTTGCCCGTGGTGCAAAAGCTGAAGAAGCAAAAGCAGCTGGTGCAGACTTCGTTGGAGAAGATGACCTTGTTGCTAAAATTAACGGTGGATGGCTTGATTTTGATGTTGTTATTGCAACACCAGATATGATGGCTATCGTAGGTCGTCTTGGACGTGTCCTTGGACCTCGTAACTTGATGCCAAACCCTAAAACTGGTACGGTAACAATGGACGTTGCTAAAGCAGTTGAAGAGTCTAAAGGTGGTAAAATCACTTACCGTGCAGATAAAGCAGGTAATGTACAGGCACTTATTGGTAAAGTATCCTTTGATGCTGATAAGTTGGTTGAAAACTTCAAGGCCTTTCATGATGTTATGGCTAAAGCGAAACCGGCAACATCTAAAGGTACCTATATGACAAATGTGTCAATCACCTCAACACAAGGTGTTGGTATCAAGGTAGATGTTAATTCCCTCTAAAAATCACTGAGAAGCTAAACATACTATCTAGCTTCAGGTTGAAGAAAAAATCTATTCTGGGTTATTTTCTTCAACCTTTTTCTTTTGTAAAGGATAATTAAATACCATTAAAAATGCAGATAGAGCAATATTATAAGTCACAATCTCTCTATCAGACTGATTCGTTTATAAATTCTAATGGGATCTCTAATTGTTTACTTTTCCTTCAAAATTGTTGTCACAAATAGGAAAGTGACGGGGTAATCTTTTAGTCATTGTTGCCTTTTGAACTTCCCTATTTTTAAAACGAAGGACAGAAAAATTTAGTTATAATAACAAGCTTTTTAATGGGGAGATGAGCCCTAAGGATTAGTAAAAGGAGAGAAGAAATTTTTAGCAGCTACTAAATTTTTATTAAAGACAATGATTCTTACCTAAGAATAATTACTCTCTATTTGTTGGCTATAGTTGGTATTTCTGTTTTTATAATGCCTATAAAAAGGGTTGTTTTAGGGGGTAGCTCAATAAGGTAGGGCAGGGTCAGAAATTTAGATGCATCTGTGGGTCGGACTTTGTCTAGTTATTATCTTGAAATTTGCTGTTTATTAGCTAAGTAAAGGAAGTAAGCTTACAAGGCATTAGAGTAACTTAGCAAGAAATTTTATCGGGGATGTAGTAGAGCCATTTTATATTTTATGGTAGAATGGTAAGGACGAAATAAGGAGATAATAATAGTGGAACCTAAATATCAACGCATTTTAATTAAACTATCGGGTGAAGCATTGGCGGGTGAAAAAGGTGTCGGTATTGACATCCCAACGGTTCAGTCCATTGCTAAGGAAATTGCTGAAGTTCACATTTCAGGGGTACAGATTGCTCTTGTTATCGGTGGTGGTAATCTCTGGCGGGGAGAACCTGCTGCTGAAGCTGGAATGGACCGTGTGCAAGCAGACTACACTGGAATGCTTGGAACTGTTATGAATGCCCTAGTGATGGCTGATAGTCTTCAACATTACGGTGTTGATACGCGTGTTCAGACAGCTATTCCAATGCAAAATGTAGCTGAACCCTATATTCGCGGGCGTGCGTTACGTCACTTGGAGAAAAATCGGATCGTTGTTTTTGGTGCCGGTATTGGATCGCCTTATTTTTCAACCGATACAACAGCTGCCCTTCGTGCGGCTGAAATTGAGGCAGATGCTATTTTGATGGCTAAAAATGGTGTTGATGGTGTCTACAATGCTGATCCGAGAAAGGATGCCAATGCTGTTAAATTTGATGAATTGACCCACGGTGAAGTCATCAAGCGAGGGCTTAAAATTATGGATGCGACTGCGTCGACCCTATCTATGGATAACGATATTGATTTGGTTGTCTTTAATATGAACGAAACTGGCAATATTAAACGTGTTGTCTTTGGCGAACATATTGGCACAACGGTATCAAACAAGGTTTGTGATTAAGTTTTAGAAGAAAGAGAGTATTTATCATGGCAAATGCTATTATTGAAACTGCAAAAGAACGTTTTGCACAATCCCACCACTCATTGTCACGCGAGTACGCAAGTATTCGTGCAGGTCGTGCCAATGCTAGTCTTTTGGATCGTATCCAAGTTGAGTATTATGGTGCTCCAACCCCTTTGAATCAGCTTGCTTCTATCACAGTACCAGAGGCAAGAGTGCTTTTGATTTCACCATTTGACAAATCATCAATTAAAGATATTGAGCGCGCCATCAATGCTTCTGATTTAGGAATTACACCTGCTAACGATGGTTCTGTGATTCGTTTGGTTATTCCTGCCTTGACAGAAGAAACACGTAAAGAATTAGCCAAAGAAGTGAAAAAAGTTGGTGAGAATGCTAAGATTTCAATCCGTAACATCCGTCGTGATGCTATGGACGACGCTAAGAAACAAGAAAAAGCCAAAGAAATCACTGAAGATGAACTAAAAACATTGGAAAAAGACATTCAAAAAGCAACAGATGATGCCATCAAAGAAATTGATCACATGACGGCAGAAAAAGAAAAAGAATTGCTTTCAGTTTAATACTACTTGCAATGGCAAGACCACTATTCTATGGTAGAATAATAAAGATCAAGAAAGTAGGTGACAATTCCGAAAGCGTTTGTTTTTGACTTGTCCCTATTTTTTAAAAGAGAGAAAAAGATATGAATGAATTATTAGCAACAGTGGTTACTGGTTTGGTTAGAGAAGCAAACGATCACTTCTACTTTGTCCAAAAAGAAGGATTAATTTTTGCTTTGGCTAAAAAAGAAGGTGATCATCAGATTGGTGATATGGTAACAGGTTTTGTTTATACCGATATGAACCAAAAGCTTCGTCTGACGACCAAAGAAATTGTTTCGACAAAAACAAGTTATGGTTGGGGAGAAGTGACTGAGGTGCGCCGAGATCTGGGTGTTTTTGTAGATACAGGGATTCCAGATAAAGAAATTGCAGTTTCTTTGGATGTTTTGCCTGAGATGAAAGCGTTATGGCCTAAAAAAGGTGATAGGCTCTATATCAAATTAACCGTTGATAAAAAAGATCGTATCTGGGGACTTCCAGCAGAACCAGAAGTATTTCACAAGATGGCTGCTGCCGCTTATGACAATATGCAAAATCAAAATTGGCAAGCGATTGTTTACCGTTTAAAACTGACAGGGACGTTTGTTTATTTGCCTGAAAATAATATGTTAGGTTTTATTCACCCTAGTGAGCGTTATGCAGAGCCGCGTTTGGGACAAGTTTTGGATACTCGTGTTATTGGCTTTAGAGATGTTGATCGCACCCTTAACCTTTCACTTAAACCTCGTTCTTTTGAAATGTTAGAAAACGATGCTCAGATGATTCTAACGTATTTGGAAGCTAATGGTGGTTTCATGACCCTAAACGATAAGTCCGATCCAGATGACATCAAGGCAACTTTTGGTATTTCAAAAGGTCAATTCAAAAAAGCCTTGGGAGGTCTAATGAAAGCAAAACGAGTAAGGCAAGATTCTACAGGCACTGAATTAATCTGAAAATGGTTATAAATTAGTTAGTCTTATGAGAAAATATCAATGATAACTCCTAGAAGTGTTGTTTTGTCAATGTTTCTAGGAGTTTTTAGTTGTTCTTTGAAACGAAAATGTTGATGAAAGTTAGGCATAAAATCTAACGGTTAGGGTTTGGACTTTTTCTTTGATTTCATCTTGTTTAGAGTGAGGTGTTGATGACTGCTGTTATCTAGATTCAGTGTGAGAGACTGCCTTTTTCCCTTTATTGGTATTAACAGAGACTTCTAAAGATTGAATTTTTAATAAAATTGGTATATACTAATTAAGTTAATGTTTCCAGGAGATAATAAATGAAAATAAAAAAAGTATGGCTCATTTTAAGTGTTTGTATTTTAGTGAGCTTGTTATTAATACCGGTAAAAGCTGATGACAATACAACCTTGTTTCAACCTGAGGGGCAACAACGTTTATCTGGTGTGACTGTTAAGCCTTTTAGAGTTGGGGACCAAACGATTAATGTTAATGTAGAACCGTATGCTTATGTGTATGCTTCTATAACATCAAGTAATGATAATAAGGTTAAAAAACCAGGTAATCGAAATTATGAGGTTCCTTGCTCTGAATTAGAGAGACAAAGTAATTCTAACTCTAGTAGTTGTGAAGGGAAAAAGTGGACCGTCAGTGGTTATCGTGCAGATGGTGGTGGGAACGTTACCGTTCAGCTAGAGAAGCCACTGCAAGAAGGGGATTATATAACGCTATCTTTTGCAGATGATGGTAATATCCTTTTTGGGCAGCTCGTTTACATTAATGTGAAAACTGCTCAAGACAAGCAACGAAAAAAGGAAGAGCAAAGCTATGCTGAAAACTTGTTCAAGAGAGCTATTGAGAAAGAAATTGCTAAAACGTGGTATCAACGGCTTGAGGATAGTATCCAAGACAGTTGGTGGAATTTTACAGATTGGTTGATATAAACATTAGCTAAGTTTATTTCATGAAAGCAATAAAAGAAAGTATTCTTACCCCTCTTGTCAGCCAACCAGAGGGATTTTGTGGACAACTTTTAATAAATAAGTGATGTAGAGTATTTTTCTGTTCTTTAGTCTTAACAGTTTGTTTGATAAAAACAGTAGACTTGAGTAAATTCTTAAAATGGTTCTGATGTTTTTGTTCTGATTTCTCAGTAAAATATTAGGAAATTGTCTTAGAGACCATGCCATTGAGCCTTTTTCCTATTTTTGTTACAATGAGATCATTAATTTAAATTAAAAAAGGAAGAATGAATCATGGAAAGAGCGATTTTTGCAGGAGGGTGTTTCTGGTGCATGGTACAACCTTTTGAGGAACAAAAAGGGATTTTATCGGTTAGAAGTGGCTATACAGGTGGGCATGTTCCAAATCCCACCTATGAACAAGTTTGTTCAAAAACGACAGGTCATACAGAAGCAGTAGAGATTATTTTTAATCCGAAAGTGATAAGTTATCATGATTTGGTGGAGCTCTACTGGGCACAGACGGATCCAACCGATGCTTTTGGTCAGTTTGAGGACCGTGGCAATAACTACCGCCCAGTGATTTATTATGTAACTGAGGCTCAAAAGGAAATTGCAGAGCACTCAAAAGCTATTTTGCAAGCTTCAGGCCGCTTTGAACAGCCAATCGTGACAAGAATTGAACCGGCAGCGCCTTTTTACCTAGCTGAGGAGCGTCATCAAGGATTTTATAGGAAAAATCCACAACGTTATGCTCAAAGCAGCGCTATTCGTCATGATTTTTTGGAGGAAAATTGGCAATGAGAAAATCTTTTTATAGCTGGCTAATGACGCAGAGAAATCCGAAATCGTCTGAACCGGTGGCTATTTTAGCGGAACTCATTTTTGAGGACACAACTTTTCCAAAACATACGAATGACTTTGAAACCATTAGCCGATATTTAGAAGACCAAGCTAGCTTTTCTTTTAATTTAGGACAGTTTGACCAGATTTGGGAAGAGTATTTGGCACACTAACAACCATTTTTTAAATAGGGGAGTGACAAGCAAAAGTCATTATTACAAATTGACATCACTTTCTTTCAAAAGAATAACAGGCTATTTTTTGAAAGAAAATGTGCTATAATGTAAGGAAGAAAAGGAAAAGGGATGCTCAGCCGATGTTTAATAAAAAAAGCTTATTAGTCTCAACAGTTGCTTTATCAATGTTCCCTCTTGTAACAGCAGAAGCCCTAGAATGGGCACCTCGTTCAGTTTCTGAAATTAAAGCAGGTATTAGACTAGTTGACGATACACAAACTTATACTGTTAAATATGGAGATACTTTAAGTACAATTGCAGAAGCAATGGGAGTGGATGTGCATGTTTTAGGAAAGATTAATCACATTACCAATATAGATTTAATTTTCCCAGAGACGGTTATTACAGCTACTTATAATGATCAGAAAGAAGCAACATCACTAACTGTTGCGACACCATCTTCTGCACAAGATGGCACAAAGACAGCAAGTGCTGACTTGAAAACGAACCAAGTAACTTTTGATGAAAAAACGGTTACTGTTAATGATCTGTCAGCTGTGGATAGTCATGTTACTCAAGTGGCTCCAGCTAGAGAAACAACAAGTAGTGGTGGCTCAGCGCCAGCTGCTCAAATGGCTCAAGCAAACGTTCCTACTTTTAAATCAGTTCCTACAGAAACTATTTCTGAAACAGCTGAAGTAGAAGCTACTGTACCAGCTGTGGAAGCCTCAATGGAGTCACAAGTTAGACAAGAAACCATAGCTACTCCTGAAGCTGTTGTTGAGTCGACTACCGAACCGACTCCAGTCAGAGAGACGTCAGTTCAAGAAGTGGTGACACCGATGGAACCTACAAAAACGGATGCAACGACTATAGCAACTTCTAATGGCTTGTCTTACGCACCGAATCATGCCTATAACCCAATGAATGCTGGACTTCAACCACAAACAGCTAGTTTTAAGGAAGAAGTTGCATCTACCTTTGGTATTACATCATTTAGTGGGTATCGTCCAGGTGATCCAGGTGACCACGGTAAAGGTTTGGCGATTGACTTTATGGTTCATGAAAATTCAGTACTTGGTGACCAAGTGGCACAATATGCGATTGATCATATGGCAGAACGTGGTATTTCATATATTATCTGGAAACAAAGATTCTATGCACCGTTTCCAAGTATTTATGGACCTGCGAACACTTGGAATCCAATGCCAGATCGTGGTAGTGTCACAGAAAATCATTATGACCATGTTCACGTATCATTTAATGGCTAAGCCATACGCTTGAAATTATTTGTAATAGCTTCAGGTTGAAGAAAAAGTCTATTTTAGGCCCATTTTCTTCAATCTTTTTAAGTTTGTAGAGGATTTAGAATATGTTTAGGCGTGCGGAGTTGATACTGTTTTTGAAATCTCAGTCTAAGGAACCAAATGATTTTAATTAAAAGCATTTGCCCATTGATGACTCTAAATCGCACTTAGCTGTTCTTAATGATAATACCTAACCATAGTTTGTCTTTGATCAGGAGTATGACAGTCTTTAATGTGAGACAGCAAGTTTCTTTGCTATCAGAGGATTCAATAGGCTTTAGCTATTTTAGAATGGTTACACAACAGTTGACAAGGGCTGTCTTGTTGAGGGGCGTCAAAGGTTGTCAGATAAACGCAGTGGAATCTGTTTTAATCCCACATTGACGGCTAAAATTTGTTATAATAACATTAGTAAAGATTAAAAGAAAGAGGAACTCTATTTGCAGGAGTATTCTATTGAAATTACCTTAAATCATCCTGATGACGTTTTGGCACTTTTTGGGACAAATGAACGTCATCTAAAATTAATAGAAGATCATCTAGGTGTTATAATCCATGCTAGAACAGAAAGGGTTCAGATTATTAGTGATGATCAAGAAGCTGTTCGTTTGTCACGTTTAACCATTCAAGCACTTTTGGTGTTGGTTGGTCGTGGAATGGTTGTTAATACTTCAGATGTGGTAACGGCTCTTTCGATGGCTGAATCTGACAAGATTGATCAATTTGTTGCCCTTTATGAAGAAGAAATCATTAAAGATAATTACGGTAAACCCATTCGGGTCAAAACCTTAGGGCAAAAAACGTATGTTGATAGTATTAAGACGCATGATGTGGTATTTGGTGTTGGTCCTGCTGGAACAGGAAAAACGTTTCTTGCTGTTACTTTAGCGATAACAGCTCTCAAGCGGGGACAGATTAAGCGAATTATCTTAACGAGACCTGCTGTTGAAGCTGGCGAAAGCTTAGGATTTTTACCAGGAGATTTAAAAGAAAAGGTTGACCCTTATCTAAGACCAGTTTATGATGCCTTGTATCAAATTCTAGGTAAAGAACAGACCAGCCGTTTAATGGAACGTGAAATTATTGAAATTGCTCCCTTAGCTTACATGCGTGGTCGAACCTTGGAAGATGCTTTTGTGATTTTGGATGAAGCTCAAAACACCACTATTATGCAGATGAAAATGTTCTTAACCCGTTTGGGCTTTAATTCTAAAATGATTGTGAATGGTGACATTAGCCAAATTGATTTGCCACGTCACGTTAAGTCAGGTCTTATTGATGCCATGCAAAAATTGCGTACAATCAAACAAATCGATTTTGTTTATTTCTCTGCCAAGGATGTTGTTCGTCATCCTGTCGTTGCAGATATTATTAAGGCTTACGAGACTGACTCAGATGCAGCTACCAATTTTGCAAGTGCTTCACAGCAAGAGCAAAAAACATCAGGGTTAACAAGATATGATATTATTGGTGAAGTACCAAAAAATGATCATTTATAAGAAACTCTTCGCTTAGAAGAGTTTTTTGTCAAGGAGGTTTGGATGGATACGATAAAAAAAGCTATTATGGCTGATGATGACAATGATAAGTTCACCAAAAAGGGAATTGAGCCATTATTTGCGGCTCCTAAAACGGCCAGAATTATTATTGTTGGTCAGGCGCCAGGAATTGTGGCACAAGAAACAAGACTGTATTGGAATGATCGTAGCGGTGTTCGGTTGCGAGACTGGTTAGGAGTGGATAATGAGACCTTTTACCACTCAGGCTTGTTTGGTATTATTCCGATGGATTTTTATTATCCAGGCAAGGGCAAGTCAGGTGATTTACCTCCAAGGAAAGGGTTTGCAGCTAAATGGCACGAGCCCTTAAGAAAAGTAATGCCAGAGGTTGAATTGACGATTTTAGTTGGTCGTTACGCTCAAGAATTTTACCTTGGCAAAGCCTGCCATAGTAACTTGACACAGACCGTTCAACATTTTAAAGATTATCTGCCCAATTATTTCCCTTTGGTTCATCCTTCTCCAAGAAATCACTTATGGTTAACCCAAAATCCTTGGTTTGAAGAAGAGTTATTGCCTGTTTTGCAACAACGGGTAGCTATGATTTTAACGAAATAACGTTAAATAAGGTAAGTGGCAGCTATCTAGATTTGACTGTTATTCCCATTTTGATTGGGCTTATGGTATAATGAATAAATAAACTATCAAATGATTATTGAAAGGATAGGGGATTTTCTTGTATTAACAGAAAATAGTTGATTTGAATCACATGAAAATGTCGTTGACTTCCTCCCTAATAACTGACTTTATGTATATCGAGATGATTGACGAAACGGGACAAGTTTCGCAAGAGATTATGGATCAGACGCTTGATTTGCTCAATTTTGCTGCTAAAAGAACTGGCAAAGAAGAAAAAGAAATGTCGGTTACCTTTGTAACTAATGACAAAAGTCATGAATTGAATTTAGAATATCGTGGTATTGATCGTCCAACAGATGTGATTTCCTTAGAATACAAACCAGAGACTCCCGTCTTGTTCAATCAGGAAGATTTGGAGACAGACCCTAGCTTAGTTGATATGATGGCAGAATTTGATTCTTATATTGGTGAGTTGTTTATTTCTATTGACAAGGCGCATGAGCAAGCTCAAGAATATGGGCATTCTTTCGAGCGTGAAATGGGTTTTCTAGTTGTTCATGGCTTTTTACACATTAACGGCTATGATCACTATACCTCTGAAGAAGAAAAAGAAATGTTCACATTACAAGAAGAGATTTTAACTGCTTATGGTCTTACACGATAATAACACCAGCAAACGGAAATGGAAAAATAGAACCATTACGTCAAGTTTAGAGTTCGCCCTAACAGGTATTTTCACGGCCTTTAAAGAAGAGCGTAATTTAAGAAGTCACCTGTTTTCGGCTATTTTGGTATGTTTAGCTGGTTTGGTTTTTAGCATTTCAGCGGTGGAATGGTTATTTTTACTTCTCGCTATTTTTTTGGTCATTACTTTAGAAATTGTCAACTCAGCTATTGAGAATGTGGTCGACTTGGCTAGTGATTATCACTTTTCTATGTTGGCGAAAAATGCTAAAGATATGGCAGCTGGTGCAGTGCTAATGATTTCAGGTTATGCTGTTTTGACAGGTATGATTATTTTTATTCCAAAGATTTGGAATATCTTGTTTCACTAAAAAAGAAAGGAATGGGTCTCTTGTATTTAACTTAATACAGGTGAACAGCTAATCTTAGACCAGGTGTCCAATGTTGTTTAAAACGATGGTCTAAGAGATATTTTGCTACCCTCAATATCTTATGTTTAAATCAGGCTTTGTAGCCATTCTCGGTCGCCCAAATGTTGGAAAATCAACATTTTTAAATTATGTCATGGGGCAAAAGATTGCCATCATGAGCGATAAAGCGCAGACCACTCGTAATAAAATTATGGGTATTTACACCACAGAAACAGAACAAATTGTCTTTATTGACACGCCGGGGATTCATAAACCTAAAACAGCTTTAGGTGATTTTATGGTAGAATCAGCGTACAGCACGCTTCGTGAAGTTGAAACGGTCCTTTTTATGGTACCTGCTGACGAAAAACGTGGTAAGGGTGATGATATGATTATTGAACGCCTTAAAGCTGCTAAAATTCCTGTTATCTTGGTCATCAATAAAATTGACAAAGTTCATCCGGACCAACTCTTAGAGCAAATTGACGATTTTAGAAGTCAAATGGACTTTAAAGAGGTTGTTCCAATTTCAGCTCTTCAAGGTAACAATGTATCAACGCTCATTTCACTCTTAACGGATAATTTAGAAGAAGGCTTCCAGTATTTCCCAGAAGATCAAATTACAGACCACCCAGAGCGTTTCCTAGTCTCAGAAATGATTCGTGAAAAAGTGCTTCATCTTACCCAACAGGAAGTTCCGCATTCGGTAGCTGTTGTGGTAGAATCAATGAAACGCGATGCGGAAACGGACAAGGTTCACATCCGAGCAACCATTATGGTTGAACGTGACAGTCAAAAAGGGATTATTATCGGAAAACAAGGGGCGATGCTTAAGAAAATTGGGAAGATGGCTCGACGTGATATTGAACTTATGCTAGGAGATAAAGTCTATCTTGAAACGTGGGTTAAAGTCAAAAAGAATTGGCGTGACAAAAAACTTGATCTAGCTGACTTTGGCTATAACCCAAAAGAGTATTAAGAGGGAGCAAACTAAAAATTCTTGAAAGGTTTCTGACGAGTTTATCGGTAGAGTGTTGAAGCTATGGAAGGCTCTCTACTTTATTTTTAAATCAGACGGTTAGAAATAGGGACTTTTTAATCAAGAGGTTAATTCTTAGTGGATTAATCTTTTTTAATTAAGAAAATAGGCACTGATTGAATTGAAAGGACATACATGACATTAGATTATATTTCCTACATACGCTCAAAAGTTGGACATGATAAAGTAATTTTAAACTTTGCAGGCGGTATTTTAAGAAATGATGATGGCAAAGTGCTTATGCAGTTGCGTGGCGATAAAAAAACTTGGGCTATTCCGGGTGGGGCGATGGAATTAGGAGAATCTTCTCTGGCTACTTGCAAGCGTGAGTTTTTAGAAGAAACAGGAATTGAGGTAGAAGCAACTCGCTTACTTAATGTTTACACCAATTTTGAGGAAGTTTATCCTAATGGTGATGCTGTTCAGACCATCGTTTTTCTTTATGAGGTAAAGGCTATCTCTGAAGTTAGTATAGCTAACTTTCACAATGAAGAGACGCTGAAATTGAAATTCTTTTCACAAAGAGAGGTCCTAGAACGAGGGTCTGTTTCAGCTAAGCATCGTTTGATGTTAAAGGAATATTTTAAAGATGATTTTGCGATTGGTCACTAGTAGATAAAAAGGCATGTTGGTAACAATCGCAAGTTGGGATTAGTCGTTTATTGTATCGGATCCTTTTCAATGTGGATACAGTGGTTTTAGGTTGAATAGAAAGATTTCCTGTTTAACTATAGAAAAGCTATGACGAGACCAGTCATCAAGGTAACGACTGTTGCTAGTGTCTTTTGGTATTTTTAATGATAATTTATCTTATATTGTAAAAGGAAAGATTTTCAACAAGAAAATAACGTTTTCTGCATTTTAAGGTTCAGATATTTCAAAGCGACCGATGGTTTTTAGATTTTTGACTAGTGAGAAAAATGTAAAATGAACCGTTTTCATCTGTGCGATAATTCGGAAATAACCGTTTTTTGTGTCTGTCATGTAGACTAGCCTTAAGTGTTCTCATCATTTTTGGAATCGTGTTATAATAAGGTAAGTGTATAATGTAGTCTCTTGTCTAACAGCTTAATGAGAACATTATGAATGTATGAATCAAAATCGTATCAATATTTAGCGAAATGAAGAATAAAAGTGTCATTATTCCAGTAGAAAGGATGAGTGCTAGGTCTTGGGGCATCAAGCTGAAAACTAATTTTAGGCTAAACATTTGATGGTTCTGGGATTTAGGCACTTTTAATAGGTTATTGTAATGCCAGAATTACCTGAAGTCGAAACTGTTCGTCGTGGTTTAGAAAAATTAGTGGTTGGTAAGAGGATTGCCACGGTAAGGATTGCTGTGCCAAAGATGATTAAAACGGGAGCAGATCGTTTTTCATTGGCACTGGCTGATCAGGAAATATATGGTGTTGGTCGTCGTGGTAAATATTTGCTTTTTGATTTCGATCAACGGGTTATGATTTCGCATTTGCGTATGGAAGGTAAGTATTTGCTTTTTCCAAAAACCGTGCCTCATAATAAACATTTTCATGTTTTCTTTGATTTAAAGGATGGATCAACCTTGGTTTATCAGGATGTTCGCAAATTTGGAACTTTTGATCTTGTTTCTAAGTCGCAATTAGATGTTTTTTTCAGTCAGAAGAAGCTTGGTCCAGAACCAACACAGAAAGATTTCAAACTGGCTCCTTTTGAAAGGGCTCTACAGTGTTCCCAAAAAACGATTAAGCCATATCTTTTAGATCAGACCTTAGTGGCTGGTCTTGGGAATATTTATGTTGATGAAGTGTTGTGGGCAGCTAAGGTTCATCCAGAATGTCGGTCATCTGATTTAAGTAAAGCTCAAATCAAGCGACTGCATGATGAAACCATTCGAATTTTACAATTAGCTATTGTCAAAGGTGGGTCTACTGTTCGCACTTATCATAATGTTTTGGGAGCCGATGGCACTATGCAACATTATTTGATAGTTTATGGGCAGACGGGAAAGCCTTGCCCTCGCTGTGGGACTCCTATTCAAAAAATAAAGGTTGGTGGAAGGGGGACACATTTTTGTCCTAAGTGTCAAAAAAGATGACTCAAATTATAGGAATCACCGGAGGCATTGCTTCTGGAAAATCAACAGTGGTCGGTTTTATTCGAGAAGCTGGTTATGAAGTTATTGATGCTGACCAAGTTGTCCGTGACTTACAAGAAAAAGGGGGCAGGTTATACCATGTTCTTCTAGAAACTTTTGGTCATGGGATTTTAAAGGCGAGTGGTGATTTAGACAGGAAAAAATTGTCGGATCTAATTTTTTCAAATCCTGATCATATGGTAAAATCCTCTCAAGTTCAAAACCAGATTATTAAAGAAGAGTTGGCGATCAGGCGTGACTGCGTATCGAAAAGTCACTCTGTCTTTTTTATGGATATTCCTCTTTTAATTGAACTTGGTTATCAAAACTGGTTTGATGCCATTTGGCTCGTCTGTACTGATGAGAAAAAGCAATTAAGCCGTTTAATGACTCGTGATCAACTGTCATTAAAAGAAGCCAAGCAGCGTACAGCCAGCCAGTTACCAATGATAGAAAAGAAGTCTTATGCTCATTTGATAATTAATAATAATGGTAATTTAGAAAGCCTAAAAGAACATGTTCAACAGGCTTTGAGTAGTCTTGTTCGAGAAGGGGAGTAGTACAAAGAAATAGAGAGTCATTTCTAATGAAATAGTATTTAGTTTGAATATTAGAAATGTTCTATTGGAAAATCTTAAACTCAAACTAACCTTACTTGAAAAGGCATTGTAATGGTTTCGTGTTATTTTCAAGCCTTGATTTTTAGTGAGGATTATCTATATTGTTAGCTTTCTTTAATAGAAATGTGGTACAATAATCAAAGGTATGTATGTTGGAAAGAAGATGATGACTTATTAGTGACAAAGCGATAACAACGGTAAACTGGCAACAAAATCTAAAAGTAGCTTGGCTCGGTAACTTTTTTACTGGGGCAAGCTTTTCACTTGTCATGCCTTTCATGGTCCTCTATGTAGAGGAGTTGGGAGCTCCAAAAACCTTAGTGGAATGGTATGCAGGCTTGTCAGTTGCCATTACTGCTCTAGCTTCGGCAGCCTTTGCTCCTGTTTGGGGGAAATTAGCCGATCGTTATGGTCGAAAGCCGATGATGTTACGAGCAGGTTTTGTCATGACCTTTACCATGGGAGGACTCGCATTTATTCCCAATGTATTCTGGCTGCTAATTTTAAGATTATTAACAGGAGTTTTTGCTGGTTACGTTCCCAATTCAACTGCTCTGATTGCTAGTCAAGTTCCACAAGAAAAATCAGGTTATGCTTTAGGAACACTGGCAACAGGAGTGACAGCAGGAGCTTTAATTGGTCCCCTTATTGGCGGAGTATTAGCTGAATTTTTAGGTATCCGTCAAGTGTTTCTGTTGGTGGGGGTTATTTTACTCATCTGTTCTTTAATGACTGTTTTTTATGTGAAAGAAGACTTTGAACCGATACAAGAGTCTCAAATGGTTCCCACAGAAGTGATTTTAAAACAGGTCAAAAGCCGTCAGATAATGCTTGGTTTATTTGTGACTAGTATGATTATTCAGATTTCTGCCCAATCGGTGGCTCCTATTTTGTCTTTGTATATTCGTCATCTTGGGCAAACAGAGAATCTGATGTTTGTCTCAGGTCTGGTGGTTTCAGCCATGGGTTTCTCCAGTTTATTGAGCAGTTCTTATCTAGGGAAACTAGGAGATCACTTTGGGAATCATCGCTTGCTTCTGGTGGCTTTGTTTTATAGTTTTGTCATGTATTTCATGAGTGCTCTTGCTCAAACCAGTGTCCAGTTAGGATTATTAAGGTTTGCCTATGGTTTTGGGGTAGGAGCTTTGATGCCGAGTATTAATTCTTTGCTAACAAAGATTACTCCAAAAGAAGGGATTTCTAGAATATTTTCTTATAATCAAATGTTTAGTCATATTGGTCAGGTGATTGGTCCTTTTATTGGTTCCAATGTGGCAGTTTTTCTGGGGTATCGTTCGGTTTTTTATGTGACTAGTTTGATTGTCTTTGTTAATTTGGTATGGAGTTTGATTCTATTTAAAAAATACATCAAGGTTAAGGATATTGTGTGAGAGTAAAAATTAATTTAGAATGTAGCCAGTGTGGCAGTAAGAATTATTTGACCAGTAAAAATAAAAGCAGTCATCCGGAAAAAATCAAAGTTCCTAAGTACTGCCCGAAAGAGAGAAAAGTGACCCTACATGTTGAATCTTGATATGATTTATGTTAGAATGGTCAAGACAATAGTGGAGGAAATAACATGTACAACTTACTACTGACAGTATTGCTAGTATTATCGGTATTGCTTGTGATTGCTATCTTTATGCAACCTCAAAAAAATCCAAGTAGCAATGTTTTTGATAGCAGCGGTTCAGAAGCCTTGTTTGAACGTACAAAAGCTCGTGGTTTTGAAGCATTCATGCAACGGTTTACAGCAGTTCTAGTATTTTTCTGGCTAGCAATTGCGTTAGTGCTTGCCGTTTTATCAAGTAAATAAGGAGTGAGCTTGACAGAGTTAGTCTAGCTCATTTTTTTATCAGTAAATAGATGGCTAGAAACAGTTTAGTTTAATAGAAATTAGGTAAAATGAAAGAAAATATTATTGCTTATCTTAAAGAGCAGGGCAGATCAAACGTGAATGACTTGGCCTCAGCTTTAGAGATGGCTGGGGCAAAAAAGTTTCCTAGTCTTATAAAGACCATTTCGAAAATGGAAAGTCAAGGGATGCTACGTTTTTCAAGTGATGGTAGTTTAGCACTTAGAAAAGAACGTAAAAAGAAGAAAGAAGTAACCGTCCAAGGGGTTTTTCGTGCGAATAAAGCAGGTTTTGGTTTCTTATTTGTCGATGAAAGCGAAGACGATATGTTTATTGGTCGAAATGATGTCGGCTATGCTATTGATGGTGATACGGTTGAAGTGGTCATCAAAAAGCCAGCTGATCGTCTTAAAGGTACTGCGGCAGAAGCACGTGTTGTGGGGATTGTTGAGCATTCTCTAAAAACAGCAGTCGGTAAATTTGTTTTGGCTGATGACAAGCCAAACTATGCCGGCTATATTAAGTCTAAAAATCAAAAAATCCAACAGAAGATTTATATCAAAAAAGAACCTGTTCTTTTAGATGGTACTGAAATTATTAAAGTGGCTATTGAAAAATACCCAACCCGTGGTCATGATTATTTCGTAGGAAATGTTCGTGATATTGTTGGTCATCAAGGAGATGTTGGAATTGATGTCTTAGAAATCCTAGAATCTATGGACATTGTTTCAGAATTTCCAGAAGAAGTTTTGGCTGAGGCAAATGGGATTCCTGAAGTGCCAAGTGATAAGGATTTGATGGGTCGTGTTGACCTACGTAAAGAAACCACCTTTACTATTGATGGGGCAGATGCGAAAGATTTGGATGACGCTATCCATATCAAACCATTAGCCAATGGGAACTACGAACTTGGTGTGCATATTGCAGATGTGTCATATTATGTGACGGAAGGATCAGCACTAGATAAGGAAGCGGTTGCACGAGGAACTTCGGTTTATGTTACAGACCGAGTTGTTCCTATGTTGCCTGAGCGATTGTCAAATGGCATTTGTTCCTTAAATCCAAATGTTGATCGATTGACACAGTCAGCCCTTATGGAGATTGACCATCAAGGGCATGTGGTTCATTATCAAATCTGTCAATCAGTGATAAATACTACTTTCAGAATGACCTATAGTGCGGTTAATGACATGATTTCAGAGGACGAGGAAACGCTTCAGCAGTTTGCTCCAATTGCTGCCGATGTTAAGCTCATGGTTGAGTTGCATCGGATTTTGGAAAATATGCGCGTGAAACGTGGTGCCCTAAATTTTGACACGCAAGAAGCAAAGATTGTGGTTAATGATAAAGGCATGCCAGTAGATATTGTCCTTCGTCAGCGTGGCATTGCAGAGCGGATGATTGAGTCCTTTATGTTAGCCGCAAATGAGTGTGTCGCTGAACATTTTTCAAAAGCCAAGTTGCCTTTTATTTATCGCATTCACGAAGAACCCAAGGCAGAAAAATTACAAAAATTCATTGATTATGCGAATGTCTTTGGCATTCAAATTCAAGGAACTGCAAATAAGATTTCCCAAGAGGCTCTTCAAATCTTTATGGCAAAAGTGCAAGGGCAACCAGGCGCAGAAGTGCTCAATATGATGCTTTTACGTTCCATGCAGCAGGCACGATATTCTGAACATAATCATGGGCATTATGGTCTAGCAGCAAGTGATTATACCCACTTTACGAGTCCCATTCGTCGTTACCCAGATTTATTGGTCCATCGCATGATTCGTGAGTATCAAAAGCCAAGTCAGGAAAAAATAGACCATTTTGCTTGCATAATCCCAGAATTAGCAACTTCTTCTTCGCAATTAGAACGTTGCGCCATTGATGCTGAGCGGGTCGTAGAAGCCATGAAGAAAGCGGAATACATGGCAGAATATGTCGGAGAAAGTTTTGATGGTATTGTGACGAGCGTGGTGAAGTTTGGTCTGTTTGTGGCATTACCAAACACCATTGAAGGGCTGATTCACGTTACCAATTTCCCTGAGTATTGCCATTACAATGAGCGGAATTTGACTCTGCAAGGGGAAAAATCAGGTAAGGTCTTTAAGGTTGGTCAGTCTATCCGTGTCAAATTGATTAAGGCTGATAAGGAAACTGGCGACATTGATTTTGAATATTTACCAAGTGACTATGATGTGATTGAAAAAATGGCAAAAGGTGATAAGGTCAATTATCATCAAAAAGCGAAACCGACTGCTAACTTCACATCAAAGGGTAAGAGTGAAACCACTCATTCAAAATGCCAACCTAAACGAAAATCAAAAAAGCCTTTCTATAAGGGAACAGGCAAAAAGAAAAATTAAAAAAGGAGTTAAGCATGGCAAAAGGCGAAGGTAACTTACTAGCACAGAATAAAAAAGCTAGACATGACTATCATATCGTCGAAACGGTTGAAGCCGGACTTGTGTTAACCGGGACAGAAATCAAAAGCGTTCGAGCAGCTCGTATTCAACTCAAAGATGGTTTTGCTCAAATTAAAAACAATGAAGCTTGGTTGGTCAACGTTCATATTGCTTCCTTTGAACAGGGAAATATTTGGAACACCGATCCTGAGCGCACGCGTAAGTTATTGCTCAAAAAACGTGAGATTCAGCATCTGGCTAATGAACTTAAAGGAACTGGGATGACTTTAGTCCCTTTGAAAGTATATCTCAAGGATGGCTTTGCTAAGGTTTTGATTGGACTTGCCAAAGGGAAACACGATTATGATAAGCGTGAGTCCCTTAAGCGACGTGAGCAGGATCGAGATATTAAACGGGTAATGAAAAGCATTAATCACCGCTAGTATTGTCTTATCTCTTGTAAGTCATTTAGAAAACAGGACGAGATGATTTTGCGTTTGTTGAGATATCTAAGGTTGCTCACTAAGAAAGGGATAGAACAAGCCTATGAATGGCATCTTTGTCATTGGCATATTGAGAAAGGTGAAGCGATTAGGATGAAATACTTGATAAAGCAACAGCTGTGTATTTTTTTTCTTTAAACCGTTAAACGTTATTAGGATTCCCAAGTTATTTTAGGCTTAGTGATGCTAAAGGCATCAATTAGTAGTGACTTGGTCTATAGAAATCTAAAAAGGAGTAGGGTTTTCCCACTCCTTTTTAGATTGTTATTGTTTTTCTTTGATAATATAAACGGGTCTTTTTTTGGTTTCGAGGAAGATTTTTGAAATGTATTTTCCGATAATCCCCATGCAGAAAAGTTGAATTCCCCCCATAAAGAGAATAATGGAGACGGTGCTTGCCCAGCCAGAGACAGGATCTCCAAAGAGTAATTTTCGAATCACGATAAAAAAGATAGCAAGAATTGAAACTAAAAAGCTAAGGGTTCCCGTCCAAGTAGCGATAGTTAGAGGCATTTCAGAAAAATTGATAAAACCATCCAAAGAATAGTTGAAAAGGCTCCAAAAATTCCAACTACTTTTTCCATGTTGACGTTTGCGATTATCAAAGCTTATATAGGCTACGCGATAACCGACCCAAGAAAAAATGCCTTTTGAAAAACGATTAACTTCCCCTAGTTCGAGAATACTATCGACCACCTGTCTGGTCATCAATCGATAATCACGCACACCATCTACCATTTCCGTATCAGACACCCGCTTAACAAGGGCATAAAACAATCTTGAAAAAATAGAGCGAAGAATAGGTTCTCCTTGACGGTTTTGACGTCTGGTTGCCACCACATCATAGCCATCATTCAATTTGGTGTACATCAGAGGTAGCAGCTCAGGCGGATCTTGCAAATCCACATCCATAACAGTGATGTAATTGCCTTTTGCCTCTTCTAAGCCTGCCAATAAGCCAGCTTCTTTGCCAAAATGGCGTGAAAAAGACAGGTAGTGAACATTTGGGAAACGAGTAGCCAAGTCACGTAAAATAGGCAATGTTCGATCCTTGGAACCATCATCAATAAAAAGGTATTCAAATGCTAGTTGGCTTGTCATAGAGACTTCAAGTTGACGCATTTCTTCGAAATAAGGAAGGATGTTTTTTTCCTCATTGAAACAAGGAACAATTACAGATAGTAGTGTCATAGGCTTCTCTTTCAAACGGGTCTTTGGCAAATTGTAACACAATTCACTATTTAATGGAAACGAAAAAGTTAGTTACCTCTGAGGCACAGTGCTGCAAAACGGTGGGTTTATTTGAAAAATGAAATAACCTCTTGGCGAGGTTTTCGCAAATTTAACAGCAGATAGTTTGAACGTTTTATCAGATACTTTTCTTGGCATAATAATTTCCTCGTTTTCACTTGGTTTTGTGTCAACGATATTGTACTAAGTTCACCAATTGTTAGATTTTTTATCTCGAGGGAGCGGTCCATTTAGGAAAGAGTAATTTCAGTTATTGTGACAAGTTACCCTTCAAAATAAAGCAATTCTTTTGGCGTATGGGTAAAGACTTCAAAACCGTCTTTAGTGACGTGACCACAGTCTTCGATACGGACACCGACCTTGCCTGGGATGTAAATACCAGGTTCAACAGAGAAGCACATGCCTTCTTCAAGAATCAAGTCATTGCCAGCCATGATAGATGGAAATTCATGCACATCCATGCCGATACCGTGTCCTAAACGGTGGTTGAAATAGTCACCGTAGCCTGCTTTTTCGATGACTTGGCGAGCGGCATCATCAACTTGAGCTGCGGTAATGCCTGGCTTGATAACATCAAGAGCTGTTTGCTGTGCTTCTAAACAAAGGTTATAAATATCCATTTTGAATGGGTCTGGTTTTCCAACAGCGACAGTTCTTGTCATATCACTGGTGTAGCCCAAGGTTTCAACCCCTAAATCAAAGAGAAGTAGGGCATTATTTTCAATTTTATTGGTACCGGGAATACCATGCGGATTGGCAGCATTAGTACCTGTTAGGACCATGGTGTCAAAACTCATTTTATTAATGCCTTGTTTTTTCATTTCAAATTCAATTTGGGCAATGATGTCTGTTTCCGTAACTTTTAGTGAGATATTGTCAAAACCAACCCGGACTGCCTTGTCAGCGAATTGTCCTGCGATTTTCATTTTGTCAATTTCATCAGCTGATTTAATGAGACGCATCTCTTGGACATAAGGTGTTAAATTGTTAAATTGTCCTGAAAAGACACTTTGTAAGCCTTGGAATTTGCTGACATTTAAGTGATCGAATTCAGCATAAATGGTTTTAGCGGCGGTATTTGGTAAAATGGTTTTGATTTTTTTCCAAGGATTTTCAGAGTCAACATAGCCAAAAACTGGAAAGTCAACTACTTGGCTAGCTCTTGCCACTTCTAGAGCTGGTACAAAAAGAACCGGAGTCAAGTCATGGTAGACAAATAAGAAAAGCTGTCTTTCATGAGGATCACAGAAAAAACCTGTTAGGTAATTGATTGTAACGGGATCTGAAAAAATAGCCAACTCAGCTCCCTTTTGGTCAAGATACAAACGTATTTGGTCTAATTTTGTCATGGTAAAACCTTCTTTCTGCCTACTATTTTTCCAAAAAATGCTTAAAAAATCAAGCTTTGAGCCAACTTTTGAAAACTTTTTCAAAAATCACCCGTTAATACTTGAAAGTGGTTACAAATCATGCTAAAATATTTTTTGAAAGCGTAATTTTCAAATAGAAAGGAAGATAAAGAATGAATACAGATGATACTATCACGATTTATGATGTTGCTCGTGAAGCTGGTGTTTCTATGGCGACTGTCAGTCGTGTGGTTAATGGCAACAAAAACGTTAAGGAAAACACGCGTAAGAAAGTTTTAGAAGTCATTGATCGCCTAGATTATCGTCCCAATGCTGTTGCTCGTGGTCTTGCTAGCAAAAAAACAACGACTGTTGGTGTTGTTATCCCTAATATTGCAAATAGTTATTTTTCCATCTTAGCAAAAGGGATTGATGATATTGCAGCGATGTACAAATATAATATTGTCCTTGCCTCTAGTGATGAGGATGATGACAAGGAGGTAAACGTTGTCAATACCCTCTTTGCCAAACAGGTTGATGGCATTATTTTTATGGGGCATCACTTAACTGAAAAAATTCGTGCTGAATTTTCACGATCACGCACACCAATTGTTTTGGCAGGTACAGTGGATCTAGAGCATCAATTACCGAGTGTTAACATTGACTATAAAGCAGCGGTATCAAATGTTGTTGATATTTTGGCTGAGACCCATAAGAGTATTGCTTTTGTTTCAGGACCACTCATTGATGACATCAATGGTAAGGTGCGTTTGGTTGGTTATAAGGAAGGCTTGAAGAGCAACGAGCTTGATTTCAAAGAGGGGCTTGTTTTTGAAGCGAATTATTCTTATAAAGAAGGATTTGAGTTGGCACAACGTGTTATCAATTCAGGAGCAACGGCAGCTTACGTTGCAGAAGATGAGTTGGCAGCCGGACTTTTAAATGGTTTATTTGAAGCTGGCAAACGTGTGCCAGAAGACTTTGAAATTATCACGAGCAATGATTCACCGGTGGTTCAATATACACGTCCAAACTTGAGTTCAATCAGTCAACCGATCTATGATTTGGGGGCTGTGAGCATGCGTATGTTGACTAAAATCATGAATAAGGAAGAATTGGAAGAAAAAGAAATTCTTTTGAACCACGGTATCAAAAGACGTGGGACAACTAAGCAATAACACCTTATAATTTTCTAAAAAAAGATGCCTAGATAGTTTATGTAGTTACGGCTAGTCGTTTGAAATGGTTAGAATGTCTTGTTATGCTAAAAAATAAGTAGAGGCTTGGGAGATTTTCTCTCAGCCTCTTTTAGGAGAAAAGTAATGACAAATCAGCTAATAATGCAAGCCTTTGAATGGTATCTTCCTGCAGATGGTAATCACTGGAAGACATTAAAGGATCGTATTTTTCAATTACAAGAATTAGGGGTCAGTCAGGTATGGCTTCCCCCTGCTTTTAAAGGAACAGGGGTCAATGATGTCGGCTATGGTATCTACGATTTATTTGACTTGGGTGAATTTGATCAGAATGGTACGGTGATCACAAAATATGGAAGCAAGCAAGATTACCTAGACCTTATTGCGGCTTTAAAAGAGGTGGGTATTAAGCCTCTAGCGGATATTGTTCTTAATCATAAGGCGAATGGAGATCATAAAGAGCGTTTTTCTGTTATCAAGATGAATCCTAAAAATCGTCAGGAAGCTCTAACAGAACCTTATGATATTGAAGGTTGGACGGGGTTTGACTTTCCTGGGAGAAACGGTTGTTACAATGATTTTAAGTGGCATTGGTATCATTTTACCGGTCTTGATTATGATGCCAAGCACAATGAAACCGGTATTTACATGATTACAGGTGACAATAAAGGATGGGCTGATAATGACTTGATTGATGATGAAAATGGTAATTTTGATTATTTGATGTATAATGATTTAGATTTTAAGCATCCAGAAGTTATTCGGCATTTGAACGACTGGGCAAAATGGTTTATTGAAACAACAGGTATTGAAGGTTTCCGCTTAGATGCGGTTAAGCATATTGATTCTTATTTTATTCAAACTTTTGTCAATGATATTCGCACTAAGATCAAGTCAGACTTGGTTGTTTTTGGAGAATATTGGAAATCTGATCAGGAGTCTATGGAGGCTTATTTAGAAGCGACGAATGAACAATTTGCTTTGGTTGATGTTGGGCTTCACATGAATTTTTTCAATGCCAGTCACCAAGGTCGTGATTTTGACCTAACTAGTATTTTTGAGGGGAGTTTAGTGGCGATTAAGCCCGATTTTGCAGTGACCTTTGTTGAAAATCATGATACACAGCGAGGGCAAGCTCTGGAATCAACTGTTGAAGAGTGGTTCAAACCCTTGGCTTATGGTCTTATTCTGTTAAGGCAAGAAGGGAATCCCTGTCTTTTTTATGGGGATTATTATGGCATTTTCGGTGATTTTGCACAAGAAAGCTTCAAAGATGTTCTTGATAAAATGGCATTGCTTAGAAAGCATACGGTTTATGGTAAGCAAGTTGATTATTTTGATCATGCCAACTGTATTGCTTGGATGTGCTTAGGAGATGAGGAGCATCCTTATCCTCTTGCAGTTATCTTATCAAATGGAGATGAGGGGTGGAAACATGTGGAAGTTGGAAAAGCGTTTGCAGGACAAACTTTTGTGGACTACCTTGGACATTGCTTAGAAAAAGTGACGGTGACAGAAGATGGTTGGTTGGATGTCAAAGTAGAGGCTGCTTCTATTTCAGCATGGATTCCAGAAGGAATTGTGTTTTAAACCTTTAAAATCAGTCCTAGAACTGATTTTTTCTTATCTTAGTGAAAAATACTGTAAAATAAGCTATAATAGGATGTATGAAAGTCTTATTGTATTTAGAAGCAGAAAACTATTTAAGAAAATCAGGAATTGGGCGTGCCATTAAGCACCAGACCAAGGCTTTGTCGTTGGTTGGTCAAGATTTTACTACTAATCCCAGTGAGGACTACGACTTGGTTCACCTCAATAGCTATGGCTTAAAAAGTTGGTTCTTGATGACAAAAGCCCAAAAAGCAGGAAAAAAAGTGATTATGCATGGTCATTCCACTGAGGAAGATTTTAAAAATTCCTTTATTTTTTCAAATCTCTTGTCTCCCTTGTTTAAAAAATATCTCTGCCAATTTTACAATAAGGCAGATGCGATTATCACACCAACCCCTTATTCTAAAACATTAATTGAAAATTATGGGGTTAAAACCCCTGTTTTTGCCGTGTCTAATGGCATTAATTTGGAACAGTATGGTTCTAATCCGAGAAAAGAAGCTGCTTTTCGTCGTTATTTTGATATAAAAGAAGGCGAGAAGGTTGTTATGGGAGCAGGGTTGTTTTTCCTTAGAAAAGGGATTGATGATTTTGTTGAGGTTGCCAAAGCTATGCCTGATGTGCGGTTTATTTGGTTTGGAGAGACCAATAAATGGGTGATTCCTCTGAAGGTTCGTCAACTGGTTAATGGTGAACACCCGGATAATCTGATTTTCCCTGGCTATATTAAGGGAGATGTTTATGAGGGGGCCATGACTGGTGCAGATGCCTTTTTCTTTCCAAGTCGCGAAGAAACAGAAGGTATTGTTGTTTTAGAAGCTTTAGCCAGTCGTCAGCATATTGTTTTGCGTGACATACCAGTTTACTATGGCTGGGTTGATCACAACAGTGCCGAACTAGCAACAGATATTTCCGGTTTTATAAGGGCTTTGAGGAAAGTATTTTCAGGTGAAAGCAATAAAGTCGAAGCTGGTTACAAAGTTGCTGAAAGCCGTCGATTGGAGTTAGTTGGTCACCAATTAGTGGACGTTTATAAAAAAGTAATGGAGTTATAAGATGCGTGTAGGTCTATTTACAGACACCTATTTCCCCCAAGTTTCCGGAGTAGCTACTAGTATTCGTACGCTGAAAGAAGAATTGGAAAAAGAAGGGCATGAAGTCTATATTTTCACAACTACAGACAGAAATGTTAAACGTTTTGAGGATCCGACCATTATTCGGCTTCCAAGCGTTCCTTTTGTGTCCTTTACTGATCGCCGGGTTGTTTATCGTGGTTTGATTTCTTCTTATAAGGTTGCAAAGCAGTATGACCTTGATATTATTCATACTCAGACGGAATTTAGCTTGGGTTTGTTAGGAAAGATGGTAGGCAAAGCATTAAGAATTCCTGTCGTTCATACTTATCATACACAGTATGAAGATTATGTTAGTTACATTGCTAATGGTAAAATTATCCGACCAAGTATGGTAAAGCCTTTATTGAGAGGTTATTTAAAAGATTTAGACGGGGTGATTTGCCCAAGTAGGATTGTTCTTAATCTTCTAGAAGATTATGACGTCACTATCCCAAAACGAGTTATTCCAACAGGCATTGCTTTAGAAAACTACATCCGAGATGACATTAGTCTAGAAGAAGTGGCTAGCTTAAAAGAAGAACTAGGTGTTGCTACTGATGAAACCATGTTACTTAGTTTATCTCGCATTTCCTATGAAAAAAATATTCAAGCCATCATCACTCAATTGCCTAATGTTTTGACAGAAAATGACCAGTTAAAATTAGTCATTGTCGGGGACGGTCCCTATCTTCAGGATTTGAAAGATTTAGCTGAGCAGTTAGATGTTTCTGAACATGTTATTTTTACAGGTATGGTACCTCATGACAAGGTTGGTTTGTATTACAAGGCTTGCGATTTCTTTATTTCTGCTTCCACTAGTGAAACACAAGGTTTGACTTATATCGAAAGTTTAGCCAGCGGCAAGCCGATTATTGCTCATGGAAATCCTTATTTAGATGATTTGATTACAGACAAAATGTTTGGAACCCTTTATTATTCGGAACCAGAGTTGACGGATGCTATTATTGATGCCATTTTGGAAACACCTGAGATGGATCAAGCTTTACTTGAAGAAAAACGGTACGAGATTTCCGCCCAACATTTTGGAAAATCCATTTATACTTTCTATTTGGACACCTTGATTGCTCGAAATAATAAAGAGCCACAAAAGCTTAGTCTATACCTTAACCATTCTGGAAAAAGTAGTTCTATGAAACTGGTACAAGGTGCCATTCGTTTACCGAAGCGAGCAGTCAAAGCCACAGCTCTAACCTCTGTAAAAGTGGTTAAAGCCCCCTTAAAACTGGTCAACGCTATCCGCGACTTTTTGGATTAAAAACGAAAAAGTGAAGAAAGTATACTGTGGTGTCTAAGGTCAAAGTTCGGAAATGAGAATTTGGGGGACTTAAGTATTCATTTTGCTATACTAGATGTCTTTCGTTTTAAGGACTGTTTAGAATAAGCCACTTTATTTTCTAGGTTTGTTTGATTTTTCTGAAAAAATGGCTTGAATTATTTTCAGTTATTGCTATAATAATCTTGAAGACATGTTAGGTTAGAAATATCTTTTTAGCGAGTGCTGGTTGGTGGAAAGAGCACAGGGATGACTAATGTAATACTCCTTCCTTGTTTTTTATGCAAACATAAAAGGGTGGCTCCCTTATCGCCAATGGAGGTGTAGGCATATTTTGTCGTACACGAATTAAGGTGGAACCACGTAGTCTTTACGTCCTTTGGGATGTAGGGACTCTTTTTTATTTAATGATAGTGGTCTAGTGCCTGTAGAAACATTCCAGAGAAACAGGGGTGTTCTACCAGTATAGCAATGATAACAAAGGAGAAAACAAATGATTAAAATCACATTTCCAGATGGCGCTGTTCGTGAATATGAGTCAGGCATAACAACATTTGAAGTTGCTCAAAGCATTAGCAGTTCACTTGCCAAAAAAGCATTAGCTGGTAAATTTAATGGTCAATTAATGGATACCACACGTGCCATTGAAAAAGATGGAAGTCTTGAGATTGTTACATCAGATCATGAGGATGCTTATGAGGTGCTCCGCCATTCAGCAGCGCATTTATTTGCCCAAGCGGCAAAACGCCTTTTTCCTAAATTGAACTTAGGTGTTGGACCAGCTATTGAGGATGGTTTCTACTATGATACTGATAATGCTGGTAGTCAAATTTCTAATGAAGACCTTCCTCGTATTGAGGAAGAAATGCAAAAAATCGTTAGAGAAAATTACCCATGCATTCGTGAAGAAGTGTCTAAGGAAGAAGCACTTGAAATCTTCAAAGATGACCCATATAAGGTGGAATTGATTTCAGAACATGCCGACGATGCTGCTGGTTTGACAATCTATCGTCAAGGTGAGTTTGTAGACCTTTGCCGTGGTCCTCATGTGCCATCAACAGGTCGCATTCAAATTTTTCATTTGCTCAATGTAGCAGGTGCTTACTGGCGTGGGAACAGTGACAACAACATGATGCAGCGGGTGTACGGGACGGCTTGGTTTGATAAAAAAGACCTTAAAGCTTACTTGACTCGACTTGAAGAAGCTAAAGAACGTGATCACCGTAAACTTGGCAAAGAACTAGATCTCTTTATGGTCAATCCGGAAGTTGGTCAAGGGCTACCATTCTGGTTGCCAAATGGGGCAACTATCCGCCGGACACTTGAACGCTATATCACAGATAAAGAGTTGGCTTCAGGTTATCAACACGTTTATACACCACCAATGGCTTCTGTGGAGTTTTATAAAACTTCTGGTCACTGGGACCATTATCGTGATGACATGTTCCCGACTATGGACATGGGTGACGGCGAAGAGTTTGTTCTTCGTCCAATGAACTGTCCACATCATATTGAAGTTTATAAGCACCACGTGCATTCTTATCGTGAATTGCCGATTCGGATTGCTGAGCTTGGTATGATGCACCGTTATGAAAAATCTGGAGCTCTATCTGGTTTGCAGCGTGTGCGTGAAATGACCCTTAACGATGGTCACCTCTTTGTCACACCAGAACAAATTCAAGAAGAATTCCAACGTGCCCTTCAATTAATCATTGATGTTTATGCAGATTTCAACTTGACAGATTATCGCTTCCGTCTTTCTTATCGTGACCCGAATGATAAAGAGAAATATTTTGATAACGATGAGATGTGGGAAAAAGCACAAAGTATGTTGAAAGCTGCCCTTGATGAAATGGAACTGGATTACTTTGAAGCAGAAGGTGAAGCAGCCTTTTACGGACCAAAACTTGATATTCAAGTCAAAACAGCTCTTGGAAATGAGGAAACCCTTTCAACCATTCAGTTGGATTTCTTGTTGCCAGAACGCTTTGACCTTAAATACATTGGTGCGGATGGTGAAGAACACCGTCCAGTCATGATTCACCGTGGTGTCATTTCAACGATGGAACGTTTTACTGCCATCTTAATTGAAACTTACAAAGGTGCCTTTCCAACTTGGCTAGCGCCGCATCAAGTGACTGTTATTCCAATTTCTAACGAAGCCCATATTGATTATGCTTGGGAGGTGGCAAAAGCCTTGCGTGACCGTGGTGTTCGTGCAGATGTGGATGATCGTAATGAAAAAATGCAGTACAAGATTCGGGCATCCCAAACCAGCAAGATTCCGTACCAACTAATAGTTGGGGACAAGGAAATGGAAGACAAATCAGTTAACGTCCGCCGTTATGGAAGCAAGACCACCCACACTGAAACCGTGGAAGAATTTGTGGAAAATATCTTGGCAGACATTGCTCGTAAATCACGCCCAGCTGAGGGATAAAAGGATTTTACCCTCTAGCAACCAATGGACTTGATAATTTTTCAACAGAACATTTTTTTCTGAGGACAAATTTAGTTGGTTGGTTAGGTAGATTACTGTAACCGTCAAAAATGAACTGAGAGTTCTACCTTTCTGACAGATTTGTGAACCGGCAAATTCTGTTCAGATACTGATGCAAATAAAACAGGAAAAAAACTTAGTCTCACAAGAGAGACTAGGTTTTTTTGTGAATTATCCGTAGCTAAAAATTGAAAAGGTGAGTTATTTGATCAGTTTGATCTTACAAGAGAGATAGAAAGCCAATTTTCGATAAAGCAAGCGGTTGCACTATTTGTTCGATCGTGCTATAATTAAACGCTATCAGGAGTCATGTTTGGGATTGTGCTTTAGTAAGTGTAATTTTAGTGATTGTAGAAATTTTTAGAAATGAGGATAAGAAAATGGCAATGATAGAAGTATCTCACCTTCAAAAAAATTTTACGAAAACCATTAAAGAGCCAGGTTTAAAAGGCGCCTTTAAATCGTTTATTCATCCACAAACAGAAACGTTTGAGGCAGTTAAAGGGTTGTCTTTTGAGGTGCCTAAAGGTCAGGTTTTGGGGTTTATTGGAGCTAATGGTGCTGGTAAATCAACGACGATCAAGATGTTGACAGGAATTTTAAAACCCACTTCGGGGGTTTGTCGTATCAATGGGAAAATTCCCCAAGAAGATCGGCAGGATTATGTCAGAGATATAGGTGTGGTTTTTGGTCAGCGTACGCAACTTTGGTGGGACTTAGCTTTGCAGGAAACTTATACTGTTTTAAAGGAAATTTATGATGTCCCTGATCAGGATTTTCGCAAGCGCATGGATTTCCTAAATGACGTTTTAGATCTAAAGGAATTTATCAAGGATCCTGTTCGTACTTTGTCGCTTGGTCAGCGTATGCGAGCTGACATTGCGGCATCTCTTTTACACAATCCCAAGGTCTTGTTCTTAGATGAGCCTACCATTGGTTTGGATGTCTCAGTTAAGGATAATATTCGTCGTGCCATTACCCAAATTAATCAGGAAGAAGAAACGACGATTTTGTTAACCACACATGATTTAAGTGATATTGAACAACTTTGTGATCGGATTTTTATGATTGATAAAGGGCAAGAGATTTTTGATGGAACAGTTGCTCAGCTAAAACGAACCTTTGGCAAAATGAAAAGTTTATCCTTTGAATTAAAGCCGGGACAAGAACATCTTTCGTCACGCTTTGTGAGTTTGCCCGAGATAAGAGTGGATCGTCACGATTTAATTTTAGATATTGAATACGATAGTTCTCGCTACCAAGCAGCAGATATTATTCAAAAGACCATGGCTGATTTTGCAGTTAGAGATTTGAAAATGACTGATGTTGATATTGAGGATATTATTCGTCGTTTTTATCGAAAGGAGCTGTAGGATGTTATCATTTTGGAAACGTTATAGTCCCTTTATTAGTGCGGGTATTCAGGAATTAATTACCTATCGGGTGAATTTCTTTTTGTACCGTCTTGGTGATGTTATGGGAGCTTTTGTTGCTTTCTACCTGTGGAAAGCCGTTTTTGATTCTTCCAATCACGCTTTGATTAATGGCTTTACTCTTTCTGATATGACGCTTTACATTATCATGAGCTTTGTGACGAATTTACTTACTAAATCGGATAGTTCTTTTATGATTGGTGAGGAAGTCAAGGATGGTTCAGTGATCATGAGACTTCTTAGACCCGTTCATTTTGCGGCATCATATCTTTTTATGGAGATTGGTTCTCACTGGATTATTTTGATCAGTGTAGGCTTCCCCTTCTTGTTGGTGATGTCAGGTGTAAAAGTTATGGCAGGGCTTTCCTTTTTGCAACTACTGACTACGATTTTACTTTACTTGCTTAGCCTTTTACTTGCCTTTTTAATCAATTTTTATTTCAATATCTGTTTTGGTTTTTCCGCCTTTGTGTTTAAAAATCTTTGGGGTTCCAACTTATTGAAAAATTCGCTGGTGGCTTTTATGTCAGGAAGCATGATCCCTTTGGCTTTCTTTCCCCAATTGGTTGCTCTGGTTTTGAATTTTCTACCATTTTCATCCTTGATTTACACGCCTGTGATGATTGTGATTGGGAAATATAGTCTTCGTCAAACGTTTGTGGCTCTGGCTTTGCAAGTTTTTTGGCTTATCGTTATGGCTAGTCTATCTCAAGTGATTTGGAAAAAAGTGCAGAATCATTTGACGATTCAAGGAGGGTAAGATGAAGAAAATCAGGCGTATGCATGCTATTTTTATTAAGCAATACCTCAAGCAAATTATGGAATATAAGGTTGATTTTTTGATAGGAGTGCTAGGTGTTTTCTTGACTCAAGGTCTCAATTTACTGTTTTTGACGGTACTCTTTCAGCATATTCCTACCTTGGAAGGCTGGACTTTTGAGCAGGTTGCTTTTATTTATGGCTTTTCCTTAATTCCCAAAGGACTTGATCATTTGTTTTTTGATAATCTTTGGGCATTAGGGCAGCGACTTGTCCGAAAAGGAGATTTTGATAAGTACTTGACAAGACCTATTAGCCCTTTGTTTCATGTTTTAGTAGAGACTTTTCAGGTAGATGCTTTCGGAGAGTTATTGGTTGGAATTATTCTCTTGTCAACAACGGTCAGCGTGATTGACTGGACTTTGTCTAAATTGGTGTTATTGATAATAGTCATTCCTTTTGCAACCTTAATTTACACCTCCTTAAAGATTGTGACTGCCAGTATCTCATTTTGGACCAAACAGTCTGGAGCAGTCATTTATATTTTTTATATGTTCAATGATTTTGCCAAATACCCCGTATCAATCTATCATTCTTTTTTGAGAGGGTTGATTAGTTTTATTATTCCCTTTGCCTTTACAGCCTATTACCCAGCTTCTTATTTTTTGACCGGTGAGAATCTTGTTTTTAATATTGGTGGCTTGATGCTAATATCATTGCTTGTTTTTGCTCTGGCATTGAAAATCTGGAAAAGGGGGCTGGAAGCTTATGAAAGTGCAGGTTCATAGAGTGACATTAGGTAGCATTAGTTTTTTATTTGGTTAATAACAGCACCGTTACCGTTAGATTATTATCAAAAATAGGCACCGATTTTAGAGCGGATGCCTATTTTAGTTTACCAAGCGTAAGCATTGGTTGGAGCTTGGAGATAGTCTAGCCAAGCTTTGTTTTTAAGACGACAAAGTGTAACCGAAATCCCCGTCATGTCAAGGCTGGTCATGAATTTTCCATTTTTGATAAAAGGTAGTTGAAGCCCTTCTAGCTCAAGCAGTTGGTGAATGTCGTTAAGAAAAATCCCTTGTTCTAAGTCGGTTGCTGTCCCTAAGTTGTTGACAAGAAGAATAAAATGCTCCCCTTCTTGCCAGTGAAATTTGATTTGGAGTTTGTTGACAATTTCTACAGCCAGGTGTTCTGATGATATAAATGGAACGGTACGGTAACCTTCTTCGCCGTGAATTCCAATACCATAAGAAATTTGTTTGTCAGCAAGATCAAAGAGTGGAAGCGTAACATTTGGCAGAGTGGCTGACTTGGTCGCAAAGCCAATGGTTGCAGTTTCTGTAGCAAGTTCAAATGCCAGTGCCTCAAGATCATCTAGGTTGGCTCCTTTTTGAGTTGCAGCTCCCAATATTTTATGGAGAAGAATGGTTCCTGCTAATCCTCGGTGGCGCATTTGGAACGATTTTTTGGGTTCAACAGAAATATCATCATGGGAAATGATATATTTAATGTGGTGCCCTTCTTGACGGGCTAGATTAATGGCTTTACGAAATTCTTGTAAATCGGCTTTAAAATTTTTGATAATGACAAAAACCCCTTTACCCTTGTCAAGGAATCGCAAAGCTTCTAAAATATTTACAGCAGTTGGAGGGGTAAAAATATCCCCATAGATAGCTGCTGATAACATGCCATCGCCAACAAAGCCAACATGGGCAGGCTCATGCCCTGAACCACCACCAGATAAAATAGGAATCAGATCATCGTCAAGGTGTCTGTTGTAAATAATGGGCAAGTCTTGTAACTGTGCTAAGTGCGGGTGGGCTGTTAAAATCCCTGCGGTATATTGAGAAATAAGAGGTTGTGTTTGATTGAATATAGTCACCATAGAAGTTCCTCATTTATTGAATACTTGTTAAAATAATCTGCTTAAGATATTTAAGAGAAGGGGTGAAATCACTTTGGCTAACGTAGCGTTTAATCATATCAGCTAAAGCTCTAGCATGATAGTGGGTTAAAAAAGTGAGGTAATCTGGCTCTATCTGATTTGTCTGTTTGTCTTGATATTCAGAGATGATTTTAGTCATTAAGACCTGACAATAATCTCCAAAATAACTGTAAAAGTCATTTTGTCCTTTGATGTCAAATAGTTGGGCATAAAATATTTTGTTGCGTTCAAAGTAAAAGAACAATTCTTCCAAGAGTTGAAAACCACTGACGTAGTTGAGGTTATGTGTGACCTGTTCTTGCAGTTCGGTATCAAATATCCAATCCAGAAGTTCATATTTATCAAGAAAATGATTATAGAAGGTTTGACGCCTAATTTGGGCTTGATCCATAATATCAACTACCGAAATTTTATCAAAGTCTTTTACTGCCAACTGTTTTTTGAATGCCTTGGCAATTTTTTTCTTAGTGATGAGAGAAGTTGCCATAATTGATCCTTTACATGAAATATCTTCTGTCATTATACCTTATCAAAGGCATTTTAGAAAGAAAAGGGACAAATCTGATTTTTTGTCCCTTACTTTTTAAGGAGGGCTATTTTATAATGAAAGCGTAATCAAAAAATTGGAGGAAGACGCATGAAAAAAATAATGAATGATGCCACCCATATTGTGGATGATATGTTGCAAGGGCTTGCTTTTATGCATGGTGAGTTGGTTGAACGCTTAGATGGCTGTGATGTGATTGTCCGTAAAACACCAAAAACTGGAAAAGTAGCTCTCATTTCTGGTGGTGGTTCTGGACATGAGCCATCACATGCCGGATTTGTCGGAGAGGGGATGCTTTCAGCAGCCATTTGTGGTGCGGTTTTCACATCACCAACGCCTGACCAAATTTTAGAAGCCATTAAGGCTACTGATGAAGGTGCAGGTGTCTTTATGGTGATTAAAAATTATTCAGGCGATATTATGAATTTTGAAATGGCGCAAGAATTAGCAGAAATGGAAGGTATTGACGTAGCCAGTGTTGTCGTTGACGATGACATTGCGGTTGAAAACAGTCTTTACACCCAAGGGCGCCGTGGTGTTGCTGGAACAATCCTTGTTCACAAGATTTTGGGGCATGCTGCGCGTCAGGGAAAATCTCTTGCTGATCTCAAGGCTCTCGCTGATGAATTGGTACCCAATATTAAAACTATAGGATTTGCTTTGTCTGGAGCAACTGTTCCTGAAGTTGGGAAACCAGGCTTCGTGCTTTGCGACGACGAGTTTGAGTATGGTGTTGGTATCCATGGGGAACCGGGCTACAAGAAAGAAAAACTGCAATCATCAGCTGTGCTAGCCAAAGAATTGGTGGCTAAATTGGCAGATAGTTTTGATATGAGCGCTGGACAAACTTATGGTGTCTTGGTAAATGGTTTAGGAGCAACACCATTGATGGAACAATATGTTTTTGCCAATGATGTGGCGAAATTATTAGCAGATAAAGGTGTTATGATTAGTTTCAAGAAAATTGGTGACTACATGACCTCTATTGATATGGCTGGTTTGTCATTGACTTTAATCAAATTGGACAATGAAGAATGGCTACAAGCGCTTCAATCAGATGTTGTTACACCAGCTTGGTAAGGAGGAAATGATGCAAGCAAAAGACGCAATCAAATGGATGAGCCTATTTAATGACAAAATTCAAGTGAATAAAGATTATTTAAGCCAGTTGGACACCCCGATTGGTGACGGGGATCATGGTGGTAATATGGCGCGTGGTATGACAGCTGTTATGGAGAATCTTAGTGGTAAGGATTTTGCTAGTGCGGCGGAGGTTTTCAAAGTTGTTGCTATGCAATTACTGAGTAAAGTTGGTGGCGCCTCTGGTCCTTTATATGGCTCTGCTTTTATGGGACTTGCTAAAGCCAGTGAAGATAGTATTTTGACAGATGCCTTGCAAGCTGGTCTTGACATGATTCAAAAACGTGGAAAAGCAGAGTTAGGTGAAAAGACCATGGTTGATGTATGGGTACCGGTTATTCAGGCGTTGCAAGAAGGTAGTTTAACCGATAATGTCATTGAGGAAGCCGTTTTGACAACCAAAGCTATTCAAGCGACCAAAGGACGAGCTTCTTATGTGGGGGAACGTTCTGTTGGTCACATTGACCCAGGTTCCTTTTCATCAGGACTTTTATTTGAAGCTATGTTAGAAGCGGAGGTCGTTTAATGTCAGACTTAGGAATCATTATTGTTTCTCATTCAAAACATATTGCTCAAGGAGTTGTTGACCTCATTTCAGAAGTGGCAACTGATGTTGCCATTACCTATGTTGGAGGCACAGAAGCCGGTGGTATTGGGACAAGTTTTGATCAAGTGCAAGCCATTGTTGATGATAACCCAAAGGACGATTTATTAGCTTTCTTTGATTTAGGATCAGCTCGTATGAATATTGAAATGGTTTCTGATGTTTCAGATAAGACCCTTACCTTAAATGTGGTTCCGATTGTCGAAGGTGCCTACACTGCTGCTGCCTTGATTCAGGCGGGTGCGGACAAGGCTACCATTTTAAGTCAGTTACAGGAATTAGCTATCAATAAGTAGTCAGAAGATGATCATAATGGTATTGGTGAACGTTTAGAACCCTTTATTGAGGTTTTGCTGGGAGATGGTGTGGTTTTTATTCATTGGTTCATTAATTGTTGGATTCTTACTTGGAGCAACAACGGGTTATGTTATTAACCTGGGACACGTCTCACATATGCCTTGCTACTAATTCCAAATAAAGGCGACTCGACTGGTTTTACACTTGGATTCTGGTTGTAGGTCTAATTCTTGGTGGGGGAGTCTTGCTTTACCAAATCATTTTAAACATGATATAAATGAGTGAAACAGTTGGGTTAAAACGCTCAACTGTTTTAGGTTTAGTGCCGGTGTTGCGTCAGTTTTTAATTTATTTACCAAGGTTTTTTGAATAAGATCAATGTAATAAAAAATGGTGACAGCCCAACAGCTGTTTTTCATGATTTAACGAGAACTGTGGCAAGTAAAAAACGGTTACCTATTGCCCACTTATTTGGCAAATATAGGAATGACCATAGAATCTTTTAAGAACTTGGTAGTGTATTCAAATGTGTTATAATAGGGTCAAAAGTGAGGAGAGATGTCAATGAAACAAGCTGTATTAGCACGTTATCAGGCTTTAAAAGCTTACCAAAAATTGGGAGTATCAAAGCAAGCTTTTCAAGCCTTGATTGCTTGTCCAGTTGTTGACTGTCGGATTGGTTCCAAAAGTTTCTGGCGTGTTTGGCAGGTTGAGAAACCCCTAAAATCTCCCAAGGTTTTATTGACATTTTTGCTTAATATGGTGGCTATGCCTCTTGAGTTGAGTGGAGATCTGTATGACACTCAGGGCTTACTTGAACATTTTCATCCGGATTTGGCACCGGATCACCCATTTTGGAAAACTTTTGCACAGCTTGTAGATCGAGCATTTCCCGATAAACAGCTTAGTGAGTCAGGAAATCTGGAAAAGCGGTTGCACCAGTTTCGTTATCTCATTTCTAGTCAACAAGCGCAGTATATCCGAAAACAATATAAAAAAGTAGGCATGACTGACGGTCAGGCGCTAGCTCTTTTTCTTCGTTCTAAAAAAGGTCCCACTTTTTGGCGAAAGTCACCAGATTATACTTTAATGGGCTCTGCCAGACTGCACAACAAGTTAAAATTTGAAGACAATCAAGTGGTATTTCCTGACCAAGAGGTCTCTTATAATATCAAAGTATTATTGTGGTTTCACACAGAGTTTATTCTTGATAAAAAAGGCTTTTTTCTTAATGAGATTGATGGTGAATTGGTAACTGAAAGAGGAATTATCAACGGAGCATCCTTTAACTACGGGACGGATGGTCAAAGACATTGGGATTTGGATGTGACTCCTATTGCTAGGCATGATCCTGAATTTCGCAAAGTTATTATGCGGGGTTACCGATCACCGAGATACATTTTGAGACGATGGTTTCAAAAGCCAAAAGATGATTTTGTATTTTCCTATTTTAATCCGAAGGGGTCCTATAGTTCAAAAAATAAAAGCTGTTTTTCTTTAGTAAAAAAAGAAGTCAAAAAATTCAAGCGGCAAATCAAAAAAAGTTTCTGATTTGGATTATGATAACCAATAGGTTAAGGGGGTGGTCTTCGTTTTTGAGGGGCTATTTATCAATCCACGGGTTATAATAATCTTACCGATTCTAAAACAGTGCTGTCATTGTCAATTAGATAAAATTTTTGATATAATCTATAGAAGAACTAGATATAGAAAGATAGCTATGTAGCCTCTTGCCAGATAAGAGGTTTTACGTGATGTCATAATCATTGCAAAAAAACTTTCTGAGGTATAGACATGAAAAAAATACTTATTGTGGATGATGAAAAACCGATTTCTGACATTATTAAGTTTAACTTGACAAAAGAGGGCTATGATACGATCACTGCTTTTGATGGTCGTGAAGCAGTTGCGGCTTTTGAAGAAGAAAAACCAGATTTGATTATCCTTGATTTGATGTTGCCTGAGCTAGATGGTCTAGAAGTCGCTAAAGAAGTTCGTAAAACAAGCCATGTGCCAATTATTATGCTATCAGCCAAGGATAGTGAATTTGATAAGGTGATTGGTCTTGAGATTGGAGCAGATGATTATGTGACCAAGCCTTTTTCAAATCGAGAATTGCTAGCGCGTGTCAAAGCACATCTGCGTCGCACAGAAACGATTGAAACGGCAGTGGCAGAAGAAAATGCTTCTTTGGGTTCCCGAGAATTAACCATTGGCAACTTGCAGATTTTGCCAGATGCTTTTGTGGCAAAAAAACATGGTCAGGAAGTGGAATTAACACATCGTGAATTTGAATTATTACACCATTTGGCTAACCATATGGGGCAAGTCATGACACGTGAGCATTTGCTTGAAACGGTTTGGGGCTACGACTACTTTGGCGATGTGCGTACGGTTGATGTGACGGTTCGTCGTCTGCGTGAGAAAATTGAAGACACCCCGAGTCGTCCAGAATATATTCTGACCAGACGTGGTGTTGGCTACTATATGAAATCTTATGACTAGAGATATTATTGGTAACTTATCTGCTTTTGAACTAGCAATCCTTTTATTACTTGTTTTTGTTGCCTTTTATTTCATTCATTTAGCGGTGCGAGATTATCGTAATGCACGTATCACGCGAATGATGAGCCATAAAATAAGAGATTTGATTAACAGTCGTTATACCAATACGATTAATGAGAAGGCTGATATTGAATTGATGGAACTGGCAGATCAATTAAATGACCTGTCAGATGTTTTTCGCTTGACTCATGAAAACCTTGCCCAAGAAAAAAATCGTCTGGCGAGTATTTTGGCATATATGTCGGATGGTGTCTTGGCTACGGATCGGTCAGGAAGAATTATCATGATCAACGAAACCGCACAAAAACAGTTAAATCTGAGTAGAGAACAAGCACTTGAAAAGAATATAACGGATTTATTAGAGGGAGACACACCTTATACCTACCGTGATTTGGTTTCAAAAACGCCAGTTGTGACTTTGAATCGCCGTAGTAACACCGGAGAGTTCGTATCTCTGCGCCTACGTTTTGCTTTGAATAGGCGTGAAAGTGGCTTTATTTCTGGCTTGGTTATTGTTTTACACGATACAACGGAACAAGAAAAAGAAGAACGTGAACGGCGCCTTTTTGTATCCAATGTTAGCCACGAGTTAAGGACACCACTGACATCTGTTAAATCTTATTTAGAAGCCCTTGATGAAGGCGCACTTAAAGAAGATATTGCCCCAAGTTTTATCAAGGTGTCACTTGATGAAACCAACCGTATGATGCGAATGATTTCAGACCTTTTGAATTTGTCTCGAATTGACAATCAGGTCACGCAGTTATCGGTGGAAATGACTAATTTCACAGCTTTCATGACTTCAATTTTAAACCGTTTTGATCTAGTTAAAAATCAGCACATAGGAACAGGAAAGTCTTACGAAATTGTTAGAGATTATCCGATTACTTCAGTCTGGCTTGAAATTGATAATGACAAGATGACTCAAGTGATTGAAAATATTCTGAATAATGCCATTAAATATTCACCAGATGGTGGTAAAATCACTGTTCGTATGAAAACGACAGAGACACAGTTGATTATTTCCATTTCTGATGAAGGATTGGGAATTCCTAAAAAAGATTTACCCCTGATTTTTGACCGCTTTTACCGAGTTGATAAGGCTAGAAGTCGTGCACAAGGTGGTACTGGCTTGGGATTAGCGATCGCTAAAGAGATTATCAAGCAGCATCATGGTTTTATTTGGGCTAAGAGTGATTATGGTAAGGGATCAACCTTTACAATTGTTTTACCTTACGAAAAAGATGCTGCCATTTATGAAGAATGGGAGGATGATATAGATTAATTGATGACGGAAAGTGGTTTTAAATATAGTATTTTGGCATCAGGATCGACAGGAAATTGTTTTTATTTAGAAACGCCTAAAAAACGGTTGTTAATTGACGCAGGTCTGACTGGTAAGAAAATCACTAGTCTTCTTGCTGAGATTGATCGGAAACCTGAAGATTTGGATGCTATTTTGATTACACACGAGCATTCTGACCACATTAAAGGTGTCGGGGTTATGGCACGCAAGTATCATTTGGATGTTTATGCCAACGAGAAAACATGGGAAATAATGGACGAGCGGCAGATGTTGGGAAATTTGAATTTGTCTCAAAAGCATGTTTTTCAACGTGATAAGGTGCTGACTTTTGGAGATGTTGACATTGAAAGTTTTGGTGTTAGTCATGATGCTGTTGATCCGCAGTTTTATCGTATCATGAAAGACAATAAATCCTTTGTCATGTTGACAGATACCGGTTATGTGAGTGATCGACTGACAGGTATTATTGAAAATGCAGATGGTTATCTCATCGAATCTAATCATGATATTGAAATTTTACGTTCAGGTTCCTATCCATGGTCTTTAAAACAACGTATTTTGTCAGATATGGGGCATCTGTCCAATGAAGATGGTGCTGGTGCTATGATTAGAAGCGTGGGCAATAAAACGAGAAAAATATTTCTAGGGCATTTGAGCAAAGAAAATAATATCAAGGAATTGGCACACATGACCATGACTAACCAACTAGCCATGGCTGATTTGGGGGTGGGAACAGATTTCACTATCCATGATACATCACCAGACACTGCCTGTCCCTTGACAAGGATTTAAGATTTAAAAAAACATCATGATATGGCTTGCCCAATAGCAAATCTAGAGAGGACGAGTTTGTCCTCTTTTTTGACATTAATAGAGATAGATCAAATAAAAAGGATATGCTTGGTGTCGGTTTGTGTCACAGAAATTGACTGTAACTGTCTGCTCTCTTGTTGAAAATAAGGAACAGTTCTTCAAAATTGAAATCTTGTCTTGAAACCCCTGTTTGCCTTTTTGCGAACAGCGTCCCTTTTCACTCGGTATTTTTAGAGTTATATCATTAGGTTCAATCTTGACTTTTTCAATTTCTGGATAGTAGCTTAGGGAAGTTTATGAAAAGACTTTCAGAAAAAGAAACTTTCTTTGTGAAACTATTCCTAAAATATAGCCGTATTCTTTTAATAGTAAGTAAAATATGTTAAAATAGAAAATGTAAATAAAAAAAGAAGAGGTATGTGAAATGTCACGTAAACCAATTATTGCCGGTAACTGGAAAATGAACAAAAACCCTCAAGAAGCAAAAGCTTTTGTTGAGACAGTAGCAAGCAAATTACCTTCAAATGCTCTTGTTGATGTTGCCGTAGCGGTACCAGCTATCAACTTGGTGACAACGATTGATGCGGCTAAAGATTCTGTTCTTAAGGTTGCTGCGCAAAACTGTTATTTTGAAAATACAGGTGCATTCACTGGTGAAACATCTCCCAAGGCTCTTGCAGAAGTGGGAACGGATTATGTTGTGATTGGACATTCAGAACGTCGTGATTACTTCCATGAAACAGATGAAGACATCAACAAAAAAGCAAAAGCAATCTTTGCTAATGGTTTAACACCAATCGTATGTTGTGGAGAAACACTTGAAACTTACGAAGCAGGTGAAGCTGTTGCATTTGTAGGAGCACAAGTATCTGCGGCACTTGCGGGACTCTCAGCTGATCAAGTTGCTTCACTTGTTTTAGCTTACGAGCCAATCTGGGCTATCGGTACTGGTAAATCTGCTACTCAAGAAGATGCTCAAAAGATGTGTAAAGCTGTTCGTGACGTTGTAGCTAGCGACTTTGGTCAAGAAGTTGCTGATAAAGTTCGCGTTCAATACGGTGGTTCTGTAAAACCAGAAAATATTAATGCTTACATGGCTTGCCCAGATGTTGACGGTGCTCTTGTTGGTGGTGCTTCACTGGAAGCAGATAGTTTCCTTGCCTTGCTTGATTTCGTTAACTAATGACTTTACTTACTATTAAAAAACTTCAGCCCTTTTTGCTGAAGTTTTTTAATAGCGCTTTAATAGCTTTTTGATTAGCTCAATCATACGATATTTTAAAGGATTTGGGTAATATCTGAAAGTTCCAAGTTTTCGGATAATATAGCCATTAAAATTCTGTTTAAAGCGAAGAACACCATCAGATCCATCAAATTTGCCTGTAATCCCTAGAAAGTTATAGGTTTTAATTTGTTTCTTGATTGCTGTTTGCATGACATGTTCTTGTAAGAGAGTAGGCGCATAGAATTTATTAAATTCAGTGAAAGATCCAGAGAAGAGGTAAACAGCCTCTTGAGGGGTGTAGACAAAGAGACTACCAGCTAAAGTCACCTCTTTATCACCGTAGGTATTAATAAAGTTCTGAGCTTCCGCTATGCGAATTTCAAACGTTTCAAATTGATCTGATAATTCCCTTAGCTGATTCTGCTTTTTCACTGAATTAAGATTTTTTGATAAGTCAAGTTGTAATTGAGCTATTTTCAGTGCCAGCTTATCTTGATTCTTTTTAAGATTGGTGACATAATCCGTAAAATTAAGCCTGGCGATCATGAATTCACAAGCATCACCGAAACTATCATAAAAATCTTGATAATAAGAGAGTGGTTTATCATCATAATCTCTGCGGTCAGAGGTAGCAGACGTGATGTCTTTGAAAACTTGTAATTCTTGACGAGACAGTTTTTGGAGTTTGATACCAAAGGTTTTTGCTTTTTTGGCTAACGCTTTGCCATTCTTGCTGTAGGAATTCATGAGGTTGACTGATGTTAGGGAGGTTAGGTCTTTAAGATAATGCCAAACTGGCTCCCCATTTGGGTACCCAGTCTTGAAGCCATCGTGATGAAATCCTAGCGATTCCAGAAACTTTAGGGTTTTGGGATTTTGAATGCTAGTCGGGTTTCCAGCATCGTCAAAAGTCTGATAATTATCGTAAGGTTTAACGACTAATTCCAAAACGTGATTCTTCTTAGCATAATCGCATAATTGGCTGTAAAATTCTTTTAGGTATTCTGAGAAATTAGTGTTAGGACCAGCATTGAGTTCTAAGCGCCATCCACCAGCTACTTTTTGGCTAAAAAGCATTGCTGCGACTTTTAGCTCACCGTCTTTTTTGAGTCCGATAAATTGTGTTTTTGCCCCTCTTTTGCTCAACAAGTTAGCCATCTGTGGGGTCTGGAAAAAGGAATTGTAGTCTAGTGCTTGGCAATAATGTTCAAATGTTTCTTGTGAAATATCAATGAGTGCCATTGGTATTACTCCTTAGTGTTTTGAGCAGATTGTAAGCGAGTATAGCTAATCTGGAAATCAAGCCAACAGGGACATTAAATTCTCCTGCAAATTCTTCGATGGTGGGATTAAGTCTTGCTTTGAAATGGTAAAGTCCGCCATCTAATTGATTTTCAACACCACCTAAATTGTGCCAGAGGCAACCTCGTTTGAAAGCTTCTTCAGCAGTCCGATACCATGTTAGGAGAGGTGCTTGGTAGTTGCGGTAATCGTCATCCATTCCAGCATAGAGATTTTCTGAAGTTTCCCCATAGACAAGTGTTAAAGTAGCAGCTAGTGGAATATGATGTTTCCCACTAGTAAGTTGCTCGTTTAAATTGGCTAAGTCTTTTTCTAGGCGGTAGATGGTCTTTTGATTTTCAGAAACTTTGCTTGGCTTACTCTTGACCGTAAATTTTGCTTGTTCTGCTAGAGCTTTATTCAGTTGTTGGGTCAATAGGTCTCTTTGCTTGGGTAAATCTAAACTAGCCATGGTAATGTAGGCATTATCAGCGTAAATGGCCATTAGTTTTTGATAATAGGATTTCCCTCGTAAGGTAATGCCTTTTCGATCTTCGGTTTTTTTCATTAAATCTGCAAAATCGTCTAGCAATTCAGTACCGCCGATAGTGATGTCCACTCCTTTATTGGTTGCGGTTCGGATAGATTGCTTGGCTTTTTTAGATAGATTGGTGAAATCGAAATCTTTGGTATGGAGCTTCGCTTGAAGTCTTGGTTGAACCGTTTCGTCAAGCTTTTTGGTTAGCCCAGACCACTCCACTCCGAGTTTCTTTAAAAAAGCAATGATAGAAAGGGTGAATTCATTTTCATTAGCTTCTTGCTCCACTAAATACTGCTTTATAAGTAGGTTCGGATCCATTTTTATAAAGAGTGCTCGTCTTGATTTTCCAAAGGCTTTGAGACTTTTAATCACAAAGTCTAAGAGTTCAAAATTCGCATAATCCATAATTGGTCCACGGGGAATGTAAATCAGGGTCAGCCCGAGGGGAAGTTGCCTAATGAGGCAAACAGCAGCAGCGACTTGAATGCCATCTTCATAAAAGCCAATACGTTCATGTTTCCAATTATCTTTCACACTTCCCCAGTCTGAACTTTGTAGGAGATTTGCTTGTGGATGTGTCAGAACAAACTGATCATGTTCTTCTGATGGAACTCCGATTTTATATGTATACATTAATTTAATACCCATTCACGAATAGCGTGGGCTACACCACTTTCATTATTTGATTTCGTAATATATTTGGCAATTTTTTTCAATTCAGGCACCCCATTTTCCATCACGACAGGGTTGGCAACGACTTCTAACATGGCACGGTCATTTTCAGCATCGCCAATGGCCATGGTTTGTGACATATCTAGTCCAAGTTTCTCTGCCAAGTGCTTAATAGCAGTGCCCTTGCTAACAGTTTTTGGCATGAATTCTAAATAAAAAGGCGTTGATTTAACAATGGTATAGTTGTCGTAGAAGGTTTGAGGGATGTGTTGAATAGCTTTATCCAAGAGTTCAGGATCATCAATCATCATTATTTTCACAATGTCTTTATTCGCCATCTCTTCGGGTGTACGGTAGAAAATAGGCATGTGAACGAGGGTTGCTTCGTGAACGGTATAGTTACCAATATTGCGATTAGCGGTATAAATACCTTTTTTGGTGACAGCGTGCATGTGAATGCCAAGTTTACGACTTAAATTTTCAATTTCTAGGTAATCATTGTAGGTCAATAATGTTTTTACGATTTCCTCACCAGTTTCAGCATCCTGAATTAAACCGCCATTAAAAGTAATGACGTAATCACCTTTGTGATTTAAGTGAAGTTGCTCTAGTAACGTGGTAACCCCAGCAATGGGTCTGCCGGTAGCGATAACCACGTGCACACCTTGAGCTTTAGCCTCTTGAACGGCTTGAAAAACCTCGTCAGTAATACGATGATCATCGGTGATTAAAGTACCATCAATATCGACAGTAACAAGTTTGATAGACATGGAATTCTCCTTGTTTTTCTTTGGTCATAAAAATGCTCTACCCATTATCTTACTAAAAATAGGCGCTTTTGTCATGGAATGGAGAAAGAAAGTCAGGAAAAGCACAAGAAAACGTTTTATTTGAGAAAATCTGATCAACTTCTATTGAAGTAAAACACTAATGAGGCATCAGAAAAATGAGAACTCTTTAATTATTGAAATGAAAATGTCCATTGGATATGTAGCTAATGAATGCTTCTTTGCTTGATGTAAAAAGGTCATCAAGTTCCAACATTTCTTTTGGGAAATAGAAGCGACGGTCTCCATAAGTGGTTCCTGTTAAAGCTTTGACAAGCGGAGATAGCTGTGAGAGTTCGGCACGGCTACCGTCTTTTTGGATCATCTCAATCTGTGTTCGGGGTTTTTCTAATGCTGGTCGATAGATGTCATAAGGCAAATCAAAGTTGATATGGATACCTGTATAGTAATTAGGATCAAAACCGACTGATTCGACTAACTGGCGGAGTCGTTCCAAATCTTCTTGGGAGTCTTGATCAAAGGTGACCGATTTTAGAATTTTGCGGTTAATAAAGCGGCTAGCTAAGTCCGATAAGATATGGTCTTCACTTATCATCCAAACTTGGAAGTAAGTATTTAACACCCCATCGTCTAAAGATAGATAATCTTTCAACGTGGCAGTTTTTTCAAAGAAAGGAATAAGACTGGGGGCGGTTTTCTTGAAATAATTCTTTTGATCGGGGTATAATTTCTTAGCTCGTTTTAGCAGGTTTTGGAGAATCAATTCGACAGCTCTGCTAGCAGGGTGAAAATAGACCTGCATATACATTTGAAAACGGCTGACGATATAGTCCTCCACAGCGTGCATCCCGCTGCGATCAAAAACAATACCATCCTCAACTGGTTGGATAACCCGTAAGATTCTCATTAAATCAAACTGACCATAATTAGCAGCGGAGAAATAAGAATCTCTCAAGAGATAATCCATACGGTCACAGTCAATTTGACTAGAGATGAGTTGGACAACTTGCTTGTTGGGATAGGTGTGATTAATCACGCTGGCTACCTTATCTGGAAAATCAGGGGCATGGCGTACCAAAATTGCATTGACTTCGGTATTAGGGTTGGTAATGATGTCCTGAGTAAAAGTCTCGTGATCAGTATGGAAAAGGGTCTCAAAGGTATGAGAATAGGCACCATGACCAATATCGTGCAAAAGTGCAGCAGTCATCGTTACTAGGCTTTCTTCCTGATTCCAGATGTTGGTATATTTTTTTTCAAAAATAGCTGTGACACGACGGGCAATTTCATAAACACCTAGACAGTGTGAAAAGCGACTGTGCTCTGCTCCGTGGAAGGTGAAGGAGGTTGTAGGAACCTGCTTGATACGTCTCAAACGCTGAAATTCTCTCGCATTAATGAGGTCATAAATCATTTGATTGTTAACATGGATATAGTTGTGAACAGGGTCACGAAATACTTTTTCATTCATAGTCTTATTATAACAAAAATTGATAAAATGAGGAGAAATTGATAGAATAGGCAAGTGAGAATGGAATAGAAAGAGAGCCTATGAAATTACAGCTAACTAATCATATTCATTTTGGAGATGAGACAGAAATTATTCAAGAAATTTATGACTGTGAATGGAGAGAAAAGGCGGGCTACCAGTACCTGATTTACCAAAATAATGACAAGGAAAAGGTTGTCATCAAGTATAATAAAACGGCATTAACCATGAGTCGTTTTTCCAAACCGCAGTCTATCATGAAATTTTTGGTGGGGAAAAAGGTCTTAATTACTCTTCCAACACCTATGGGGATTCAACCATTTCTAACAGATACACACCATTATCAATGGTATCAAGCAGATCAGTGTTTGATTCTTCACTATGACTTATTGCAAGTCAATACGGAAACGTCTTTTGCGAGCTATCAACTTGAGTTAAGATGGACCTTTCCTGAGACTGATGACGAGTAATCAAAAAAATCATCAGATAAAAAAGTTATAAAAATCCCTAAATAACACCAAAAAAGTTAAAATATAATAAAAAACAACAAATAAAACCAAAAATCATCTGATGATTTTTGGTTTTTTCTCTATTTTTTAGTGTTTTTTTCTTGTTTTTCGTTGATATTTTTACTATAATAATTATTATATCAAGGGAGTAGCAGACGGTTAGCCGTGATTGTATCGTCAATACGGAATTTCGATTTCCGGTACAATCTGAAACAGCGAGACTTGTTTAAGAAAAATAAACAGGTTTTTTTATTTGATGCAGGATAAAAAGACTTAAGGGAGGTACTAATTTGTCGAAAGAACAAAGACATGAAGCGTTTTACACGCAAAATGAAGAAACGGTATTGACTCAGTTGGAGACTAGCCGTGAGGGTTTGACAAGTGTAGAAGCACAAAAACGTCTAGCTGAATATGGTCGTAACGAGCTGACAGAGGGTGAGAAACGTAGTGTTTTGATGAAATTCTTGGATCAATTCAAGGATTTAATGATTATCATCTTATTGGTTGCGGCAGTGCTTTCAGTCATCACTGAGGGCATGGAGGGTCTGACAGATGCGGTTATCATCTTGGCTGTCGTCGTTTTGAATGCGGCATTTGGTGTTTACCAAGAGGGTCAAGCAGAGGCGGCTATTGAAGCTTTAAAATCAATGTCAAGTCCACTGGCTCGCATTCGCCGTGATGGACATGTGATTGAAGTGGATTCTAAAGAATTAGTTCCTGGTGATATTGTCTTGCTAGAAGCAGGCGATGTTGTTCCAGCCGATATGCGTCTTTTAGAAGTGAATTCTTTAAAAATCGAAGAGGCAGCTTTGACTGGTGAATCTGTTCCCGTTGAAAAAGACTTGTCAACACCTGTTTCTGAGGATGCCGGTATTGGTGATCGTGTCAATATGGGGTACCAAAACTCAAACGTGACTTATGGTCGAGGGATGGGTGTTGTGACGAATACTGGGATGTATACTGAAGTTGGACACATTGCTGGTATGCTTGCTAATGCTGATGAAACAGATACCCCATTGAAGCAAAACCTTGACAACCTTTCTAAAATTCTAACTTATGCTATCCTTGTGATTGCAGCGGCGACTTTTGCAGTAGGTGTTTTCTTGCGTGGTCAACACCCACTTGAGGGGCTAATGACTTCAGTGGCACTTGCGGTTGCTGCTATTCCTGAAGGGTTACCGGCTATCGTTACAGTTGTGCTTTCTCTTGGGACACAGGTACTTGCCAAACGTCATGCAATCATCCGTAAGTTACCAGCGGTTGAAACATTGGGGTCTACTGAAATCATCGCATCAGATAAAACAGGCACTTTGACAATGAACCAAATGACCGTTGAAAAAGTTTATACTAACGGGACACTTCAGAGTTCATCTGTTGATATTGCCTTTGACAATAATACCCTTCGTGTGATGAACTTTGCTAATGATACAAAAGTTGATCCATCTGGTAAATTGATAGGTGATCCGACAGAAACCGCTTTGGTACAATTTGGTTTAGATCACAATTTTGATGTTCGTGAGGTCTTGACGTCAGAACCACGTGTGGCAGAATTGCCATTTGATTCTGAGCGTAAATTGATGTCTACTATTCATAAGCAAGCTGATGGCAAATACTTCATTGCTGTTAAAGGGGCTCCCGACCAGTTGTTGAAGCGTCTCACTCAAATTGAAGAAAATGGGCAAGTTCGTCCGATTACAGATGCTGATAAACAAGCTATTCTTGACACCAATAAGAGCCTTGCTAAGCAAGCTCTTCGCGTCTTGATGATGGCCTACAAATATTCTGATACTTTGCCAACTTTAGAATCGGAAGTTGTTGAAGCTAAGCTTGTCTTCTCTGGTTTGGTTGGTATGATTGACCCTGAACGTCCTGAAGCAGCGCAAGCCGTTAAGGTGGCTAAGGAAGCTGGTATTCGTCCAATCATGATTACTGGTGACCACCAAGATACAGCAGAGGCTATTGCTAAACGTCTTGGTATCATTGAAGACGATGGTGTTGATCATGTCTTTACAGGTGCTGAACTCAACGAACTATCAGACGAAGACTTCCAAAAAGTGTTCAAACAATATTCTGTTTATGCCCGTGTATCTCCTGAGCATAAAGTTCGTATCGTTAAGGCTTGGCAAAATGAAGGCAAGGTTGTTGCCATGACTGGTGATGGGGTTAATGATGCGCCATCTCTTAAAACAGCTGATATTGGTATCGGAATGGGGATTACAGGTACAGAGGTTTCTAAGGGAGCTTCTGATATGGTTCTTGCAGATGATAACTTTGCAACTATTATCGTTGCGGTTGAAGAAGGACGCAAGGTCTTTTCAAATATCCAAAAAACAATCCAATACTTACTTTCTGCGAACATGGCAGAAGTCTTTACCATCTTCCTTGCTACCTTGTTTGGTTGGGATGTGCTTCAACCTGTTCACTTACTTTGGATTAACTTGGTAACAGATACCTTACCAGCTATTGCCCTTGGTGTTGAACCTGCTGAACCAGGTGTTATGAAACACAAACCTCGTGGACGTAAATCAAGTTTCTTTGATGGTGGGGTAAAAGAAGCTATCCTTTACCAAGGCGCTTTCCAAACCATGTTGGTTCTTGGTGTTTATGGATTTGCTTTGATGTTCCCAGAGCATACGGCTTATAAAGAAGTACATGCTGATGCCCTGACGATGGCTTATGTGACCCTTGGTTTGATTCAATTGGTACATGCTTATAATGTGAAATCGGTTTACCAATCAGTCTTTACGGTTGGTTTATTCAAGAATAAATTATTTAATTACTCTATTCCAGTAGCCTTTGTAGCCTTGATGGCAACAGTAATTGTTCCTGGATTTAACAAATTCTTCCACGTGACTCACTTGTCGCTCACCCAATGGTTGGTGGTCATTGTCGGAAGTCTCTTGATGGTTGCTCTTGTTGAACTTGTGAAAGCTGTTCAGCGCTCACTTGGTCAAGATGAAAAAGCGATCTAGTTGTAACAAAAAAGGTTTGAGATTGGTTGTCTCGAACCTTTTTTAATGTTAAAAACTTAGATGTGCAAGTTGGGGGCATCTTTGATAAGGCGATAACGGGGAATAAAATTTACCATTGATATCAAGAAAGTATTAAGGAGTAGAGAATATTGATCGTAAAAAGAGGGGAGTTGGATAGTTGAAAATTTCAAGCAAATTACACTGAGAAAGCAGAGTAAAACCACGATAATGGCAATCCTATAATAAGGATTATTGACAACAAAAATGGTATCACCCTCCTGAATCTTAATAGCGGGAAAGCCTAACCGATTGCAGGATAAAGAATAAGTGGATGAACCATTGATGCTGTCAGGAAGTGAAAGGGTTCTGGAACTATGATTAGGAATAGTGGTCATATATCTTTTGTTGATGAAGATGACTTTATCTTCTAGTGAGTTGAGAAATGATAGCTGAGAAATAATGGTGATAGGCATTCGGAGTTCCTCTTTGTTTTTCCTCTTATTGATAAGAATAATAGCACTTTCTTGCTTTCTTAATGTGATGTAACATTCCTTAAGAAAACATCATCTGAACCTTAGGATTGTTAAGGTCACTAATCGCAACTTTTTTTATCTAGTCGGTTGTAAAAAAGACTAGAAGGTAGACTCTTGCCAATTAACTTGACAGTCAAAAATTTGTTGCTTAGCTTCTTTGCTAAGCCCTTCAATATCGTCAATTAAAATCTTTGTAGCCTGCTCTCCTTCTTCATAGGCGGGTTGAATAATTGTGGTAATACTAGGTGAGGAGAATTTCGTCCATTCGGTATTATCAAAGCCAACGAGACCAGTTTCTGGTAAATTAATGTCCAAGGTTTTCATGGCGGTGAAAATTTTTGGCAGTGCCCAGCAGTTGGGAACAAATACGAGACTTTTCTCGGTTAGGGAGTGTTGTAGAAATTGAGCAATGGTATCAGAACTTGTTTGGTTTTCTTCGATAATCATTTGCTGATAATCAAGGTGGTTAGCTTCTAAGACATCGATAAAACCTGAGGCACGCTCAATACGTGTGCTGAGAAGATTTGGATTCCCCGTAATCATGATGAAGTTTTGATACCCTTTGTTAATGCATTGCTGAATGGTGTCGTATACCGCATCGTAATTGTTAGTTTTGACCCAATTTGTGCGGTGTTCGTAAAGTTGGCTATCAAAAAAAACCACATGCTTTTTCTTGACGTTAATGATTCGTGAGTATTTTCTAAAATTGGATGTTGGCTGAATAATAAAACCATCAACCCCTAGATTAAGCATTTTTTCGATTAACTCATCTTCACGAGAGGGGTCGTAGTTACTATTACCAATGATAATTTGGTAGCCAAATTCTTGTGCTTTGCTTTCGATTCCTTTGACAATTTGATTTGAAAAACTATTGGTAATATCGCCAATAACCACGCCAATCAGCTTGGTTGATTTTGCATTTAAGCTTCTGGCAGCAATACTTGGTTTATAGTTAGTGGCTTCGATGGCCTCTTTGATGCGACTTTTTGTTTCTTCTGACATTTTATCGAATTTCTCATTTAAATAAAAGGAAACTGTCGTTTTGGAAGTTTTAGCCAATTCAGCAATATCTCTAATGGTTACTTTGCGCTGCATTGCATACACTCCTTTTGTATAGTAATGATTAGTATTATTATAACATATGAATAGGCAATTTATTTAGTGTTTAAGCCGAATAATCTCATTCTTTATGTGGTCGATAACAACCACTTTTCCTCTAATTTTATAACCATTTAAGAGAACAAGCTTTTCCCCTCTCACTAAATCTTCTTGTAGGACACAAAGGCTATAATTAAAATTTTTTCCTCTAATATTCCAAGCAAGAGCTTTTGGAATGGGTGTCAAATGACCTGTTTGTAATGGCGTGAGTACTGTCACTTCGGTTTCTTCAGGAACCAAGAGCGTGCTATCGTAACCTTGGTTTTGAAAGGATTTGCGCTTGATCAATTTCTTGCTGGTCAAGCATTGGTTGTAACATTTGGAAAGTGGAGTTGTTTCAATCTCAAAAGGAGTGTCACTGATGATTTTTAACTGATGAATTTTATCTGGCTGTACCTCTACTTGGTCATCAAGGATAAATTGGGTCACTAACCGGTGCCCTCCTTTAGCTTTGATATGATCTAAAATCAAAAATATGCCCTCAGGTAGGCAAATGACTTGCCGGTCTTGCTGGTAGTTTTCCCTATCGGTAAATTGGGTTTGATAACTTCCTTCAATCAGATAAGCGTGCGCTTTTTGGCGTAATTGACAAAAATGAGATTTGGGATAAGAAAGGTAGGACCAGGAGCCTTGAATGATTTCTGGTTCTTGGTCTTCTAGAAAGGCTGTGGTATGGTAGCTAGCGCTTTTTAGGGCATAACGTAAGCTATTTTCTTTATAGGTGTAGCGACCAGGATCGCAAAAAATGGGTTTGTCTTTGACATAAAGACAAAGGCTATTTTGATCACTGTGCGTATGAGAGCTTCCTATAGGACCATTTTTAAAGAATAAGTAATAATCCTTTTCTTTAATAATAACGTGCCCAGAGTCTTGAAAATGGTGGGCAAAAGCTTTCGGTATTTCTAAAGGGAGTTGTTGAAAGCGTTGAACACCTTCTTGACCAAGTAGAAGAAGGCTATCAATATCAAGATTTTTAAAGGCTGCTGCCTTGAAACGAGGTTCTTCAAGAAGGGTAGCAGCTAAGGTTAAGATGTCTCTAGTGTCTGTGACATCACTATCTCCTAGAGGAATTTGCTTGTGATCAGGTCCAGTCATCTTTAGGATATAGTCACTCATTGCAAAAAGAGTTGGTTTTAGTTGTGGGAGATAAGTCGGTGCTAAGGCGGCTAATTCTAAAAGTGATTTAAGAACTTCGACATGATACATGGTTGATTGTTCAAATTGACTACCATCTTCAAGAATTTGGAGAGAAATTTGAAGGGGTAATTCTTTTTTGGCAAATGCGACGGCTGGTGCAATGTCTAATTGCTCGCTAAAGTAATGATTAGCTAGAAGAATAGCAGTAGTCTGTAAAATCCCCCAATTACTAAGGCTATATTTATCAAGGTAATTGGTATGAAGAAAATGGATCTGCTTTTCTAAGGCATCAAGGATGGTGGCTTCTTCCTTAGTGGTTAAGAAATTAAAGCATTTGAGATAAATAAGACACTTAACCCAGGAAAAACAACGAATACCAGTATCCAACGTCCGAGTTGCAAGAGTATGAGGTTGTAATGGTACGTTTGTGTCAATCCAGTTGAAAATAAGTTGCTTGAGCTTTAGAAGGTAGCATTCCTGTCTTTCAACGAGATAAGCAAGAATGAGTTTTTGCAGGTAGGTCTGTCGGTTCAACATAAAGTTCCACTCAGGATCATCTGTGACCGCTTGGCTCCATGTAATAGGATCTAACTGTTGAGGTGTCTGACAGGGCTCCATATCCCAATTATCAGTAAATAAAAAAGTATTGTCCAAAAGAAGATCAGCAAGCCTTTTTTGCTCTTTGTAGGTAATTTTATGGTAGTTTAGAATATAATCCCTGCAAAAAGAAAGGTTAAGATGTTCCTTGAAGTGAGTTATGGCTAAAGACATAGAAATTCTCCTTTCCAAAAGAAAAGAGCCCTGCTAATCCGTCATGGAAATCTTCCAATACGTTCATAACAGAGGCTCAATGAACATTAAGCTAAAATACCTAGCCAACTACCGATAATCCCAATAATAACGGTAAGGATAACCAATTTGTAGGTTGTCCATTTTTTACTTTTAATGAGGTAGTACATAAGGAGAGTAAAGAGGGCTGGGAGAAGGGCAGGTGCAATCTTATCAAGCATTCCTTGAATTGTTACAAATTTTTGAGCCGTATTGGCAGCATCAACTTTACCTGCAGCAAAGGTAATTGGTACACTTATTTTTACAGATGTAGCCGCTAATCCAGCAATAACGGTTACCCCAACAATATTTGCCATTCTTGAGACAATTGCCATTTGTTCACTAAGCTTATCAATGAAGCTTGTTCCAACCTTATAACCATACAGTCCAGAAGCAATTTTAATGGCTGTCAGAATAATATTCATGGCTAGGAAGAAGAGGATTGGTCCCAAGATTAAGCCATCACTTGCTAATGAAGCCGCAATGGTTGAAAAGAGAGGGGCTAAACAAAATTGTGATAAAGAGTCCCCAATGCCTGCCAAAGGTCCCATCAATGCCATTTTGATATTGCGAGTCTCTTCTTCAGGACGTTTGTTTTCTAGCATGACCAAGTGTAAACTTGTGATAAATGGCAAGAAGTGAGGATTAGTATTGTAAAATTCACAGTTTTCTTCGAGCGCTCGATGCAAACCAGCTTTATCATTGCCAAAATGTTTTTTCAAGGCAGGGTAGATAACGTTGGCATAACCGATTCCTTGATAGTTGCTATAATTAAAACCGTTTTGTAAGAAGAAAGCTCTAAAAGCTGTTTTAAGGTAGTCATTTTTTGTTAATTTATTAGATCCAGTCATCTTGTTGATCTCCTTGTACACTTGTTGTTTCGACCTGTTTAGGTTTATTGTAGAATTCATTCAAGGCGAAAATAATTCCGATAATAGCGATACCAATTGTTGGAATTTGGAGATAGGCAGCGCAAACATAACCAATCAACACAAAAGGAATAAGTTCTTTTTTAGCCATGACAGATAAAATCATTGCAAATCCAATAGCAGGTAACATTTTACCAGCAACGGTTAAGCCGCTTAAAAGGACAGGTGGAATATAATCAACTAAGTGAAGCAGTGTGTCCATTGACAAGGCACCCAATAAACCGAGTCCTAAACCAATAACTGCAAAAGCCCAGATGGTACCGTTGGCAGCAATTTTGAAACCTTTGATGTTGCCTTTTTGTAATTGTTTTTTAGCAGCTTCAGGTGCTCCTGCAAAAGCGGTGTAGGCAAATGTTTGAAGAAATTGAATGGCAACTGCAATCGGTGTTGAGAGTGCCAAAGCAGCTTCAGGTGTGACTTTACCAGCACTTGTGATAGCCATTAAAGTTCCAAAAATACCAGGACCAATTGGATTAGGAGGAACGGTTCCACCAGCACCAACCCCAAATCCCATATAAGCTAATTCTGAAATGGCTCCCATGCTGAGGGCAGTTGGCAAATCTCCCAAGATAATTCCCACCCCAAAAGAGAGAATAATACAGCGGTTAGTGTAGATACCTAATAACATGCCGCTGAAACAAAAGGCTGTCCAAAGACCAATTAAGAGTGCCTGTAACAAATTGATATCCATATCAATCTCCTTTATTTAAATATAATCTAAAATATTGACTTCAGAGGCACTGTTACTGCCAGCTGGAGTTATTTTGGTGTTAAATACAATGTTGTGATCATGAGCTAACATACGAATAGCAGACTTGTCCTCTTCTCCAAGAGAAATGAACTGGGTCACAGCAACCTTGTCATCTGTTTTGTGAATATTTCCAATATTGATTTCTTTAATTGGGACACCACCTTCAACTAAGCGGTAAGCATCTTGCAAGTCTTTGACCACGATAAAAATATTTTGAGCGGGGTTTGCTTTATGAATAATGTCAATCACCTTTTGGATGGAAAAGAAGCGCATAGCGATACTTGATGGGATTACTGTTTTCATGAGGGATTGTTGAATCTTATCCTCGGAAACAGCATCATTAGCGACAATGACAGTATTGCAGTTGAGGAATTTTACCCATAATTGACCTTGACCATGAATCAAGCGTTCGTCAACTCGGGTCATAATAATGTTTGGTTGTGTCATAAAATCTCCTTTTAAAGTGGTTTTTATATTTAAATTAAGAGGTTTACCAATAAGGTTCCCAATCTTTATAGAAACGTAACAAGGCCTCTAAGTAATAATAATCGCCCCAGATATTTCCTTCATCAACTCCCTTTCCAGAATGCCAAGAATAAACACCATGAAGAAGAAGGGGAGCGCCCGGTTTTAGGTCTTTATTAGCATAGTTTTTAATGAGTGAACCTAACATGCTGTGCATAGCGGCTTGGTAAGTTTGCTTATCTGGATCAGTTTCTGGCAACTCTTTTAACATTTCGTGAAGCCCACAGACAGCGACTGCTGTGGCAGAACTATCTCTAGCATGTCCACTACCATCTCCAAAAATGAGATCCCAATAAGAAACCTTATCCTCGGGTAAGCGATTTAAGAAGTAATGCGTCATGCCTTTAAATAATTGGATGAGTTGAGGCTCTCTCAAAAAACGATAGGTTAATGGAATACCATAAATGCCCCAAGCCTGTCCTCTTGCCCAGGCAGAATCATCACTATAGCCTTGTCTAGTTACTCCCTTGATTGGTTTACCAGTTTCAGGATCAAAGTAGAAAGTATGGTAGGCAGAAGCATCATCGCGAATGACATTGTTAGCAGAAGCATAGAAATGATTGATTGCCATGTCACGGTATTTATCATTACCGGTTTCTTCAGCTGCAAAGAAGAGCAACTGAATATTTAATAAACAATCGATGATTAGACGGTAATCTTCTTTTTTACCGAGTTGTCCCCAAGCTTGAATAAAACCGCCTTTTTCCTGATAACGTTCAATTAATTTATCGGCTGCTTTCAAGGCCGCTTCTCTTGCTTTGGGAGTTTTTAGCAACTTCCATTCAGCCATACAAGAAGGAGTATAAAGAAAACCGAGGTCATGATGATCAAGTTCAATATCTTTGTTTACACGGTCTAGAAAGGACAAGTTATTTGCCTGTGCTAGAGATTTGATGGCTTCATCATCAGTATATTCATAAGCAAGCCAGAGACAGCCCGTCCAAAAGGCATTGGTCCATTCAGTATTGTCCATAATGGCATATTGATTATTTTGGGTTGCTGGAGTTGGAAAATCCTTTCCAAAATAAGTCATATTAAGATGAATTTGTTTGATTGCCAACTCAATAGCTGATTTGATGTCATCTTTTGTTAAAAAGGAAGTCTGGCAATAGCGTTCGGGTTGTACAACTGGCTCTATTGCAATCGTTTTTAATTGTTTTGTCATTAAATACCTCCGTCATCATCTGTTGGGGATTCTTCTTGTTCAGAAAGGGATTTCCAGTCAAGAATGCCTTCTTTAGAGCTAGTCAGGATCTTGGCAACCAGTTCATCAAAGGTTACATCAGTTTGTCTTGCAAAAATTGCTTCAATCAGCATGGCTAAATTAAGACCAGCTAAGACATTAACCGTCGCTTCAGGGGTGTTTTCCATTAAAGTAGCAGCCACTTTAAATGGGGTTCCGCCTAAAAGATCACAAAGGATAAGTGTTTCATCTTCTGAGTTCAACACGTGGGACAAGTGATCATGGACATCAGAAGATGTCATACCAGCAGTAAAATCAATGGCAGTTAGCTTGTCTTGTTTTCCTGCAATTAATTCTAATGACGATAAAATCCCACTAGCAAAGTGACCATGACCCGTAATAATAATAGCAATCATCGTTAAGCTCCTTTTGGTTTACCGGTTTACTTAAAAATATTGTAGCGCTTTCAACCCCTCTTGTCAATACTTTTTTGTATTTATTTTTTTAAAGCAAAAGGAAAAATGCGGCTGTAAAAATCGCAAAATGCGTCTTTTTAGCAACATTTAATGAAAGAAATGGTCAAAAAAGGACCTTAATGTAGGAAATGTCTAGGATCTTTTGCTAAGATATTTTTGGAAGAGTCATTTTCTAAATCGTTTACTAAGAAAAAGATTGACAAAACCAGTTTACTTTGTTATAGTTTTGGTAAACAGGTTTACTTAATTTTAAATGAGAGGTGATACAATGGAATCTATCTTTTCGTTAGAAGGCAAAATTGCCTTGATAACAGGTGCATCTTATGGTATTGGTTTTGAAATTGCTAAAGCTTACGCCATGGCAGGTGCTACTATTGTTTTTAATGACATTCATCAAGATTTGGTTGATAAAGGATTGGCGGCCTATCAGGAATTAGGCATTGAAGCACATGGCTATGTCTGTGATGTGACAGATGAGGCAGGGATTCAGAAAATGGTGTCGCAAATCGAAGCAGAAGTTGGTGTGATTGATATTTTAGTGAATAATGCAGGGATTATCAAACGAACACCGATGCTTGATATGGCTGCAGAAGATTTTCGCAAAGTGATTGACATTGACTTGAATGCCCCTTTCATCGTGTCAAAAGCAGTTCTACCATCGATGATCAAAAAAGGGCATGGGAAAATCATTAATATTTGTTCAATGATGAGTGAGTTGGGGCGTGAAACGGTCAGTGCTTACGCAGCTGCCAAGGGCGGTCTAAAAATGTTAACCAAAAATATCGCTTCAGAATTTGGAGAAGCTAATATTCAATGTAATGGGATTGGTCCTGGCTATATTGCTACTCCTCAAACAGCGCCTTTGAGAGAACGTCAACCAGATGGTAGCCGTCATCCATTTGACCAATTTATTATCGCTAAAACACCAGCAGCTCGTTGGGGAACTCCTGAAGATTTAGCTGGTCCAGCCATCTTTTTGGCTAGCGATGCTAGTAATTTTGTCAATGGGCATATCCTTTATGTTGATGGTGGTATTTTAGCCTATATCGGAAAACAACCTTAAACAGAAAATAGAAAGAGACTTAACATGAAAATTGCATTAATTAATGAAAATAGTCAAGCCGCTAAAAACGGTATGATTTACGATGCTTTAAAATCAGTAACTGATAAACATGGTTACGAGGTTTTCAATTACGGGATGTATGGGAAAGATGGAGAAAGCCAGTTGACATATGTTCAAAATGGTTTACTAGCATCCATTTTATTAACCACTAAGGCAGCTGATTTTGTGGTGACAGGCTGCGGCACAGGTGTTGGGGCGATGCTTGCTCTAAATAGTTTTCCAGGTGTGACTTGTGGTTTTGCAAGTGAACCAACGGAAGCTTACCTTTTTTCTCAAATTAATGGGGGCAATGCCCTATCAATTCCTTTTGCTAAGGGTTTTGGTTGGGGAGCAGAGCTAAATTTAACTTTGATTTTTGAGCGTCTATTTGCAGAGCCAATGGGTGGTGGCTATCCTAAAGAACGTGCCATTCCGGAGCAACGTAATGCTCGTATTTTAGATGATTTGAAACAGCTTACTTACCGTGATTTGTTTACGATTTTAAAGGATATTGACCAAGCGTTTTTAAAAGAAACGATTTCTGGAGAACGTTTCCAAGAGTATTTCTTTGCGAATGCAGAACCGTCAGAATTGGTAACTTATCTTGAAGAGGTTCTTAAAAAATAACCTTACATTTATGGAAAGAGAGGTCTCATGGCTAAATTATTATTGGTTGGCGATCCACTGATTCGCGTCAGTCTAGACCAGTCCCTATCAAATGGCTGCGATGCCCAGCTCTTTTTTGGTGGTTCAGAAGTCAATATTGCTAGAACCTTGGCAGGTTTTGGGGGAGCAACAGGGTTATTAACGGCTTTGCCAGACAATCCTTCGGGTCATGCTTTTGAGCGGTTTTTACAACAAAGTGGTGTTGACACGAGTTTGTTAACTTGGCAGGGCAAGCGAGTGGGGATTTACTATCTCGAAAATGGTTTTGGTTGCCGTTCCAGCCAGGTTTACTATGACCGTTGTGATTCGAGTTTTACAGAAATGACTGCTGACAATCTTAATTTTACTCAGATTTTTGAGGGAGTCACTCATTTTCATTTTAGTGGAATCAGTCTGGCACTTGGTAAGGTCAGTCAAGACTTAATTGAAAGGCTTGCTATTGAGGCCAAGAAACGGGCAATTTGTATTTCCTTTGATTTGAATTTTCGGTCGTCTATGATTTCTGTGTCTGCTGCTAAACTTATTTTTTCGCACTTTGCGGCTTATGCTGACCTTGTTTTTGGTATGGAACCTTTGTTGTTGGATGACAGTGACTTTGGTATGTTTGATAGAAATAGTGCTGATACCAAGATGATTGAGGAGCGCCTGGCAGGACTTTATCATCGTTACCAGCTTCAAGCTATTTTTCATACAGAGCGAGAAAGTGATGCCCAAGGTAACAACCATTTTAAGGCATATGCTTATGCAGGTCACTACCAAGAATCAGTTGAAATTAGCACGCCTGTTTTACAACGGGTGGGAAGTGGCGATGCTTTTGTGGCAGGCTTACTCTATCAATTCATGCAGGGCAAAGATATGAGGACTTGTCTTAATTTTGCAGTAGCGACAGCAAGTTTGAAATGCACTGTGGCAGACGATCAACTTTATACCTCCCCTCGACAAGTGGAGGCTGTTTTAGAAAACAAACGTGATGTTCAGAGGTGATAAAATGGGAAAACTAGAGACGATGACTAAGCTTAAAGCTAACAAACTTGTGTTAGTTGTTCGAGGTGAGTCTGTAGAAGAAGCGCTAGCATGTAGCTTAGCCAGCATTGAAGGTGGCATCAAGTCTGTCGAGGTGACCTACACCAATCCTTTTGCTAGTGAAATCATTTGTCAACTTCAAAATCGCTTGAAGAATGCTTCGGATGTTCTAATTGGTGCTGGAACCGTTTTGGACGAGGGAACAGCTCGTCAGGCTATTTTAGCTGGTGCTCAATTTATCGTGGCGCCTAGTTTTAACCAAGCGACAGCTATTGTCTGTAATCGTTATGGAATTCCTTATTTTCCTGGATGTATGACTGTCACTGAGATTGTTACGGCTTTAGAATCAGGTGTTGATATGGTCAAGATTTTTCCAGGTTCAACGGTTGGCATGTCCTTTATCAAGGCAATTAAATCTCCTTTGCCGCAAATAAATGTCATGGTCACTGGTGGGGTCAATCTCAACAATCTCAAGGAATGGTTTGCTGCTGGAGCAGAGGTACTTGGCATTGGTGGCGAATTTAACCAGCTGGCGAGTAAGGGTCAATTTGAAAGGATAACAGAAAAAGCAGCAGACTACGTTAGACAGTGTGAGGCATTTAGAAAGTCAAGCTAGATATTAGTTGGCTTTAATACAAAAAACGAGCGACTCTCAAGGTCTAAATGACCAGAATAAGGACCGTTCGTTTTTTTAGGTGATAACATTAGCTAGTAGAAAAGCTCAAGTCATTTTCCACTGGAATCTTGGAACCAAATAGCTACTAGCAAGGCTAATAAAACCAGTAAGAGTGAGGTAAAAGAGCAAATTATTATCAAAGGATAAAAACACATGACTTCCTAAAATAAGCAGGACACCTCCCCAAAACAAAACTAAGTTTAAAGGGTTATCCTTTAGGATCAGTTGGTCTTGGGCGGTTACTCGCTTGGCTACTTGCCTGCTATGCTTTATTGTAAGCATTGTTTCACCTTCTGGTAAATCAAATGCAATGCTTTGACCATTCCAGAGAGTTATTTTGCGATCATTACCAATCAAAATGGTTACAGGGGCACCTATTTTTACCAAATGCGTCTGTCGTTTTAGTTTCATAATCGTCTTTTCCTTATCGTGTTTGATTACTACAACTATAGAAAATTATTGTTATTTTTGCAATCTTTACCTCAGAAAGACCCATTATTAAGAGTAAACAAAAGGCAAAGTTGTAAGAAAAGTAACAATGATAGATGGGTAAGTTGTGGTATTTTAACAAGTCATGTTTGTTTATCAGTACTGGTTTTTTGACTGTTTTAATGATCATTATGTTAGAATAAAAAGAAAGAGGACTCACTCTTTCGATTACGAGATTAAATCTCAAGGAGGAGACGAGTACACTCTATCTAATAACAATATTATACAGTAAAACTGAATAATACTTAGTCGATAAAGGATTATAGGTTACCTTTAACAACCTAAATACATTATATAAGGAGGAGTCTGATGATTAAAGGCATTATTTTTGACATGGACGGGGTTTTGTTTGATACTGAACCCTTCTATTTTAAACGACGTGACATGTTTTTGAGAGCTAAAGGTATCACAATTGAGAACCTTAGTCCTAAAGATTTTATTGGTGGTAATCTTCAAGAAATTTGGAAAGACTTACTTGCTAATCATTTTAGTCCAGATCAGGTAAAAGTTGTCGCCGCTGATTATGAAGCCTACAAATTAGATCATAAACCACCTTATCAGGAGCTTATTTTTTCAGAAGTTAAGCCCTGCCTTGAAGCATTACGAAAAAGGGGAATCAAGCTTGCTCTTGCTTCAAATTCTAGTCAAACGGATATTTTATTAGCTCTAGATAGCAGCCAAATGAGCCCTTTCTTCGATGTGATTTTAGCGCGTGAAGACGTCACTCACGGGAAACCACACCCTGAAATTTATGATAAAGCAGCACAGCAACTTGGCATTCCTAAAGATGAGTTGCTTGTTGTGGAAGACAGTCAAAAAGGAATTGCTGCTGCCAAAGCGTCTGGAATGACAGTGCTTGCGATTACTGACTATCGTTATGGTATTGACCAGAGTCAAGCAGATCAGCATTTAGATCATTTAGCGCAACTTTGTGCTATTGTTGAACAATTATAGTAATTTGTTGCATCATTGTGTTGAGAAATCAACAAAGAAAGATCAATTCCTACAAGGGCTTGGAGACTATTTCAAGTTCTTTTTTACTTGTGTCTTAGAATGCGCTGTCATTTTCTTGCTAGCATTTTTGATATGGAAAATTTGTAGCGAGAAAGGAGTTACTTGTGGGAAATACCTAGATGAGTTTGGGGCATGTGATGACCTTTGAACATATTGCTTTTCTTTGATTGAGGATATTTTACAGGCAAATGTGTCAGCGATTGGTTGACGAAGTGGCTCAATGAATCTTGGTTAAGCTGACAATAGGAAAAATTGCTGAGAGAACATAGCGGATTGTCATTGCCTTTGTTAGTATTAAGATTTGTTTAAGTTTTTTCTAGGACAATGAGTAGGCAATTACTTGTTTTTTAGACTGATTGTTTTTAGGCTATATAACCTTGTTAATAGGGCGGTTATAAATGTCATGATTTGTTATCCTTTCGTCTTGAAGTTGTTACCTATTTCCATTACGATAGTAGTATTCTAAATTTGGTTTTTCAAAAATTCGTTTTCCCCTATCAAAGGGTATCTTAATTATTAGGGGTGTTATGGCTAAGAGTAGCTCTCTCATTTGTGCCATGCTATAGGTGAGTGTGTAAAAAGTTAAACCATAGGACAACTAACTTTTTCTGTCACTGATGATGAAGAGCAAAAGGGCTAAAGCAGCTACTAGCAAAGTAGCAAAAGACCTGATTTTATGATAAAATAAGTAAAGTTTGAATGATTAAACATGGCTTAGTGTCAGCAGTATTCATTGGTTGTTCATGATAGAAGAAAGGAACGTATTTATGGAAGTAGCAGAAATTCGTCAAAAAATAGTAGAAAATAAAGAGAAGTTGACTAGCTTCAGGAGGTCTCTTTGACTTAGATCGTCTAGAGGAGGACATTGCTCTTTTAGAAAATAAAATGACGGCACCTGATTTTTGGAATGACAATATAGTGGCTCAAAAAACGTCACAAGAACTAAATGAGCTCAAGTTAAAATATGAAACTTTCCACAATATGGAAGAGTTGTCAGACGAAACAGAATTATACTTGGAAATGCTTGACGAAGATGATAGTGTCAAGGAAGAGTTGGAAATCAGCATAGAGACATTGGGGCAAATTTTAGCCAGTTATGAAATGACTTTGCTTTTGTCAGAGCCGTATGATCATAATAATGCCATTTTAGAAATTCATCCTGGGTCAGGTGGAACCGAAGCACAAGATTGGGCAGATATGCTCTTTAGAATGTATACCCGCTTTGGAAATGCCAAAGGATTTAAAGTAGAGATCTTAGATTATCAGTCAGGAGATGAGGCGGGGATAAAATCTGTAACCCTCTCTTTTGAAGGTCCAAATGCTTATGGATTCTTAAAGTCAGAAATGGGTGTTCACCGTCTGGTACGTATTTCGCCTTTTGACTCGGCTAAGCGTCGCCATACCTCTTTTGTATCTGTTGAGGTTATGCCGGAACTTGACGACACCATTGAAGTGGACATTCGTGATGATGATATTAAAATGGACACTTTCCGATCAGGTGGTGCTGGTGGGCAAAATGTCAATAAAGTATCAACAGGGGTACGTTTAACTCATATTCCAACTGGAATTGTAGTGGCTTCTACCGTTGATCGAACACAATACGGTAACCGAGACCGCGCCATGAAAATGTTGCAGGCTAAACTTTATCAATTGGAACAAGAGAAAAAAGCAGCCGAAGTTAATGCCCTTAAAGGGGATAAAAAAGAAATCACTTGGGGAAGTCAAATTCGCTCCTATGTTTTTACTCCTTACACCATGGTAAAAGACCATCGCACTAATTTTGAAGTGGCACAGGTTGATAAAGTTATGGATGGTGACATTGAAGGCTTTATTGATGCCTATCTCAAATGGCGTATGCGTGATGACTAATCAAGTGAGTTGACAAAAATGATTGTAAAGAAAGAAGAAAAAGATGGCATTAATTGAAATAAGAGGTGTTTCTAAAAAATACCACCGCTCAACGACCGCCCTAAGAGACATTAATGTCTCTGTCAATCAAGGCGAATTTGTTTATCTGGTTGGTCCGTCAGGTGCTGGGAAATCAACCTTTATTAAGCTTCTTTATCGAGAAGAGAAATTGACTTCAGGGAACTTGTATGTGGGCGAATTTGATTTAACTAAGATGAAAGGGCGAGAAGTTCCGATTCTTCGTCGCAATATTGGTGTGGTCTTTCAGGATTTTAAACTTCTTCCTAAGAAAACTGTTTTTGAAAATGTTGCTTATGCTATGGAAGTTATTGGTGAGAAGCGCCGTCATATTAAAAAACGTGTCCCAGAAGTTCTAGAACTCGTTGGATTGAAACACAAGATGCGTTCTTTTCCTAATCAACTATCAGGTGGTGAGCAACAGCGTGTTGCCATTGCTCGTGCTATCGTTAATAACCCTAAGCTACTAATTGCTGATGAGCCTACAGGGAATTTAGACCCTGAAATTTCATGGGAAATCATGCGGTTGCTTGAGCGCATCAATCTTCAAGGGACTACTATTTTGATGGCTACTCACAATAGTCACATTGTGAATACGTTACGCCATCGCGTTATTGCCATTGAAGATGGTCGCCTTGTTCGTGATGAAGAGGAAGGAGATTATGGCTACGATGATTAGATACTTTTTTCGTCATATTTGGGAATCCATTAAAAACCTTAAACGTAATTTATTGATGACTTTTGCTTCTGTTAGCATGGTGACTGTAACTTTAACCTTGCTTGGTGTCTTTACGGCGACGTTACTCAATATTCAACGTGTTGCTTCAGGTGTTGAGAATAACATTCAAATTAATGCTTACTTGCAAGTTGATTCAACAGATGCTGCCAAGGTAGTGAAAAACACTAATGGTGAGCAGGTTGACAATGAAAATTACCACAAAGTTTATGACAAAATTGCTCAGCTAAAGGGAGTTAAAAAAATCACTTTCTCTAGCAAAGATGAGCAATTAAAGAAATTACAAGATACCTTGGGGGATGTTTGGAACATGTACAATGAAGATACCAACCCCCTTCAAGACATTTACATAGTTGAAACTGAGTCCGCCAGTCAAGTTAAGGCAGTTAGCAAGAAAATCAAGGCTATACATGGTGTTGAGGAGGCAAATTATGGGGGGATCAATTCGGATAAACTCTTTAAGTTTTCAAAAATGATCCAAACCTGGGGGCTGATTGGGACAGCTTTGCTCTTGTTTATTGCCGTCTTTTTGATTTCAAATACTGTTCGCATGACCATTATGTCTCGTCAACGTGACATTGAAATTATGCGTCTGGTTGGTGCTAAAAACTCTTACATTCGAGGACCATTTTTCTTTGAAGGGGCTTGGGTCGGCTTGATAGGTGCCATTTTACCATCTATTTTGATTTATTATGGCTATGAGTTTGCCTATAAGCACTTTATCAAGGAGTTACAGCTGAATAATTTGTCAATGTATCCCATTAATCCCTACCTTTATATGCTGATAGGTACCTTGTTTGTCATCGGTATTATTATTGGATCACTTGGTTCAATGCTTTCAATGAGACGTTATCTCAAACGTTAATAATAAGAACTTCTGACTTAGGTTGGAGGTTCTTTTTAGGGGAAAATGTCAAAACCACCAGTTGTCTAACTGATGGCGTATAGAGTTGATGGCAATGGCTGGCTTTTGAGGTGTGGCTGTTACAGTAGATTAAACTATAAATAAAGTACAGCAATGGTTGTTATCGGTATAAAGTGGAAAATGAGTATCGCAAGTAGAGAGTTTCATCGTGGTGAAGGTTAGCCAAAAAGTGACAAAAGAGACAAGATTTTGGAGACTGTAGGCACGATAATTAGCAATGACATCCTTAAGATTGTTTGCACTTGTGTCCCTTAGAAATTGTTAAAGAAAGGATTGGCATTTTTTTCATGGCTGATAGTGGTTGAAGGACCGTGTCCAGGATAAACATGATAGTGGTTAGGTAGGGAAAACAGTTGTGTTTTGATACTGGTTATCAACTGCGAAAAATTTCCTGTAGGTAAATCTGTTCTTCCAATGCTTTCCCGAAACAGAGCATCCCCACTGAAGATAATTCCTTGTTCTGGGAAGATAAATGACACACTTCCTGTAGAATGACCAGGTGTTGGAACAACGCAGAAATGAAAGTTTGCGATGTTGTACGGTGTCTGATATTGAAAAATCTTGTCAGCAGGTTGACAGATGATGTTAGGCATATCCGCATGGCGAATAAGTCCTGAAAGATTCAATTCAGGGGTATAAAGCCAGCTAGCCTCCTCCTTGGCGACATAGACAGAGGGGAATTGGCAAAAATGCCGGACCTCTTCTAAACTCATGATATGATCGTAATGCGTATGGGTCAGTAAGATAGCCGCAACAGGTTTGTTAAGAGATTTGATGTGATCCCTAATTCCTTTGCCATTGCTTCCTGGATCAATCACTAGAATGGCTTGTTGATTGACTAATAAATACGTGTTTTCTTCCGCAATAGGATTGGTTATGGTAATAATGGTCATGTTTTTAGGGAATCAAAGTCGTCTTGACTTTCCTTTCTAAATTTTTTGACTTAGCCAAAGTTGTTTTTCCACTTAACAGTAAAACTTGAAAGACCTGGTAAAATCGAGTTTTTATGTAGGCATTAGCGATAATCTTTTCGAGGGCAAATTGATAAAATCAATGTCTGTCACATGAGAGACTATTTTGGTTTCTATTATAACATGACTTGGGCAAAGAGCCTCTAAATTGACCACAAAAGTGAGAAGAAACCCAATTATTAAAAATAAAACAAACACAGCGACAGTCACTATTCAATCTGATTTATCATCTCGTTCTAAGCATTTCTAGCTTAGCATTTAAATAGGTTTGAAAGTTCTGCGGTTATTATTGGGGGTATCCGCAATTTCTGTTTTAGAATATCATTTCTTATGCCTGAAACCTCTTTGGTATCTTCAGAAGTTGGTCAAAGTTGTCTTAAGATGGCTTATTTTAACAGTTCAAATAGCAACCTGTCAAAAACATGATATAATAGGAGTACTATGAGCAATGAATTTACGAGAAAGTATGCCATTATTGATTTGGAGGCTACTAGTGCTGGGATAAATGCCTCTATTATTCAGGTTGGTATTGTGATTGTTGAGGGAAAAGACATTGTTGACACTTACCAAACGGATATTAACCCTCATGAGCCTTTATCAGACCATATTAAGCAGTTAACAGGAATTACGGATGAACAGTTGGCAAAAGCCCCTGATTTTTCACAGGTGGCAAAGACCATTTACGATCTGATTAGTGATTGTGTGTTTGTGGCTCATAATGTGACTTTTGATGCCAATTTATTAGCCGAAGCGCTATTTTTTGAAGGTTATGACTTATTAACACCACGTGTGGATACGGTTGAACTAGCCCAGATTTTTTACCCGAGTTTTGAAAAATATAGCCTCGGTCATCTGTCAGAACAATTAGACCTTGACTTAGCAGATGCACACACAGCTATTGCAGATGCCAAAGCAACCGCTGTTTTATTTATCAAATTATTGCAAAAAATTGAGAGCCTTCCAAGTGACTGCCTAGAAAGTCTTTTGGCTTATTCAGATAGTCTTTTATTTGAGACAGCAATGGTCATTGAGCAAGGATTGACCTTAGCTAAACCCTATGACCCTCAAAAATACGTCAAAATTAAGCAAATTCTTTTACCGAAGCCCAAGATGAAAAAGGCTGCCGTTCAACTATCAAAAAATCTAGACGTTAATAGGGCACTTCTGGGTTTAGAAGAGCGGTCTCAGCAGACAAATTTTGCCAAAATGATTGAGCGCCAGTACCATCAAGATGGTGCAAGTTTTATTCAAGCACAGGCAGGCATTGGCAAAACATTTGGCTATTTACTCCCTCTTTTAGCCCAAGATGAGCAAAACCAGATTATTGTTAGTGTTCCAGCCAAGATTCTTCAAGACCAACTAATGGCCAATGAAGTGGCAGCTTTACAAGGGCAATTTCATCTGGATTGTCATAGTTTGAAAGGACCAGCCAACTATCTCAAGTTAGAGTTGTTTACAGAAAGCTTGCAGCAGAACGATCAGAATCGCTTGGTCAATCGCTATAAAATGCAGTTACTGGTCTGGCTTTTGGAAACGGAAACCGGTGATCTTGATGAGATTAAACAAAAGCAACGTCTTGCGACCTATTTCGACCAGATAAAACATGATGGTATCATCAATCAGTCCTCGGTGTTTTACGATTATGATTTTTGGCGAACCAGTTATGAAAAAGCAAAGAGAGTTCGTCTATTGATTACTAATCATGCTTATTTTTTGCACCGTGTTCAAGATGATAAATCTTTTGCCAAAAATAAAGTCTTGGTTTTTGACGAAGCTCAAAAATTAATGTTACAACTGGATCAGCTCTCTCGTTATCAACTAAACCTCACCACCATATTACAGCAGTTACAGGCTAGATTAGCCAGTTCTTTACCGCTCTTAGAAAAACGCTTGTTAGAGAGCATTTCATTTGAGTTGGGGCAATTAACCAGTGATTACTATCAGGGGCAAGGCGACAGATTTTCTTTTGATTGGTCACGTTTAGCCGGTTATGTTAAGGAATTGACTGGTGCTGATTATCAGGATTTGAAAATCTTTTTTGCCCATACTAATGACGATTATTGGGTAAGTGCGGATAGACAAAATGACAAACGGGTGATCTATTTAAATAGTACCAGTAAGGAATTTATCAATTTCCAAGGCTTTTTACCAGAAACCCTAAAGACTTATTTTGTCTCAGCGACCTTACAAATTAGTCCGCAAGTGACATTAGCGGATTTGTTAGGAATTGACCATTATACTTACCATACTATCGAAAGTGATAAAAAGGAACAGCAACTCTTGGTGATTGATCAGGAAATGCCTTTGGTTAATGAGGTTAGTGATCAAGTTTATGTTGAAGCGATCGCTAAACGACTTTACGCACTTAAGCAGCAAGGCAAACCTATTTTAGTACTCTTTACTGCCAAAAAACAGTTGCTAATGGTATCTGAATTACTAGATAATTGGCAATTACCCCATTTGGCACAGGAAAAGAGCGGCACAGCCTATAACATCAAAAAACGTTTTGATAGGGGTGAGCAAGCGATTTTACTAGGCATGGGGTCATTTTGGGAAGGGGTTGATTTTGTTCAGGCAGATCGCATGATAGAAGTGATTACCCGTCTACCCTTTGACAATCCTGAGGATCTTTTTACCAAAAAAATGAGTCGTTACCTGGTTTCTAAAGGGAAACAACCGTTTAATGATTACTTTCTGCCGATGGCGATACTAAAACTAAAACAAGCTATCGGTCGTACAGTGCGCCGTCAGCAACAGAAATCGGCGATTCTGATTTTAGACCGTCGGCTGTTGACGACATCTTATGGTCAGGTGATTTTTGATGGTTTAAATCAAGAATTCTTGATTTCTCAACAAAATTTCCAAGATAGTCTAGTAGAAATCGCACGCTTTTTGCTATAATAGAGAGGATCACATCATAAAGGACGCTTATGGTGAGAGTAGTCAAGGCAACTTAAAGTTGGTTTTATATTGGTCTTTTTTTGTTTTGAATCTTATTATTTCGTGCGCAAAGATGATTACGATAAACTGTTGATGGCTAATTTTAGCCAAGGAAGTTTGATTTAAGAGTTATCAATAGCCTGACCATTATTGAAGGTTTGACAAGTCAAGATACGGACTTGTTTGCTATGTGATTGACATAAGAAAAGACAGAAAGACTAATGAAAAGGAGAGACGATGACCAAACTATCAAAACGTGTGTTGGAAATGGAAGAAAGTGTAACCCTGGCAGCGGGTGCTAGAGCCAAGGCTTTAAAAGCTCAAGGTCGTGATATTTTAAGTCTAACCTTAGGTGAACCTGATTTTATAACACCCCAAAATGTTCAGGACAAGGCTATTGAATCCATTCAAAATGGTAAGGCGAGTTTTTATACGATTGCCTCAGGTTTACCTGAATTAAAAGCAGCCATTGCAACCTATATGGAAAACCAATACGGCTATGTGGTATCTCCAAAAGAGATTGTAGCAGGAACAGGCGCTAAATATATTCTCTATGCTTTTTTTATGGCTGTCTTGGATCCGGGTGATCAGGTTTTGATTCCAACCCCTTATTGGGTTTCTTATTCTGACCAAGTCAAAATGGCAGAAGGTCAACCCGTTTTCGTTCAAGGACTAGAAGAAAATCAATTTAAGGTGACTGTTGCCCAACTGGAGGCGGCAAGAACACCCAAAACAAAAGTTGTTTTGATTAATTCGCCATCAAATCCGACAGGAATGATTTATGGAGCAGATGAGTTACAGAAAATTGGAGAGTGGGCGGTTGCACATGATATTATCATTTTAGCAGATGATATTTACGGTTCCTTAGTCTATAACGGCAATCAGTTTACACCGATTTCAACGCTCTCAGAGGAGATTCGTCGTCAAACGATTACGGTCAATGGCGTGGCTAAAAGTTATGCCATGACGGGCTGGCGGGTTGGTTTTGCTGTTGGAGACCCTGAGATTATTGCCGCCATGAGTAAAATTATCGGGCAAACCACTTCTAATTTAGCAACGGTTTCGCAATATGCAGCTATTGAAGCCTTTGCAGGTGATCAATCCTCTCTTGAAGGCATGCGCCTGGCTTTTGAAGAGCGCCTTAATACCATCTACCCTCTTTTAAATCAAGTGGCAGGTTTTGAGGTTATGAAACCACAAGGAGCTTTTTACTTCTTCCCAAATGTGAAAAAAGCGATGGCGCTGACGGGTTTCACCGATGTGACAGCTTTTACGGATGCTATTTTAGAAGAAGTTGGCTTGGCTGTTGTTAGCGGTGCGGGATTTGGTGCTCCTGAAAATATCAGGTTAAGCTATGCTACTGATTTAGAAACCTTAAAAGAGGCTGTCAGACGCTTACATGTGTTTATGGAACGCCGTAGCAAGTAAGCATAAGATAAAATAAATTTATAGAAAAGAGACATTATGACCAAGAAATACGTTTCCATTAGTGGTGTAAAAGAGTATGTAGGACAAGAAGTGACCATTGGCGCTTGGGTTGCCAACAAATCAGGCAAGGGAAAAATTGCCTTTCTTCAATTACGTGACGGCTCTGCCTTTTTCCAAGCTGTTGCTTTTAAACCAAACTTTATTGAGCGTTTTGGGGAAGAAGAAGGAACCGCTAAGTTTGACACCATCAAACGCCTGAGCCAAGAAACCTCTGTCTTTGTCAAAGGAATGGTGAAAGAAGATGAGCGTTCAAAATTTGGTTACGAACTTGATGTGACAGATATTGAGGTCATCGGCGAGTCACAAGACTACCCAATCACACCAAAAGAGCACGGGACAGACTTCTTGATGGACAATCGTCACTTGTGGTTACGTTCCCGTCGTCAGGCTGCTATTATGCAAATTCGTAATGCCATTATCTATGCGTCATACGAGTTCTTTGATCAAAATGGCTTTATCAAATTTGATAGCCCAATCCTATCAGGAAATGCTGCTGAAAACACAACAGAATTGTTTGAAACAGATTATTTTGGCAACCCAGCTTTTCTTAGCCAATCGGGTCAATTATACCTTGAGGCAGGGATGATGGCACTTGGTCGTGTCTTTGATTTTGGTCCCGTTTTCCGTGCCGAAAAATCAAAAACACGTCGTCATTTAACAGAGTTTTGGATGATGGATGCGGAATACCCATTCTTATCGCATGACGAATCACTGGATTTACAAGAAGCTTATGTGAAAGCTATGATTCAAGGAGTACTTGACCGTGCGCCACAAGCTTTGGAAACATTAGAACGTGATATTGATCTGCTTAAAAAATACATTGCAGAGCCTTTCAAGCGTGTGGCATATGATGATGCCATTAGCCTTCTTCAAGAACACGCTTCTGATGAAGATGCAGACTATGATGCCATTGAACATGGTGATGACTTTGGTTCCCCACACGAAACTTGGATTTCAAACTATTTTGGTGTGCCAACATTTGTGGTCAACTACCCAGCTAGCTTTAAAGCTTTCTACATGAAACCAGTACCAGGCAAAGAAGACCGTGTTTTATGTGCTGATTTATTAGCACCAGAAGGTTATGGCGAAATTATCGGTGGTTCAGAACGTGAAACGGATTATCATAAATTACTAACCAGGATTGAAGAAGAGGGCTTGAACCCAGATGACTATGCTTTCTATCTTGACCTTCGGAAGTATGGCTCAGTCCCTCACTGTGGATTTGGACTTGGTTTAGAGCGTATGGTAACTTTTGTGGCTGGGACAAAGCATATTCGCGAAGCTATTCCATTTCCACGGATGCTCCACCGAATTAAACCGTAATCTTCCTTGCTCATGGCTTACCATGGGCTTTTTAAGGTTTTATAGAGACGAATCTGGTATTGTATCATAAATGATGACGTAGCTTTCTTAACCAAAGGAAACGTATTTTTAAGTGCCAAATGAAATCCTTTTACGAATGGTTTTAGGACATTGCTAATTTGCAATAAGGAAAGTTAGTTCGGTCATACCGACTGTTTTAGCTTGTGAGTGCCCCTGTTTTATATGGTATAATAAGCTAATCGCATCATAAAAGAAGAGGGAGATGAGTATGTCAGACAAACAAATCAATCTGGTTATTGTTACAGGAATGAGTGGTGCTGGTAAAACCGTTGCTATTCAATCCTTTGAAGATTTAGGTTATTTTACGATTGATAATATGCCACCAACCCTAGTTCCCAAGTTTATGGACTTGATTGAACAAAGTAATGAAAATCGTAGGGTTGCTCTAGTTGTTGATATGAGAAGTCGCCTATTTTTTAATGAAATTACTTCGATTTTAGATAGCATTGAAACCAATTCTAGCATTGCGTTTCGCATTCTTTTTCTTGACGCTACTGATGGCGAGTTGGTGTCTCGTTACAAAGAAACAAGACGGAGTCACCCACTTGCTGCAGATGGTCGTGTGCTTGATGGCATTCGCTTGGAAAGAGAACTCCTCTCTCCATTGAAGAGCATGAGCCAAAACGTTGTAGACACAACAGAATTGACCCCTAGACAGTTACGTAAAGTCATTTCAGATCAGTTTTCTGGCGATTCAAAACAAGTTTCTTTTCGCATTGAGGTCATGAGTTTTGGTTTTAAATATGGCTTACCTTTAGATGCTGACTTGGTCTTTGATGTTCGTTTTCTCCCAAATCCTTATTACCAAGTAGAACTACGGGAAAAGACGGGATTGGATCAAGAAGTCTATGATTACGTTATGACACAACCAGAGTCACAGGATTTTTACAAGCATCTATTAACACTTATCGTTCCAATTTTACCTGCTTATCAAAAAGAAGGGAAATCCCTTTTGACGGTGGCTATTGGCTGTACGGGTGGTCAACATCGAAGCGTGGCATTTGCCCACCGTTTAGCAGAAAGTTTAGCAACAGATTGGTCGGTTAATGAAAGTCATCGTGATAAAAATCGTCGGAAGGAAACGGTAAATCGTTCATGAAAAATCCGAAAATAACCGTCATAGGTGGGGGAACGGGTATTCCTGTTATTCTAAAAAGTCTTCGTAAAGAGTCCGTTGATATTACCGCTGTTGTTACCGTTGCAGATGATGGTGGCTCATCAGGAGAACTTCGCAATGCCATGCAATTAACCCCACCAGGTGACTTACGTAATGTTTTGCTAGCCATGAGCGATATGCCAAAATTTTACGAGCGTGTCTTTCAATATCGTTTTAACGCTAGCGATGGTGCTTTGGCAGGTCATCCACTTGGCAATTTGATTATTGCTGGGATTTCAGAAATGCAAGGGTCGACTTATAACGCTATTCAAATTTTAACCAAGTTTTTTCATATTACAGGGAAAATTTACCCTTCCAGTGAACAAGCCTTGACCTTACACGCTGTTTTTAAAGATGGGCATGAAGTTGCTGGAGAAAGTTCCATTGCTAACTATCAGGGCATGATTGACCATGTCTATGTTACCAATACTTATAGTGACGAGAAACCGCAAGCAAGTCGCAAAGTGGTTGATACCATTTTAGAAAGTGATATGATTGTTTTGGGACCGGGGTCGCTGTTTACTTCGATTTTACCTAATTTGGTGATTCCAGAAATCAAGGAGGCCCTACGAAGAACAAAAGCAGAAGTAGTTTATATTTGTAACATTATGACCCAATACGGTGAAACCGAACACTTTTCCGATGCTGACCACGTGACAGTTTTAAATCAACACTTAGGCAGAGATCTCATTGATACCGTTTTGGTTAATGTGGAACAGGTCCCTCAGTCCTACATGAATTCTAACCAATTTGATGAATATCTGGTTCAAGTTGACCATGATTTTAAAGGTCTTTCTAAGACTGCTAAGCGAATTATTTCCTCTAATTTTTTACGCTTGGAAAATGGTGGTGCTTTCCATGATGGTCACTTAGTGGTTGAAGAGTTGATGAATTTAGTGAGGATCGCCAAGAAATGAGTTTTACAACGAAAGTCAAAGAAGAATTAATTCACCTATCCACCGGCGATAAAAATGAATTATCAGCCATTATCAAACTATCTGGCAGTTTGGGATTAGCAAGTCAAAGGCTTCATTTATCCATCACGACTGAAAATGCCATGATAGCTCGCTACCTTTATTCTCTCATTGAAGCCGCCTATGATATTGTCCCAGAAATTAGATACTATCAAAAGACCAATCTTCGCAAAAATCGTGTCTATACCGTCTATGTTGAGCAAGGTGTGGAGACCATTTTGGTAGATTTAAAATTAGCAGATTCCTTTTTCGGTCTAGAAACAGGCATTGAACCACAGGTCTTATTGGATGATGATGCTGGTCGGTCTTACCTAAAAGGAGCTTTTTTGGCAGCCGGTTCCATACGAGACCCCGAATCGGGAAAGTATCAGTTAGAGATTTATTCTGTTTACCTAGACCACGCTCAAGATTTAGCCAAATTGATGCATAAATTTATGCTAGATGCCAAGACCATTGAACACAAAAGTGGAGCAATAACCTATTTGCAAAAAGCAGAAGATATTATGGACTTTTTGATTATTGTAGGAGCGATGTCTTGCAAAGAAATCATTGAATCTATAAAATTACTACGTGAAGCCAGAAATGACATCAACCGTGCCAATAATGTAGAGACTGCCAATATCACCAAAACGATTAATGCCAGCATGAAAACAATCAATAATATCATCAAAATAATGGACACTATCGGCTTAGAGAGTTTACCCATTGAGTTACAACAAGTGGCACAATGTCGTATCAAACACCCAGACTATTCCATTCAGCAAATCGCAGATTCTCTTGATTTTTCAATTACCAAAAGCGGTGTTAATCACCGTCTGCGTAAAATCAATAAAATAGCAGATGGCTTATAAGAAAGTCATTTTGTATCATATGATTTTTAGTGACAGCATTTATTTGCACATTTTAGTCTGACTCTGAAGGATAATAAAAAAGTAGGCGTTAGGACACCTACTGACTAAATTTATTAAGCAAACCAATTTTTTACAACTGTCCACACATAACCAAAGAATCTGTAAAGCTAGTTCGTACTAGGTTGCGGCACGTTTTTCCCTTGCTCTGTGGGGGGAGTTTCCTTTCCGTCGTCGTAGACTCCTACCTTATAATCGCCATTAGCATAGGTACATATCTCAGAAGCAGATACAGTTTGTTGATCAATTGTCACAACACTGAGACTTATGACAGCTGTGACAGCAACGATAAATAAAAATATTTTGTTTTTCATCATTATCCTCTCCAAATTAATGTTGCTTTAATAATATAGCAAAGGTATTAGAAAAAGAAAAGTTCTAAGGTTAGTAAATTGGTATATTTTTAAATTATTTTAGCCCACTAAAACAGCCCAAAACAAAAAAGTCCTAAAAATGTACTTTTTACAAATAAATAAGTAAGGAGGTTAAAAATTATGTTAACATACGAAGAATTGAAACAGGCAGTGGACGGATATACCACAGGAGACACAGTAAATATCGTGCGCAAAAATGGACAGATTTTTGATTATGTGTTGCCAGGTGAGAAAGTTCAGCTTTGGGAGGTTGTGACAGAGGAGAGAGTGGTGATGTGTTGAGAGAATTAGAGTAATAGAGGGTGAAAAAGGGGGTATATGTTTTGTGTCCAGTACGACGGATATTTGATATAATGTCTTATATAGATAGATATTTAAGAAAGGACATAAAATGGACAATAAAAAACAGCGTTTTTCATGCACAACTATACTTGTCGGGAAAAAAGCATCCTATGACGGTTCGACAATGATTGCCCGGACAGAAGATTCTCAAAACGGAGACTTTACCCCTAAAAAAATGGTCGTGATTAGACCAGAAGATCAGCCAAAACATTACAAATCAGTTTTATCCACATTTGAAATGGACTTGCCAGACAATCCGATGACTTATACCTCAGTCCCTGATGCACTTGGGAAAGACGGAATCTGGGGCGAAGCAGGTGTCAATGAGATGAACGTAGCCATGTCAGCCACAGAAACCATTACAACCAATTCTCGTGTTTTGGGAGCAGATCCACTTGTGCCTTCTGGAATTGGGGAAGAAGATATGCTCACCTTGATTCTCCCCTATAGCCGTTCTGCTCGTGAAGGGGTTTTGCGCTTGGGAGCGATTTTAGAAGAATATGGCACCTATGAATCAAATGGGGTTGCCTTTTCAGATGAAAATAATATCTGGTGGTTAGAGACCATTGGTGGGCATCATTGGATTGCAAGACGTGTTCCTGATGATGTCTATGTCACCAATCCAAATCAATTCGGTATGGATCACTTTGAATTTAATAACCCAGAAGATTATCTATGCTCTGCTGATTTGAAAGAATTTATTGAGACATATCACTTAGATTTAACATATAGCCATGAACATTTCAATCCTCGATATGCTTTTGGCAGTCAGCGTGACAAAGACCGCCATTACAACACACCACGTGCTTGGGTGATGCAAAAATTTTTAAATCCAGAAATCGTGCAAGATCCTCGCAGTTTTGACATTCCTTGGTGTCAAAAGCCCTACCGAAAAATAACCATTGAAGATATTAAGTATGTTTTGAGCAGTCATTATCAAGACACTGCTTATGACCCCTATGGACCAGAAGGAACCCCAACAAGTAGGAAAGCCTTTCGACCAGTTGGGATCAATCGTACCAGTCAAACGGCTATTTTACAGATTCGCCCTAATATGCCTAAAGAAATTGCAGCCATCCAGTGGATGGCTTACGGTTCGATGCCCTTTAATACCATGGTTCCATTATTTACCCAAGTAAACACCATCCCCGATTATTTTGCCAACACGACCGAAGATGTTTCAACAGGTAATTTTTATTGGGTCAATCGATTGATTGCTGCTTTGGCAGATTCTCATATTAATCATCACGAAACGGATTTGGAAAACTATTTAGAAAGCACAATGGCAAAAGGTCATGCCATGTTGCATGCGGTTGAAGCCCAATTACTAGCGGGCGAAAATGTTGATTTAGAAAAAGAAAATCAAAAAATGAGTGATGACATCCAAAGAGCAACCCAAACCCTTTTGAATAAGATTCTCTTTGATGCGAGCAACTTAATGACCAACCGTTTTAGTTTGAGTGACTGATAAAATCAGTCTCTGCCTTAGCAACCCGCTAATAGCAAAATAAAGTTCACTAATAATTGAGATAAGCAGCCGATGTCATAAAAATAAGGCTGTTTATTTTTTGTACATTGAACTATTTTACTGAAATAGACTGTTTTTCAAAACACATTTTTACCCCCCCCCCCGAAAAAAAGGATTCTTCTATTTCGTCCTGATTATTTATTTTATATAATCATTTAGTAAAAATTATGAGAGATTACTTGCAGTTAAATGTGAGGATCTTTTAATTAAAGTGAACTAAAGGAGAGATTGTTTTGAAAAAAAGACATATTAACAAATTAGCCTGCCGTTACGGCTTAACCTCAGCTGCCGTTTTGTTAATGGCTGTGGGAGGATCTGCATCCGTAAAGGCTGATTCTTCAACCGTAGTAAATAAGGTAAAGAGTGCAATGAGCAACGATTATCCAAAGTTTTCAGAGTATGTAAATAGACGTTGGTATGGTTCTGAATTTGACCACGGAAGATACTTCAGTAAGTTACAAGAAACATTAACGAAAGTTTTAACTGATTTAGCAAAAGAAACTGGAAAACCAGGTCCAGTAGGTCCACAAGGTCCGGCTGGACCTCAAGGCGAAAAAGGCGAAGCCGGAGTAGCTGGACCAAAGGGAGACAAAGG
>NZ_KE384294.1:0-102586 GCF_000425025.1 Streptococcus castoreus DSM 17536 | reverse complement strand
AAGGGAGACAAAGGAGAAACTGGTGAACGCGGTGAAAAAGGCGAAGCCGGAGCAGCTGGTCGAGATGGACTAGATGGTAAAGACGGCAAAGATGGTGCCCAAGGTGAGCGCGGGGAGAAAGGTGACAAGGGGGACCAAGGTATCCAAGGCGACAAGGGCGATACTGGTGCTCCAGCTGTGCCAGAAGTTCCCCAAAAACCTGAGGCTCCAAATCAACCAGAAGGACAACCAAAGAAACCTGAGGTTCCAAATCAACCAGAAGAACAGCCAAAGAACCCTGAGGTTCCAAGCCAACCAGAGGAACAGCCCAAGACTCCTGAGGTTCCAAGTCAACCTCAAACTCCAGAAGTGAAACCAACCCCACAGGTGACCCCTTCTGAAAGCCAAAAAGGGGCTGGCACTTCACAGGTTCAAACCCCACATCAGGAACAAAAACTGATGAAACCAGTTGTTAATTCTACATCAGTAAAACACTTGCCAGCTACTGGCGAAACCACTAACCCATTCTTCACAGCGGCAGCGGTTGCAGTGATGACTAGTGCGGGGCTACTTACTCTATCTGCTAAACGTAGAGAATACTAATCTTTTTTCAAAAATAAAACCAAAATACAGTTTTAGAAAGACAGATCAAGCAAGGTCTGTCTTTTTGGGTGTTTAAAACAATCAGATGCTTTATTTTGGCATCTCTAAAGTGATATAGTCAAACAAGGGGTGTAAAATCTGCTGGGACATGAATAAAAATTGCTTAGAGACACTGTAAGACGGTTACAGTCTAAGTATAGGAAATGGTTACTGATAATTATTTTTATCAATCTGATAGATAAATGCTATTAGGCAATGATAATAAATTTTGTTAGAATTTTTAATAGAATGAGGAATGGAGTTTATTAATGAACATGAAATATCAAATGCTGGCTAAGCTTGTTGTCGTTGGTTTAGGATTATTTCAATGGGGGATTCCCTCTTCAGTGAGTGCTGCATCAAAAGAAGTGATTGTAGTCGCAACAGATGCTAGTACAAAGCCTTTTACCTATCAAGTAGATAATAAGCATACAGGGTATGATATTGAGGTATTGAAACGTATTTTTAAAGGTTCAAAAAAGTATCAATTAAAAATAAAAACAGTTCCTTTTCCCTCTATCTTATCTGGAATTGATGCTAGTCGCTATCATATTGCCGCTAATAATTTTGGTTACAGTAATGATCGGGCTAAAAAATACTTATTTTCAAATCCAATTTCTAAGTCTTATTATGCTTTGGCAACAAAAAAGGATAAAACCTATCAACATTTAGCGGATCTTTCCGGTAAAAAAACACAAGGGATGGCAGGGGCTAACTACATGCAAATTTTGGAAAAATGGAATCAGACTCACCCGGACAAAAAACCGATTCAGTTGACTTACGTCTCTGGTTCAACACCATTCACGCAAAGATTGCAAATGCTTGAACAAAACCAACTTGATTTTATTTTTTATGACGCTATTTCCCTAAAGACAGCTATTGAAGAGCAGGGCTTTAACTTAAAAATAAGCCGTTTAGAAAAAGTTGAAAATGATAAAGATGGTTTTGAATATTACATTTTCGCTAATGATACTAAAGGCAAAGAATTGCAACAATTTGTCAATCGTGGTTTAAGCAAGTTGAAAAAATCAGGTCAACTAAAAAAATACAGTCAAATGTTTTTTGGAGGAGATTTTGTTTCAAAACGCAATTAAGAGGGTTTTAACACTTTAATAGAAACAGTTGATTTGCCGCTGAGTGAGACGATTTTAGCAAGATTTTTTTAGAGACGGATTTACTATTTTACATGTTGGTGTAAGAATGTTAGAATATTGAGACAGACAAGTATAAAGGGGAAGTACATGACATCAGCGTTTTTAACCAGTGGTTGGATTTGGTACGATAAACTCATTTCAACGATTCCACAAGGAAAACTTTTTAGTTGGCATGCTGTTTTTGATGCCATTCCAAACATTATTCAACGCCTTCCAACTACACTTGGTTTGACATTGGTAGCGTCTGTTTTTGGGTTAGTTTTAGCCTTAATTTTTGCTATTGTTAAAATTAACAAAGTGAAGTTTCTTTACCCGATTCAAGCTGTTTTTGTTAGTTTTTTAAGAGGGACCCCTATCTTAGTTCAGTTAATGTTAACTTATTATGGGATTCCTCTCTTTCTCAAATTTCTAAATCAAAAATATGGTTTTGATTGGAATATTAATGCGATTCCGGCATCTATCTTTGCCATTACAGCCTTTGCTTTCAATGAAGCAGCCTACTCTAGTGAGACTATTCGTGCCGCTATTTTATCCGTTGATTTAGGTGAAATTGAAGCAGCTAAAAGTTTAGGAATGACATCAGCGCAGGTTTACCGTCGTGTGATTATTCCTAATGCGGCTGTTGTCGCAGTCCCAACCCTTATTAATGGTTTAATTGGTTTAACCAAGGGAACATCACTAGCTTTTAATGCGGGAATTGTGGAAATGTTTGCTCAGGCACAAATTCTAGGTGGATCTGATTACCGTTATTTTGAGCGCTATATCTCAGTGGCTCTTGTTTATTGGTTCATTAGCATCTTGATTGAACAAGTAGGGCGTTTCATTGAAAATAAGATGACCATTAAGGCGCCACAACAAATCAGTAATGGAAAGTTAGGAGAATTGCGTTGATGATTACAGTTAGACATTTGAGCAAGACTTTCTCAGGGCAAAAAGTTCTAGATGACTTAGCTCTTGATATTAAAAAAGGGCAAGTTATTGCAATAGTTGGTGCTTCCGGTGCAGGAAAATCAACGTTCCTACGAAGCATGAATTATTTGGAAAAACCAGATACAGGTTTGATAAGTATTGGTGACTTTACCGTTGATTTTGAAAAGATCACCAAGGAAGAAGTCTTAATCCTACGTCGAAAACTTGCGATGGTTTTTCAACAATTTAACCTCTTTGAGCGTCGGACCGCTCTTGATAATGTCAAAGAAGGCCTCAAGGTGGTTAAAAAAATGTCTGATCAAGAAGCCACTAAGCTTGCGCGTGCAGAATTAGCTAAAGTTGGGTTAGCAGATCGTGAAAATCATTACCCTCGTCACCTATCAGGTGGGCAAAAACAAAGGGTTGCCCTAGCAAGAGCATTGGCTATGAAACCAGATGTTTTGTTGCTAGACGAACCAACATCAGCTCTTGACCCAGAATTAGTTGGTGAAGTAGAAAAATCAATAGCTGATGCGGCAAAAACAGGACAAACCATGGTCTTGGTTAGTCATGATATGAATTTTGTTTATCAAGTGGCAGATAACGTCCTTTTTTTAGATCAAGGAAACATTTTGGAACAAGGAACACCAGAAGAGGTTTTCAAACACCCCAAAGAAGAAAGAACGAAAGAATTTTTTGCAAGCTATTTAAAAACGTACCTTTAATACCATTCTTTTGTTATAATAAAAAGGTCTGGGCATCCCTAGACTTTTCTTATCTTAATAAAGTGGTAAGTCTATGGAAAAGTAAAAATGACTAGGTGGAAATATGTTAGTAGAAATTTTTAGCCTTTATGTTAAAGGTATCATCCTATCAACCCTTACGATGGCATCGGTTTGTTTAGTTTGGACTTTATGGCGGGCAAAAACAAAAAAAGATAAAACTCTAGCTGAAAGACAGGAATTTCTCTATGAAATGTTGATGGTTATTGTCTTAACCATTCCAATTCTATCTTTTGCCTTTATGAGTATTTTGGTTGTGCTAAAATCATAATTATTGTCATAAGGTGTTGGGACTGCTACAATGATGGTAGAATGATTCAAAGGAGTTAACGTTATGTATGATACATTAATTATTGGTTCAGGACCCGCTGGCATGACAGCGGCTTTATATGCAGCAAGAAGTAATTTACGCGTTGGAATAATCGAACAAGGTGCTCCGGGAGGTCAAATGAATAATACCTCTGAAATTGAAAATTATCCGGGATATGATCACATTTCAGGACCGGAATTATCTCTCAAAATGTACGAGCCATTGGAAAAATTCAAAGTTGAAAACCTTTATGGGATTGTTCAAAATATAGAAGATTTTGGCACTTACAAACGTGTTTTAACAGAAGATGCGAGTTATGATAGTAAGACTGTTATCATCGCAACAGGAGCCAAATATCGTGTTTTAGGTGTCCCTGGCGAAGCTGACTATACTAGTCGGGGGGTATCCTATTGTGCCGTTTGCGATGGGGCTTTCTTTAGAAATCAAGACCTTCTGGTTGTCGGCGGTGGGGATTCGGCTGTTGAAGAAGCTATCTATCTCACTCAATTTGCCAATAAAGTGACAGTTGTTCATCGTCGTGATCAATTAAGGGCTCAAAAAATTCTTCAGGATCGTGCCTTTGCTAATGACAAAATTGATTTTATTTGGGACTCAGTTGTCAAAGAAATCCAAGGTAATGACATCAAAGTATCAACTGTTTTAATTGAAAATGTTAAAACAGGTCAGGTAACAAGTCATGCTTTTGGCGGTATCTTTATCTATGTTGGTCTGTTACCAGTTAATCGTATGGTGGCTGATCTTGGAATCACTGACCAAGATGGTTGGATTGTGACTGATGATCAGATGAGAACGAGTATTCCTGGGATTTTTGCCATTGGTGATGTTCGCCAAAAAGACCTTCGTCAAATCACAACAGCAGTAGGAGATGGCGCCATTGCAGGGCAAGGGGTCTATCATTATATTGAGAATATGCCATCATAAGGTTATGAGGAGTTGGGCAAAATCCCTTCTCTTTTTGTTTAGCTGACTGATTGCTTAGCCTTTCTATAAGGATTGCTAATGGTAGGACGGGTAGTTTTTCTGACCACCTTTTTAGGTAAATGTTGAAAATTTTCTGAAAAAAGGATATAATAAATAGTATTTTTAGTGAATGGAGTTTATAATGTCTATTAAAGAACAAACAGACAGTAAAGAACTAGAAAATGGAATGGTGAGAGGCTTAGAAAATCGTCATGTGCAACTAATTGCGATTGCAGGAACGATTGGAACAGGTCTCTTTTTAGGCGCAGGACGTTCCATTGCCCTAACAGGACCATCTATCATTTTGGTTTATATGATTACAGGTGCCTTCATGTTTATGATGATGCGTGCTATTGGTGAGATGCTGTATTATGACCCAGACCAACACACCTTTATCAATTTTATAACCAAGTATATTGGTCCAGGGTGGGGCTATTTTTCGGGGCTGTCTTATTGGATTTCTCTTATTTTTATTGGGATGGCAGAAATCACAGCAGTTGGCTCCTACGTTCAATTTTGGTTTCCGAGTTGGCCAGCCTGGCTCATTCAATTGGTTTTCTTGGTTTTACTAAGTTCAATCAATTTAATCGCTGTTCGTGTCTTTGGAGAAACAGAATTTTGGTTTGCCATGATTAAGATTATTGCCATTTTATCTTTAATTGCGACAGCAATTTTCATGGTTTTTACTGGTTTTGAAACGCCTACCGGGCATGCTAGTCTATCAAATATCTTTGACCGCTTTTCGATGTTTCCAAATGGGAAATTGAAGTTTTTTATGGCTTTCCAAATGGTTTTCTTTGCCTACCAAGCCATTGAGTTTGTTGGGATTACAACTTCTGAAACAGCCAATCCAAGACGAGTGTTACCAAAAGCGATTCAAGAAATCCCTATGCGTATTGTAATTTTTTATGTTGGAGCTTTGGTTTCTATTATGGTGATTGTTCCCTGGTATCAATTACCAGTGGATGAATCTCCCTTTGTGATGGTTTTCAAATTGGTTGGAATTAAGTGGGCGGCAGCGTTAATTAATTTTGTCGTGCTCACATCGGCAGCTTCAGCCTTAAATTCGACCCTGTACTCGACAGGACGCCATTTGTATCAGATTGCGAATGAAACACCAAATGCTTTGACCAATAAATTGGAGATTAACACACTCTCACGACAAGGTGTTCCAAGTAGAGCTATTATTGCATCAGCAGTAGTTGTTGGGATTTCTGCCTTGATTAATATTTTACCAGGGGTGGCTGATGCTTTTTCGTTAATTACAGCTTCTTCATCAGGTGTCTACATTGCTATTTATGCCTTGACAATGGTGGCGCATTGGAAATACCGTCAGTCAAATGATTTTATGGCAGACGGCTACTTGATGCCAAAATATAAGTTAACAACACCTCTAACGCTTGCCTTTTTTGCCTTTGTTTTTATTTCCCTTTTCTTACAAAAATCAACTTATATTGGTGCGATTGGGGCAACCGTTTGGATTACTCTGTTTGGGATTTACAGCAATCTAAAATTTAAACGCTCTTAGTTTTTTGGAGGACTGAAACAAGATTAACAAACTTTAGCATTTTAGCTGATTGTTTCAGTTCTGTTTTATTAAGCGCAAAACAAGAAAAAAATCCTTAGACGATGACTTCTAAGGATTTTGCTTTCGGTTTGAGCAGCAGGACAGAAATGTTCTACAGCTTTTTTGAAGTTCTCTTTATAATAACACTATTATCTTGGTTAAGTTGTTGGCGCAGCATCCCCGAAGTTGTTAGGGAATGAGGAGGGGGTGTCTTGCTTCTTTTAAATCCAAATGTTTCCCTCATTTGAAAGATGTTTTGCATCAGCGGGAAAGTCAGAAACAGCAATTCATAAGTTGGTATATGAAGCGATTGGCGATGTGGCTCATGCGATTCTAGCTGGTTTGTGGTTGCAATTATATTTACAGTTGATGATGAAATGAAGAAAGAAGCTGCAAAATTTTACAAATTAGTGAGTTTAGATTTGTAAAGTATTTTGAGACTTGTTTTTTACAGTCTTTTTCTTAATTAATGACATTTTTTGAAATACCATCGTTTATCTAAGTAATAAAGCACCCCAAAAGGGTGCTAGACAACGATTAACGATTCCTAAGTTCAAGATAACGGTTGTACCAAATATTGACATATGCCTTAGAAAATGGTCCTTTTTCATGGTTAATCCAGTCAACTAATATTTTGACGTTTTCTTTTAGAATAAAGTCCATGTCAGTTGAATACTGCATTTCTTTTTTATGAATCTCATATTCATCAACATCAAGTAACCTTTTTTCCCCATCTGCAAAGACTTTGACATCTAAATCGTAATCAATGTACTTGAGAGCTTCAGCGTCCATAATGTATGGACTTGCAAGGTTGCAATAATAAGAAATACCATTATCTCGAATCATGGCAATGATGTTGAACCAGTATTTTTTATGGAAGTAAACAATTGCAGGCTCACGGGTAACCCATCGTCTACCATCACTTTCTGTGACTAGAGTGTGATCATTAACGCCAATAAGGGCATTTTCAGTCGTTTTTAGTACCATAGTATCGCGCCAAGTACGGTGCAACCTACCATCATGCTTATAACTTTGAATTGTAATAAAGTCGCCTTCTTTAGGTAATTTCATGCCCTACCAACTTTCTACAATTAAACTTATCCTTTACAGTTTAACATAAATAGACAAATAAATCACTCATTTTATCAGGCTTAGAGATAATCTCTTAATTTACTATTAATGGCATTACTGTCATAGCCTTTGCGGTAAAGGGCTTGATAGAGTTTTTGTTTTAGGTTGTAGCCGTCGTATTTACGGCTATATTTGCGATATTGTTTGTCTAATTCTTTGTTGAGTAAGTCTTCAGTTTGCTGGGAATCTTGTTCAAAACGGAACTGTTGGAGACTATTTTTGATGAGTTCATAAGAGAACCCTTTGAGCATTAAAACTTGAGTTATTTTATCTTTTAAGGCTTTGATTGGCAATTTTGCTTGGTACTTGCGATAGAGTTTTTGAGCCACTTTTTGGGCAAGGTCACTAAAGTCTGTTTGGGCTAAGGCTATATCAATATCAGCAGCAGGGATTCCTTTTTGTATTAATTTTTGTTTCAAAACTTGAGGACCGTTGTCATTATTGAGCTTATTTTGACGAATATAATTTTCCATATAGTTTTGATCGTCAATCCACTTGTCTTTTTCCAGGTGTGCAATTATTTCAGGGATTATGCTGCTATCAATCTCTTGTTTATGGAGATAATCGCTGACTTGCTTTTTGCTGCGCTGTTGGAAAGAGATGAAATAAAGGGCTAAATTTTTTCCGTATGAGATTTGTGCAAAATGTTTAATAGCGGCTAATTGATCAGACTCAAGGATAGTATTTTTATTAAGCATAAAGTGAACGATGGTATCTTCAGTCACATAGAAGGTGTTTTTATGATCTAATTCGATAAGGTAAAGGCGTTTTTTCTTTTCAATTTTAGTGATTTTCATATTTTCATTATAACAAAAATGGTAGAATAGGAGTCAGAAATACAGCTAAAAAGTGCTTGTTTGAGAATGTTTTTGGTGGTGGAATTAGGATGTATAGAAAGTAAGGGGAAAGAGATGGTAGTAAAGGTTAAACAAAAAATTCCTTTAACAATTAAACGGATGGGAATCAATGGTGAGGGAATTGGTTTTTATCAAAAGACTTTGGTGTTTGTACCAGGAGCTTTAAAGGGAGAAACTATTTTTTGCCAAGTGACAGCGGTTAAGCGAAACTTTATTGAAGCAAAACTCTTAGCTGTAAAGAAAGTTTCTAAGAATCGTGTCAAGCCGGTTTGTTCTGTTTATGAAACTTGTGGGGGTTGTCAGATCATGCATTTGTCTTATCCTAAACAGTTGGCATTTAAGGATGACGTAATTAAGCAGGCTCTTAGAAAATTTAAGCCAAGTGGTTATGAACAGTTTGACATACGCCCTACTTTGGGAATGAAAGAGCCAGAACATTATCGGGCTAAATTGCAGTTTCAGTTGCGAGCATTTGGCGGTTCTGTGAAGGCTGGTTTGTTTTCACAAGGCAGTCATCGCTTGGTTTCTATTGATCATTGTTTGGTACAAGATCAGTTAACTCAAGAGATTATCAATGAGATTACGCATTTAGTGGCTAAATATAAATTGCCTATTTACAATGAACGTCAGATTGCAGGGATTCGGACGGTGATGGTTCGCAAGGCGCAAGCTAGCAAACAGGTGCAGATTATTTTTGTAAGCAGTAAAGAAGTTAGGCTAGCAGGACTCATTGGAGAATTGACCAAAGTATTCCCACAAATTAAAACGATTGCTCTTAATATTAATCGGTCTAAATCAAGTGAGATTTATGGAGAAGAGACGGAAATTCTGTGGGGACAAGAAGCTATTCAAGAAGAGGTTTTGGGCTATGGTTTTGCCTTATCACCGAGAGCTTTTTATCAGCTTAATCCACAGCAAACAGAAGTCTTGTATGATCAGGTTGTTAAGGCTTTAGATGTTAGCGCTAAAGATCATATTATTGATGCTTATTGTGGGGTTGGCTCCATTGGCTTTGCTTTTGGGGCGCAGTTCAGTGGCTAGGGTTTTGTCGGTAATTGGATCAAAGGAAGTAATGCTTTGGGGTAGTCATGACAGTGGTTTTAAGAAGCAATATCGTACTGACACTCTAATCCTGCAAATAGATGATCAAAAAGGAATAAATCCTAAAGTGGGTTCATTCCTTTTTACGTGTTTTAAAATTGAGAGCAAAAATGGTTTATTCTTTTTCCCAAGCTAGGGTTAGAATTTCGGCTTTGCCAAGTTGATTGGATAGAATTTGTTCATTAGTTTCTTCTAATAGATTAGTGACATGGGCTTTGTGATTGGGGAGATTTAGTTTTAACGCACAAGCATTAGTATTTGAGAGATTGTAGCAGCGCGTGATAAGAGAATTGTCTGATAGGCGACGTTTGAAAGCAGTTAGAGCGATCTGGTCGGTTGCACCAGTTAAGTAGGTATTTTCTGTCGGTAATGTTCCCATATGATGACCGGTTTGTTTGATAATAACAGGAACTTGTCCCTCTTGAGAACGCCAGTAGCTGGCAAATTGGGTATCTTTGGTGATACTTTCAAAACTATAAGAAAGCTTGTGATGACCAAGACATTGTGCTTCTGGTGTTGGGAAGTAGCCCCAGTCTCCCATTTCACCAACAGAACGTAAGAGGGTGATGGCAATGGTGTTGGTATCTGGCAAGATTTCGTATTCATTAAGACCGTAGTTACCAATGGTCACTCCTTTCTCCCCGTCAAAGAGACTGACAAAGCATTCTTGGTGTTGAGGGTTGCTTGGGTTTTTCCAAAATTGAGGGTTAGGATGATTTGGGCGTTCAACGGTTTCAAAAATGCTGTCAGCCAGATGATGATCTGTTTTGAGATGGGTTGGGAAGAGAACGCGCAAGCGATGATTGGTCATTTGGTTGTTAAAACTTGTTGTGAATTGGAGGCGTGGATTATTTTTCTCCATGCGAATAATGGTTTTTAAAGTTAGGTCAGCCTTGTTTTGTGAGCGTCCAGCTTGGCGTTCCGTAATGTCAATGACGGCTTCCATTTCAGCTTGTAAGAGGTCATTTGCAGAAATTGGAATGGCAAAGGTTTGGCTTATTTCAATTTCTGCTAGTTGAGCAGTATTAGTTAAAACAGTTAGGTCTGTTTTCCCTTGATGGGCAAAGTAAGGCTGTTCAAAATTGGGTTGGCGGAAGATGTATTCATTTCCAATATCGCCACAATCTTCAAATTGTAAGAGATCTTTATATTCTTGTCCAGATTGTTTGTCAGTAATGGTTAAACGACCATCAGTTTGAATAACTACTTTTAGAAAATCGTTTTCGAGACATTTATTGCTAGTATTGAAAAGTGCTGGTATTTCTGATGAGACGACATTATCTCCTAATCTTAGAGCTAAGGTTTTCCAAGACATGGCTTGGAGTGTGACTGGTAGATGTAATGTAACCTTAATCGCAAAATAAGGTTGTCGGAAGGTTCGCTCTGGTAAATCATAATCAAAAGCAATACTTGTTTCAAGGATTTCAGCTTCTGGAATGACCTGTCCGGTAGTATCAATAACTTGGAAGTGTGGTTTTAATTTTGCCAAATAGTCTTTAGCTTCTTGATAAACGTCTTTAGGAAAGCGTTGATCAAACGGGTATTTTTTCCAAGTTAGGCTAATTTTGGTAACAGTTGTTTTAGCGTGACCGCTGGTATTGAATAAGACAAAAGGGTGGCTATCTGTTGGGAACTTACTGGTATTGATAGCATCAGCGATTTGACCAGCAGCTTTTTGGGCTAAATAAACTCCGACTTCATAAGCTTTTTCAAAGCGAGACATCATTTCTCGGTGAACGCTATCAACACTACAGCCACAAATGGAATCATGAGGGTGGTTTTGCAGGAGTATTTTCCAGGCATAGCCCAGTTGATTATGAGGGTAACTTCCTGTAATATCAAAAGCCATGGTTGCCAAAGGCTCAGCAATATTTTCGAGTTGACGTGATACCTTGGTGTTAGCCTGTTTTAGGTAAATTCTAGAAGAAGCAGTGTTGGCAAGGGTATACCATCCTTCAGTTTCTTGGCTGGTCATTTCACCTTGGACTGTTGAAAGGTTTTCTGGTAAATCTTTTGCTAAGTCAGCCAAGTAATCTTCAAAGCAAGAATGAACGAATTCATAATCAGGATAGAGTTCATTAGCCAGTTCAATAGCTTTGGTAATATCAAGTTGAACGGGCTGATGATCGACACCGTTCATCATGAGAAGGTGTTTTGTTGAAGCAAAGCGTTCGGCATCTGCTAATTTTTTGTCCCAAAAAAGACGGGCTTCTTTTTCAGTTATCGGAATTTCATTACCATTACTGTACCAGTTAGCAAATAAGAGACCTAGAACACGGCTATTGTCTGCTCCCTGCCAGTTTATCTCAGAGAATTGTGAACTGTATTTTTCACTAGTATTCACCTGGTTGTTGAAGCCAGTTGGTCTGATACCACGGCCAAAGGCAGCAGCTTTAAGACCAGCTTTTGTCATGAGTTGAGGGGTCTGTCCCATATTGCCAAAGGTATCTGGAAAATAACCAAGCGGAACACGGGCTTTCCATCTGTCACACTGTTCTTTACCAATCAACATGTTACGGACATTGGATTCACTGCTAATTAAAAAGTCATCTTGTAAAATGTAAAAAGGACCAATTCGCAATTTGCCATCTTTGATGGCTTGTTCAATTTCGGCTTCACGCTCTGGTCTTACTTGAAGATAGTCCTCTAGGATAATGGTTTGTCCATCAAGGTGAAAACTGTGGAAATTAGGATCTGTTTTAAAAAGGTCTAAGAGATCATCTACGAGTTGAATCAAGCGCATATGATGCTGTTCGTAAGCCATATACCATTCCCGGTCCCAGTGACTATGTGAAATAATATGTACTTTTTTTATTGCCATAATTGACTCACTTTCTAAGGGGTAAGAGTAAATCCCAAGTAATCAAGGAGAAGTTCACAAAACATCATGTTAGCCCAAGAGAACCATTCACGAGTGTACTGTTTGGGATCATTGACATTAAATCCTTCATGCATTAAGTGTGTTCCGGCATCTGTTGCGACAAGTAAATCAAGCATGTCTTTTTTAGTTTCCTGATTAAGAGCCGTTAAACCTTGTAGAGCAAGGGCAATATGCCAAATATAATTTTTGGGTGTATGGGAGGATCCAATACCGGATGCTGCGTTACCTTGATAATAATACGGATTTTCCTTACTTAAAATGGTCTTACGAGTTGCTAGGTAAATCGGGTCATTTTTGGCACAAAAACCAAGGTAGGGTGCAGATAGAAGGCTAGGGATATTTGCATCGTCCATAATAGAATAATGTCCAAGACCGTCAACTTCATAGGCGTAAATGATTTCTCCGTTGTTATTTGGTACGAGAGCATATTCTTGAATGCCTTTTTGGACAGCAGTATTTAATTTTTTAGCTTTAGCAGCGACTATTTTATTTTTAAAGAGGTTAGTGTATAAGGTTTCAAGATAAGATAAAACAACGACAACAAACATGTTTGAGGGGATGAGGTAACCATATTTACAGGCATCGTCACTTGGTCTAAAACCAGACCAAGTCATTCCAGTAGGAGTAACTGGAGTTCCTTTTCCGTTGTGTGTTAGGGTGTCTTCCTTACGCCAAGTATCACGTTGAAATAGATAAGGAGATTTGCTGTGGTCTTGTTCAACAGTCCATAAGTCAAGAATTAATTGCACTCCCTTATGAAAATCTTCATTAAAATGCTCCGTGTTTCCTGTCTCACGATGGAGCAAATACGCTAACTGAATAGGATAGCAAAGGGAATCAATCTCGTATTTGCGTTCCCAAATCCAAGGATTCATCTGTGTGTGATCGGTTTGATGACCTTTTCCATTGGGCTCTTCATTAAAGGCGTTGGCATAAGGATCAATGCAAATGTAGCGAAATTGGCGTTTGACCAGCCCAGAAATGATATTTTTAATTTCGTTATCTTCCTTGGCAAGGAAGAGATAGGGTTTCATTTGGGCTGTGGAATCACGCAACCACATGGCAGGAATGTCTCCTGTTAAGAGAAAACTCGTTCCATCATCGCTAGTTTTTAGCGTAGTTGCCAAGGTATTAGCGAAACTAGATTTAAAATTAAGAGCCCAACTACGGTGTTGCTCACCACAAAGTTCCTCAATTTTATCCATAAATTGGACGACGCTGGTAGGAATTGGTCTTGTCATCTAAAATCCTCCTAAATGATATATCATTATAATCGTTTTTATTATACTTGATAACATAAATTTTGTCCATAAGTTTTTGAAAGGGTTTACGATACTGTTTTTTCATGCTATACTAGTGTTGGGAGTAAAAAATGGCTGAATTATTATATAAAAAGATATATCATTTTATCAAAGATCAAATTAAAACAGGGCAATTTCAGAAAGGTGATCGTCTGCCAACTGAGAAGGAGTTATCAGAACAATTTTCTGTGAGTCGCATTACCTCAAAACGAGCGCTTGTGGAGTTGGAATTAGAAGGGCTTATCACAAGAACCCGTGGTAAGGGGAGTTTTGTTACGGAAAAAATGGCAGATATTTCTGAGAAAAACAAGGACTTATTGTTGATACTTCCTTTTGCCTCAGATTACGAATTGGGGGATTATGCCAGAGGCATTATGACCTATGTTGCGCAAAACGATTACCGTTTAATGGTACAGTTGGCGAGTACAGTGAGTTTGGAGAGTTTGTCAGACTATGCTGGGATTATTTATTATCCTGAAGATGTGAATCATAGTATTGATTTACTCTTTTATTGTGATAGCTACAAAATTCCTGTGGTATTGTTGGATAAAGCTTTAGACCTCTTTGGTTTTCCGGCAGTTGTGGCAGATAATAAAGGTGGTTCTTATCAATTAACGCAACATTTAATTGAAGAAGCCTGTGATCGCATTGTTTTTGTGGCTAAAGAGTCTTTTGGAGAGGTATCTTCTGTTCGAGACCGCTATTTGGGTTATTTGTCTGCTATGGCAGATGCTTCTCTTAAATCAAGTTATTTTCCTAAAGCGGAATCTGAAACAGTTGATGTTTACTTAAATCAATTAGTTGATTGTTTATTGGAAAAACAAGTTCATAAGACGGGTCTAGTGGTCGAAAACGATTGGCTTGCTATTCAATTGGTTCAAAAAGTCATGCAAGCTGGCTTGTCTATTCCAGATCAGGTAGCAATCGTTGGCTTTGATAATAGTCAGGCATCGTATTTACTTAGTCCCCAGCTGACAACAGCCGCACAGGATTTTTACCAAATGGGACAGGAGGCGGCAAGGCTTTTGTTGCAAACAATTACACAGCCAGAACTTACGGTGTCTTCTTGCCAATTACCAGTTCAAGTATTTATTAGAGAAAGTAGTCAGTAATCTTTGATATGCTATAATAAGGAGAATTGAGATGAGTATTTACCAAGCCTTAAAAGATTATCAAGAAGTCATTACAAGAGGTGATTATTTGGTCTTTAAAACCCCTCTTTCTTGTCGCTTTATTGGTCGCTTTTTTCGTTTTGAAAACCAAGAGACAATGATACCAAGCCTTGCCACATTCTCTGGTTTTAAGTGGATCGAAGAAGGAGTTGCAGATCTTACGATTAAGCATTTATTTAATCGTCAATTAGCTAAAGATGCTTTTCGTTTAACGATTTCAGAAGCTAAAGAAATTGTTATTGAAAGTCAGAATTTGCGAGGCTTTCGTTACGCCCAGGAAGCTTTAGAAAAGATTATGACAGTTAAGGATGAGAATTGCTACTTACCGATTGTTTCGGTAAAACATTGTCCTTCGTTTGCGATGCGTGGAATTATTGAAGGTTTTTATGGAATTCCTTGGACCCGTGAAGAACGTTTGGATTGTCTCCGGTTTCTTGCTGATAAAGGCATGAATACTTATATGTATGCTCCTAAAGATGATGACTATCAGCGTAAGAACTGGCGTGACTTGTATCCAGAGGACTGGATGGCTTATTTTAAAGACTTGGTTCAGGTTGCTAAGGAACATCAGATTGATTTTTGGTATATGATTAGTCCAGGTCTTGATTTTAATTATACTAAGGAAGAAGATTACCGATTTCTTTACCAAAAATTGCAACAATTGTTGGATTTAGGGGTTTGTCATTTTGGTTTACTGTTGGATGATATTGATTATCGAATTGTAGATGCGGTTGAAAGGCGTTTCAAAAAAACTGCCTATGCTCAAGCCCATTTGATCACTCAAGTTTATGATTTTTTGAATGCTCAGCACGCAGCGCCAGAACTTGTTGTTTGTCCAACGGAATATGATAATCAACACGATTCGCTTTATCTAGCTGAATTATCAGAAACCACCCCTTCTGATATTGCTTTTTTCTGGACAGGTCCAAGTACCTTAGCTAGTCAGATTTCACAAGTGGATATTGAAACAATGGCAGCTATTTACAAACGTCCAATAATTATTTGGGATAATATTCCTGTCAATGATTATCAAAATGATTCTGAAAGACTTTTTTTAACGCCATTTGCTAATCGTTCACCGTTTTTGTGTCAAATAGATTATCAGGTAAAGGGAATTGTTTCTAACCCAATGATTAGCTGGGAATTGTCCAAGTTAACTTTAACAGATATGAGCCATTATTTATGGGATGCTTACCGTTACCAACCGAGCTATTCTTGGTCGGAGACTTTGAAGGAATATACTGGAAGCACAGAGTTAGCGATTGCTTTAAAAAAGTTTGCTTGGCATAATGGGAATCGTCATTTGCACAGGGAGTTGCCATTTGAGGTAGAAGAAGCTCTTGTCAACAAGGATGTGAAAAAGTTATCTGATTGGATGGCTGAATTAACAGAATCTGTGGATAAATTAAAAACATTTGCGAACCCTGATTTCCAAAAAGCAATTGCTCCGTGGTTTGACCGTGTGGCAAGTGATCAGGGGCTGTGGAAAGCAATTTTAGAGAGGTCCTCAGACCTAGATAGGCAATATGCTAATTTGCAAGCAAGTAAATATCGGATTGGAACCAATATTCCAAGTTACTTTTATCAGCTACATTGTAGTCAGGAAAGGTGCACATTAAACAGGCAAGATCGGATTAGTGAGGCTAAGGCTGAGGATTATGTCTAAAGAGAAAAGGAAGGGATATGTTACAGTTTCCAGAACAGTTTTGGTGGGGTGGTGCGACATCAGGACCACAAAGTGAAGGGCGATTTCAAAAAACACATCGCAATTTGTTTGATTACTGGTATGAGCAAGAACCCGAATTATTTTATGATTATGTGGGACCAGATACAGCATCAGATGTCTATCATCAGTTTGAAGCTGACTTAGCTTTATTGGCTTCTTTGGGACACAATTCTTATCGAACTTCTATTCAGTGGACACGCCTGATTGATGATTTTGAAATGGCTTTGGTTAATCCAGATGGGCTTGCCTATTATAACAAGTTAATTAATGCTTGTTTGGCACACGGCATCCGTCCCATTATGAATTTACACCATTTTGATTTGCCTATTGCCCTTTACAAAAAATATGGCGGATGGGAATCTAAAGAGGTTGTGGATTTGTTTGTTGCCTTTGCTAAAGTTTGTTTTGAGCACTTTGGAGACCGTGTCAAGGATTGGTTTGTCCACAATGAACCGATGATTGTTGTGGAGGGGTCTTATTTAATGCAGTTCCACTATCCAGCGATTGTCGATGGGAAAAAAGCGGTACAGGTTGCTTACAATCTAGCGCTTGCGACAGCTAAAGTTATTCGGGCTTATCGTCAAGGAAGAGCAGCGTCTAATAATGGTCGCATCGGAACAATTCTCAATTTAACACCAGCCTATCCAGCCAGTCACAGTGCTGCTGATCTAACTGCGGCTCATTTTGCAGAGTTGTGGAATAATGAGTTGTTCATGGACGCTGCAGTTCATGGAAAGTTTCCAGAAGAATTAGTAGCTGTTTTGAAAAAAGATGGTGTATTGTGGCAAGCTACATCAGAAGAATTGGCTATTATTGCAAACAATACCGTCGATTATCTAGGGATTAATTTTTACCATCCAAAGCGCGTAAAGGCACCAAACGTTATTCCTGTAATAAGCCCCTCTTGGAGTCCAGAATGGTATTATGATACTTATTTGATGCCGGGGCGTCGTATGAATGTGGACAAGGGGTGGGAAATTTACCCAGAAGCTGTTTATGATATTGCTATTAAAATGCGTGACCAGTATGGTAACATTCCTTGGTTCTTGTCTGAAAATGGTGTTGGTATTTCAAGAGAAGATCGTTATCGTGATGAGAGAGGACAAATTCAGGATGATTACCGAATTCAATTTTTAAAAGAGCACCTCACTTATCTGCATAAGGGAATTCAGGAGGGATCTAATTGTTTTGGTTATCACGTTTGGACTCCAATTGATTGTTGGTCTTGGTTAAACGCTTATAAAAATCGTTACGGTCTTGTGGAAAATAACATTCACACACAGATACGTCGTGTCAAAAAATCTGGCTATTGGTTAAAAAAAGTGATTGAAGCTAATGGTTTTTAATCAATTCATATAGTAAAAGCATTTCATCACCTTGTTATAAATAAGTGATGAAATGCTTTTTTGACTGTTAATCTGTTAAAGAATATGGTAAATCAGAATTATCGTAATGTTTGAGTGGGGGAACGAGACTTAGTTGAATATCAATCTGGCAACCAGTTATCAGATCATTATGGTCGATATAAAGCTTGTTGTAAATCGCTCCATTGAGCCGAACCTCTTTGACAAATTGGTATTGAGGAACATTTCCTTTACAATTGATTTGAATGGTATTTTCGTTTGGGAGTCGAATAGTGGCTTGGTCAATAGCTGGAATACCAATTAAATATTGTCCAGTTCCCGGTGTCACAGGGTAAATTCCCAAACTATTTAGAAGGTACCAAGAACTCATGCTACCATTATCTTCGTCTCCGGGGTAGCCTTGATCTGAAAAGGCATGGTTTAATAGGTTCTTAAGGATCAGTTGTCCAAATTGGGGCTGACCAATGTAGTGGTATAGGTAAGGAAGGTGGAAGCTAGGTTGGTTGGAAATGGCAATCTGACCAAAATCTTGTGTAGCCAGTTCAGTCATTTCATGGATGTCAAAACCGTAACCGTGAACATCAAAGACTGGTTCGCGATTGCACAATTCTTCAAGTTTCTTAGCAAAAGCTTCTTTTCCTCCAATAAGACGGATATAGCCTAGGAAATCGTGATAACAAGCAAATCCATTTTGGTAGTAAGAACCTTCTGTATAATCTTGTCCCCAACAGATAGGGTTAAAATCAGGGCGCCATTGACCATGCTGGTCTTTACTTCTAAGATAGCCAGTTTCTTTGTCAACTAAGTGGCGATAATTAAGGGAACGGGTGTGATACTGGCAGCCTAGTTTGAACTTTCCTAAACTGTTAGCTACTTGTCCTATACAAAAATCACTGTAAGCGTAATCTTGTGTTTGATTGACACTCTCACTATAGTTATTAGGAATATAACCTAGTTTTTGATAATCTTGACTACCTTGTCGACCGTAGTTGGGAAGAACACTTTGGGTATTGGCTGTTACCAGCATGGCTTCTAAAAAGGCAGGCATTAGATCTTCTCTAATCCCTTTAACAGCTGCATCTGCAATAACAGCATCAACTAGCGTTCCTGGCATCATGCCTCGTTCATCTGGAGACAGCCATTTTGGTAGATAGCCAGTATCTTGATAGGCCGACAAGAGACCTTCCAAAATATCTGCATAGACTTCTGGTGCAATTAGAGATAGTAAAGGGTAAAGAGATTTGTAGGTGTCCCAAAAGCCATTGTTCGTATAATATTTTCCAATGACAGCTTTCTGGCTAGTTGTGTTGTAATGAATCGGCTGACCAGATTCATTAATTTCGTACCATTTTTGTGGGAAAAGCAGAGCTCGGTAAAAATGATGGTAATAGATTTTAACTTTTTCAAAGTTTTTATCTTCAATCTGAATCCGATTTAGATACGTATTCCATTTTTTCCGATTTTGTTTAAGACCCTCTTCAAAGGTTTTAGGAAACTCTCGTTGCCAATTAAGTTTTGCTTGCTTGGAACTAACAAAGGAAGTGGCAGCGTTTAGTTCTAGGTGCTTTAGATCAGCAGCAAATTGGAAGTAGGTAAAAGTTGTTTTTGTTGTGTCATCAAAAGCTGTAATAGTTAAGTCTTTTCCGATGACCTTTTTGAGGATGGGACTGTTGAACTGAAGATGAACAAACATAGAAAGGTCTTTATCTTGGCAGTCCGAAACGTTTTGAACACATCCAATAACGGTTTTTCCGTCAGCTTTGACTTGCCAAAAACTATTTCCGGGATTATGGATAATCAAACCCGCTTTGCCATTTTCAAAGGAAAAGTCACACTGGAAACTGTAAGTTGAAGCGGTTGCTCGTGTCAAAACCCGATGTCTTTGGCTAAAAATTTCAAGCAGATGCGGTTGAAAGCGTGCTTCTTTGGGACGATAAGATGTTTGGTTATGAAAAATATCTCCTTTGATTAGAGGACCACTTACTGGAAGGAAAGTAACAGTAGCAAAATCACCAATCCAAGGACTAGGTTGATGTGTCAAACGGATACCAGAAAAGCTATGGTCATCGGGATGAAACCACCAAGCCCCTTGATTTTGATTGGTTTCAATACTTAAATAATTCATGCCAAATGGAACACCTGTCAAGGGGAGACAGTTTCCTTGTGAAAAATGGTAATGGTTGGCTGTTCCAAAACGGGTATCAATAAAGTCTAGTCTGTCCATGATAAGTCTCCTTGAAACTTTGACAAAAATCAATGTAGGCTCCCAATAGGTTTGCTTCATTTTTAAACTGACAAATGGCTAGTTGGGGTCTTAAATCAGAAATCTTAACGTGTTCATAAAGTTTATCTAATTCAGCTTCAATAGCTGGTAACAGAAAATCAGATTGGGAGATGCCACCGCCAATCAAAATCATTTCAGGATCAAAAGCATGTTGAATGTTAAAAATGCCTATAGATAAGGTTTTCAAAAAGATTTGTCTTTCTTTGAGAGCTAGTTGATCCCCTTGTTCAGCAAATCTTAATACATCTTTGCCAGTGTAGTTATTCCCATCATTAAGAACTTTAGTGTAACGTTCAGCCATATTAACAACCGTTCCTAGTTTGCTAAATGATTGATAGCGGTCATTCATTATCATAAAGCCAAATTCACCGCCAAATAAATGAGCACCGTGATGAATGTTGCCATTTATCACCAAACTGCCACCCACCCCAGTTCCAAGTACGAGCATTGCAAAACTTTTAGCAGACTTTCCGGCACCTAGAACAGCTTCTGCTAGGGCAGCACAATTGGCATCGTTTTCGATAGAAATGGGGTAATGTAGGCGCTCTTCCAAAGCTTTCTGAATTTTAAAATGGTGAATATATGGAATGGCGCTAGCGCCTTCAATGATACCAGTTTCTTTATTAACAGCCCCTGGTGAACTAATAGCAATGCCTGAAAAATGACAAGCTGAGTAGTGGGTGACTTGTTGGTCGAGCAGTTGGTAGAAAGCTTCTAAGCTAGTAGGACTGGGATAACTGTTTTGCAAGCTTAACTGACCGTCTTGGCAGATGGCAAATTTGATGGACGTGCCACCTATGTCTATACATAATAACGTCATAATAATTACTCCTTTTTGGTATCGGATCAATTCTTTATTTTTAGTATGACAGATTTAAAGAAGATTGAAAAGGTTTTCCAACCATTTCTATATTTTGTGTTATCATTTCTATAATTTGTTGCTTGTTAGCTATGTAAGCGCTTGATATACTCTAACTATGATTTGACAAGGACAAAGGGAGGTTTGGTAGATGACAAATGAGACCAAGAAAAAGAAATCCTTTTGGAAAAATGTGATAAAATACCGTACTTTACTCCTTATGGTATTGCCAGGATTTATTTGGTTCATCTTTTTCTTTTACATTCCAGTATTAGCTAATGTGGTAGCTTTTAAAGATTTCCATTATTCTGCTGGAGGATTTATGGAAAGTCTCAAAGAAAGTCCTTGGGTTGGTTTAGATAATTTCAAATACCTCTTTGCTTCCAAAGATGCCTGGTTAATTACACGAAATACCATTGCTTATAACCTGGTTTTCTTGCTCTTTAATGTGTTTTTTGCGATCGCTTTTGCTATTATTATGAGTGAATTGCGAAACAAGAGAACGGTTAAAGTTTATCATACCATGTCCCTTTTACCTTATTTCCTATCGTGGGTTGTTATTGAATATTTTGTGTCTGCCTTTTTAAATACGGATAAAGGTGTGATTAATCAGTTCCTTATAGGAAATGGTCAAAATCCTATTAAATGGTATTCCAACCCAACTTGGTGGCCTTTGATTCTTCTTTTTATGAGTATTTGGAAAGGTCTAGGGTACAATAGTATCATTTATTATGCTTCAGTAAAGGGAATTTCAGATACCTATTATGAAGCAGCCCTGGTAGATGGTGCTAGCAAATGGCAACAAATTAAAAATATTACCATTCCACAACTTTTGCCAATGATGTCAATTTTATTAATCATCAATATTGGTAGCATCTTTAAATCAGACTTTGGATTGTTCTATGTAATTCCCAAGAATTCAGGACCTCTTTATAACGTTACTAGTGTTTTAGATACCTATGTTTACAATGGCTTAACAGCTACAGGTGATATTGGAATGGCTTCTGCAGCTAGCCTTTACCAGTCTGTCGTTGGTACTTGTCTCTTGTTAATTACGAATGCTTTTGTTCGCCGTATGGATCCAGAGGCGGCATTATTTTAGGAGAAAGACATGGAGAAAAAGAAAAAAGTTGAAAAAATTAATGTCAGAACTTTTGATAAAAAGAGCAATATTATCTTTAATGTTCTCATAGCCCTCTTTGCGATTTCTTGTGTCATTCCTTTCATCTTTGTTATTATTATTTCCTTTACTGATGAGACTTATCTAATCAATCATGGTTATAGCTTTTTTCCAGAAGCTTGGTCGAGCAAAGCTTACCACTATATTTTCCAAGGAGCCATGTCACAGAGAATTTTCAGATCGTTTGGAGTATCTGTCTTTATTACTGTTGTGGGGACCTTTATTAATACCACAATGACGTCAACTTATGCCTATGCTATCTCAAGACCTTATTTTCCATATAGACGTTTCTTTACTATCTATGCTCTCATCACGATGCTTTTTGCGCCAGGAATGGTAGCCAATTATTTGGTGGTTAGTAACTTACTTCAACTGAAAGATACGGTTTGGGCCTTGATTTTGCCGATGGCATTGGGACCGTTTGGTATCTTGGTTATGAGAACGTTCTTTAAAAAGACAGTTCCAGATAGCATTATTGAATCGGCTCGTATGGATGGTGCAAGTGAGTTGATGATTTTTATAAAAATTGTTTTACCTTTGGCGATTCCTGGTATTGCGACTATTAGTTTATTTTCAGCTCTAACTTACTGGAATGACTGGTTTAATGCACTTCTTTATGTGCAAAGTGAGGATCTTTACCCAATGCAATACCTTTTAATGAAGATTCAAAGCAATTTACAAGCACTAGCTCAGAATGCTGGATTAAGTGCTCAGATGGCTGATGGTTTAGCATCGTTGCCTAAGGAATCTGTCCGGATGGCGATTGTTGTCATTGCAACTTTGCCAGTTGCTTTAACTTATCCATTTTTCCAAAAATACTTTGTTGGAGGATTAACTATCGGTGGGGTCAAAGAATAATATTTTAGCGATGACAGGACCAATCCACTATTTGTCGAAAATGAAAAATTTTTAGGAGGTTTCACCAATGAAAAAGTGGCAAAAAATCTTATGTGTTACTGGAACTATTCTTGTAACTTCTAGTTTAGCAGGTTGTGGAAGCAAGTCAGCTTCTAAGGATGGTGGTGTCAAATTATTGATGTATCAGGTGGGTGATAAACCAGATAATTTTGATGAATTGATGGCAATTGCCAATAAGCGCATTAAGGAAAAAACTGGAGCAACTATTGATCTTCAATATATTGGTTGGGGCGATTGGGATGATAAAATGAGTACCATAATTGCGTCTGGGGAAAACTATGATATTGCCTTTGCCAATAACTATGTGGTTAATGCCCAAAAAGGTGCCTTTGCTGATTTAACAAAGTTGATGCCAAAATATGCTAAGAAAACTTATAAAAATTTAGATCCAGCTTATATTAAAGGAAATACTATTAATGGCAAATTGTATGCTTTCCCAGTGGATGCGAACGTTTATGCCCAACAAATGTTATCGTTCAATAAAGAATTAGTAGATAAATATGGATTGGATATTTCTAATATCAATTCTTACGCCGATGCTGAAAATGTCTTGAAACAATTCCATGAAAAAGAACCAAACACAGCTGCCTTTGCCATCGGTCAAGTCTTTAGCATGTCAGGCAATTATGATTACCCCCTAACTAAAAATCAACCATTTGCAGTTAAAATTGATGGAAGTAAACCAACTATCATTAATCAATACGAAGATGAAACGTTCAAACAGAATCTCCGATTGATGCATAAATGGTATAAAGAAGGTATCATCCCATCTGATGCTGCGACAAACACTGAAGGGTATCCGCTTGAAGGAAATACCTGGTTTATGCGTGAAGAAACACAAGGTCCTATGGACTATGGTGATACCATTTTGACAAATGCTGCTGGTAAAAAAATTGTTTCTCGCCCATTAACGAAACCGCTTAAAACAACCTCACAAGCGCAAATGGCAAACTTTGTCGTGTCAAATGTCTCTAAAAATAAAGAAAAAGCTGTTGAGGTGCTCTCACTTCTTAATAGTGATCCCAAATTATTAAATGGTCTCGTTTATGGTGTTGAAGGTAAAGCTTGGAAAAAAATTGGCGACAAAAAAATTAAACTGCTTGATGGTTACCAACCTAAAATGCACATGGGCGCTTGGAATACTGGTAACAATAAAATTCTCTACACTCAAGAATCAATTACAGATGAGATGATTGCCAAGCGTGATCAATCTATTAAAGAGGCGAAAGAATCTCCGATTCTTGGTTTTACTGTTAATACCAAATCGATCAAAACCGAGTTGTCAAATATCTCAAACGTTATGAATCGCTACAAAGCAAGTATTAATACTGGTACTGTAGATCCTGATGAAGTTCTTCCAAAACTTATTTCAGACCTTAAAGGTGCTGGATGGGACAAAGTTCAAAAAGATATTCAAAAACAATTAGACGACTTTATTGCAAGTAAAAAATAAAAAGGTAAACACAAAGAGTGATAGCGAGAGGACTGGGGGTGACCTTGGTCCTCTTTAGATAATTGCCACATTCAAAGGCAAATGTGTTATAGTAAAAGAAGTTTAAATGATAAGTTGCTAGAAGAAGATAGTGATTCAGTTATTTACCCAAACAGTTCTCAAAATCAGCCATAGAAAGTTGAAGGTAAACTCATGACAGGAATTGAAAAAGCATGTTTTTTGATTTGGAAATTGATGCAGCTCTCTTTGCTATTTCATCTTTTATGTCTTTGTGGCTTAATTGTATTTGGGATTGGACCTGCTTGGCAGACCATCGTGGCTTTATTTTTAGAAACAGTTCAAGAGGAAAAACATTATTCATTGAAGCGAGCTTTTACATTGTGGAAGTCAGTAATTAAGCATGCAAACGTTAGGTTTTGGTTATTTGTTTTTGTAATGATTGGCTTAGGGTTTAATCTGCATTTGGCAACCCAGTTTCAATCTCTATTTTGGTTCATGATTTCCTTTATAATCCTGATGGCTATGATTTGGGTTATAATGATTTACATTTATATGACGTTTTACGGTGTTTCTTATGACATTCGTCTGTGGGATAATATTAAGTTAGCGTTTATTAGTGTGTTTCTTAGTTTCAAACAATTTTTAATGATGTTAACTGTGATTGTAGGAGTTGGTTTCATCACCTGGCAATATAAGGGACTTTTTATTTTTATGACATTTGGGCTGCTGGTTTTCTTATTAGATCATGTTACTGCACCAAATCGTAGCCGAATAGATGGAGTTATTGATGGGCATTAAATCATGGAGAGACCTTCTTCCACATCAGTTGAAACAAGGTATTCTCATTAATCGTTTGATGAAGCTATATAGTTTTTTGATTTTAATCTTCTTTGTTCTAGGTGCTATCGGTTTAAGTGGTTATACGATTAGTAATACGTATCGAAAAGTTGATACAGAAGCCCAAATGCGCTTAGAGGATGTGCTAGTCAAGTTACAATCTCAAAATGACATTACATTGAGAGTCGTGGAGCAGTTATTTGGTCAACCAGAAGATTATACTAATTTTTATCAGTATATGACATTAAGTCCCAGTCAGTATTTTACAAAACTATTTCAAGATTGGGAAAAGGGAAAGAATAATATATTGTTTTCAGAACAGTTGAGACGACTTTTTGACCTTTATCCTAGTATAAAAGCTTTGACCATTAGTTTGGATGATAGTGGCGCTTACCTTTATGCAGATAAAGTGATTAAAACGGGTCGACTGATGTCGGGCAGTATCACTTTGTCACAGGGAAATTATCTCGTACGGTCGATTCGTAATCCTGAAACAGGAGACGTTACTGGAAAACTCTACCTAACATTTGAGATCCCAACAGCTCCATCTCCTCAAAAACAGACTGACTATTTGGCAACCTATGCTTTTGATTATTATGGTAGGAAACTTTTTAATCAAGGTGGGAAGGGGTTTCTTAATCTTGAAACTGGACTGATGAGGGCATTGAAAACAGATAAGCCGATTAATGGTATGACTTGGAGTAAAGGTTATCAGATTCGTTACAGTCATTCGGGTGATTTATTAGCCTATGTGGCTATTAAAAAGTCTTACTTTTTCGTAGAGTCAGTAAGAATTATCCTTCTTTACAGTTCAATTTCTTTTTTGTTAGCATGGCTTTTGTTGCTAATTCTCTTTCGAGTATTTAAAAATTACATTCAACAGGTATCTGAGATTACAAATACTGTAGAAAGGGTTGCTGCTGGTGATCTGTCATTAACTATTGATAATCATAATATGGAGTTGGAACTCTATCATATTTCAGAAGCTATTAATCAAATGTTAGGTAACATTAACACATATATCGAAGAGATTTACATCTTAGAGGTTGAACAAAGAGATGCGCAAATGAAAGCTTTGCAGTCTCAAATTAATCCCCATTTTTTATATAATACTTTGGAATATATTCGTATGTCTGCTATTAGTTGCCAGCAAGAAGAGCTTGCTGATGTTATTTATGCCTTTGCTTCTTTATTACGCAATAATATCAGCCAAGACAAGATGACTAAGCTTAAAGATGAGTTGGATTTTTGTGATAAATATATTTATCTTTATCAAATGCGTTACCCAAACAGTTTTGCTTACCACGTTAAAATGGATGCTAGTGTGGCTGATTTAGAGATTCCTAAATTTATCATTCAACCATTAGTGGAAAATTATTTTAGGCATGGCATCGACTATAGCCGTCGTGACAATGCTTTGAGTATCAAAGCTTTAGATGAAGGCGATAGTATTTTGATTCAGGTGTTAGATAATGGCAAAGGCATTAGTTTAGAAGATTTAATGACACTTGAAGAAAATCTTAAAAAACCACAAATGTTGGGGAATACATCTATTGGTTTGCAAAATGTTTATATGAGATTGAACCATTATTTTAGTAAAAATGTAAGCTGGCTCATGTCTCAATCACCAAGTGGTGGTTTTATGATTCGTATTCAAATTAGAAAGGAGATTTAAGAGATGTATAAAGTCTTGTTGGTTGACGACGAATACATGATTTTACAAGGATTGAAAGTTCTTATTGATTGGAAATCACTTGGTTTTGAGGTGGTGGCTACTGCTAAATCAGGAGCAGAAGCCTTAGCCTGTTTAAGTACTCAAAGGATTAATGTCATGATTTCAGATGTTAATATGCCTGGCATGTCAGGGTTAGAGTTAATTGAGGCAGCAAAAGCTATCAATCCACAACTGCAAACTTTAATTTTGTCGGGTTATCAAGAATTTTCTTATGTTCAGCAAGCCATCGACTTAGAGACAAAAGGGTATCTGTTAAAACCTGTTGATAAAGTAGAACTACAGTTAAAAATGGATCATTTCAAGAAATGGTTGGATAGTCAAAAAGAAGAGAAGGTTCGCCAACAACAATACCAAGAAAGTTTACTTAATCTTTGGTTGACTGATGAATTGAGTGAAAAAGAATTTTATCAATTAACACAAAATTACCCCCAACAGGTGTTTACAGGATTTACCGTACTTTATTTAGCATGCCAAGTATGGAATGAAGAATTGGAGGCTTATTTTGATGCTTTGCATCAGCCTTTTTATTTAAAAAAACAAGACAAAAAAAAGATCTATGTGATTGTCTTATTAGGACAAAGAGCTGAGGTAAAAACCTTTGTTAAGGGGTTACAAAAATACTTTGCCCCAATTATTGAACAGTTGATTTTGGGAGAAACAGTCTTTGATTGGGAAAATGTTTATGAGAGCTATGATCAGGTTAGAAAGAGCCTCTTTTACAATCGTGAACGGTCGACTCAGTCTTTGAAAATGAATCGAAGTATTGAAATGCCTGAATCGCGTCTAAAATTTTTCTCTTTTAATAAAGCTTTGATGATTGGTGATGCTCCAACGGTGCACTCTAAATTGGAAGCAATCTTTGATGAAATGAAAGCTTTAAATTTTGCTCCTGAGGATGTCAAACATGTCTCTTTTTTACTCTTTTCAGATATTTATCGACAATTTCCCGTTTTAGATCGAATGACCTACTTATCAATGATAGATACGATTCACAATAGTCAATCCATTGATAGCATTTTTTTAGAACTAAAAAAGATACTTGATGTAACAAGTAAGGAAAATCAACCTGAGAAGCGTTATTCAGATTTAGTTAGTGAAACGATTGACTGTATTCAAAAAGAATACCAACAAGAACTAACTTTAAAGGCTATTGCAGATCGTTTGCATGTCAATGCTGTCTATTTGGGACAATGTTTTAAGAATGAAACAGAACGCAGTTTTGCGCAGTATTTAAATCAGGTTAAAATTCAAAAGGCTCAGCAACTTTTACTTTATACGAATAAGTCAATTAATGAGATTGCCTATGAAACAGGCTATAATACGAATCACTATTTCATTAAGATGTTTAAAAAATTAAATGGTTTGTCACCTAAAGAATTTCGGGATTCCTACAAAGGCAATTATTTAGCGATTAATGATGGTCGATAAAGGTAGGTGAAAGAGGACATGCAAGATAAAGAGTTATTTAATACCAGTTGCCAAGAAGAAACAAGTTACCATTTACAGTTGATTAATCAAGTCGGTAGAGATCAGGATTTCAATGATGGTTGGCGGTTTATCAGAGCAGATTTAAGAATGGCTCAGGAACCTTTCTTTGATGATTCTGATTGGAAATCCATTAGTCTTCCGCATGATTTTAGTATCATTCAACCTTATACGCGCAATGGTGAGGCTGAAAGCGCCTATAAATTAGGAGGTATTGGCTGGTATCGAAAGTTATTTGCCATTGATAGTTCTTTGCGAGATCATCAATTTAATCTCCATTTTGATGGTGCTTATATGGAAGTAGAAGTATATCTTAATGGTCATTTAGTGGGAAAACATTTCAATGGTTACTTGGCTTTTAGTTATGATATCACTTCTTTTATCTTATTTGGGCAAGAAAATCTTTTGGCGGTAAGGGTAGAAAATCAAGTCCCAAGTTCTCGTTGGTACTCAGGCAGTGGGCTTTATCGTCAGGTGAGCTTTTCAGTAGTTCCCAAACTGCATTTTGATAAAAATCAGCTATGTTTGGAATTGTTGGAGACTGCTCATAAGAATGCTAGACAGACTTCGCTTAGTTTAAGTTTTGGATTGAGCCAATTAATTGACAGCAGCAAATATCAATTAGGTGTGAGACTTTCTGAATGTTTGAGCGATGGTAAACTAGGACAGATTGTTCATGACCTGAAACATCAACCACTAAATACTATCGCCGATTCAGAGATTTTTAATCTTGTCTTAAGCGTTAATGATTTAAAACTTTGGTCTCCATCTTCTCCTAACCTATACTGTTTAGAGCTCAACCTTTATCAAGAGAGAAAAATCGTGGATACCATTAAGTTAGAGACAGGATTTCGTCAAATACATTTTGATGCGAATGATGGTTTTTTCTTGAATGGTGATCCAGTTAAATTGAAGGGTGTCTGTCTCCATCATGATCAAGGGAGTCTAGGGGCCTGTGCTTATCCGGCAGCTTTGGAACGACAATTGTTACTTGTGAAAAAAATGGGGGCAAATGCTGTTAGAGTAACACATAATCCTAGTGCAAGGCATTTCAAGAAGTTAGCTAATCGTTTGGGACTTTTGGTCATCGAAGAGGCTTTTGACACATGGTCTTATGCGAAAAATGAAAACATTAATGACTTTTCTAGGTATTTCCATAAGCCTATTGGTTATCAAAATGCTCTTTATCTGAATAATGCCTTATCAGCAAACATAACTTGGGCACAATATAGTTTGCAGAGTATGGTTTTTGCTGGGCGACATGATCCTTCCATTATCATGTGGTCGATTGGTAATGAGCTGATGGAAGGTTTTTCAGCAGATGTGAGTCACTACCCTGACGTTGCAGTAGAATTATGCCAGTGGATTCTTGCCATAGATACTTCTCGCCCAGTGACTTTTGCGGATAATAAATTAAAAGATAAGCAATTTTATTGGGGTCAGGAAATAAAAACTATTGCTGAGCAAATTAGTCATTTCAAGAGACCGCAAGGATTGATCGGTTTCAACTACGCTAAAGGGATAGACTATGATCGGTTACATACCGAGCACCCTAATTGGTTACTCTATGGCTCAGAGACAGCTTCGGCTATTAATAGTCGATCAGTTTATCAAGTGAAAGGCAACCATCATACTGGCTACCAACTGACTTCTTATGACCAATCGACGGTTGCATGGGGTTCTCTAGCTAGTGAAGCATGGTATGATACCATTACAAGAGATTTTGTTGCTGGTGAATTTGTCTGGACTGGTTTTGATTATCTCGGTGAGCCTACCCCTTGGAATAAAATTAATCGTGGAGCTGTTAATCCATGGCCATCCCCTAAGCAATCTTATTTTGGTATTTTTGATACGGCAGGGTTTCCTAAAGATACCTACTATTTTTATCAGAGCCAATGGTCTAATAAACCGACTTTACACCTGTTGCCGAATTGGCAGGAAAATCAGGTCTGTCCTGATGAAAATGGTCTTGTTGAAGTAGTGGTTTATAGCAATGCCTCAAAAGTACGATTAGTCTTTGAAGATTTTCAGGGGAAAAAAACCGACTATGGTCAAAAGTGCTTTAGTAAACAGGTGACCAAGGCAGGTCATTGTTACCAAATGTATCAAGGAACCCACGCCTCAGAAGTTCCTCATCAGAACCTTTATTTAACATGGAAGATTCCTTTTCAATTAGGGAAGTTGACGGCTATCGCTTACGATGATCAAGATAATAGGTTGTCAGACACTGATGGTCGTTGTCAGGTGATCAGTAATGGAAACCCAGAATGTTTGCGTTGGACAGCTTTTAAAGATTATCAACAGGATCGTTCTAATCAACTGCTCTATCTGACCTTAGATGTTTTAGATCAATATGGGGAAGTTGTTGTGACGGATGAAGATTTGATTACCATTGATGTGCAGGGACCTGCTCAATTATTGGCTTTAGACAATGGTAACCCGTGTGATTATCAGCCCTATCAAACTAACCATCGAAAAGTTTATAGGGGAAAACTTTTAGCAATTATTGCTTTGACAGGTCAGACGGGTCAAGTGATAGTAACAGCTAACTCATCACAATTAGATTCTACGACCTACCGAGTGGAGGTTTCTAAACGGAGTCAAACTAGTCAAAGTTTTCGATATTCTTTGAATAAATACCAATTTAAATCCTATTTTTGTCATCTAAATTTACAATCTCATGCAGATAAGGGGAGGTTAATTGAGGACCGACAAGTTAGTCAAAAAAGGATTCACTTATCGGGTACTCCGGTGAATCTCTTGAGTTACACAACGTTTATCAAAGCCCCACTTTCTTTTGACAGATTAGTGCAACATTATTGGTCAGGAGATGATATCATCTTACCTGAGTGGCTACAAGTGCGTGATGTAATGGGAGTACAGCTGGCGAAAGCTTTTCCAGTTTTTTGGCAATTAAATGAGAAGAGGTTTTCACAAGAACAAACGGTAGTTGGACAAATAAATTGCTTTAGTAAATGGCTAAACGTAGAAGCAGATCTTAGATATGTGACAAAAAAACTACATCCTAGCCAAAACTTCGGTTTAGTTGCTAAAAAAGAAGTCGTGTACAAAACACCGACCAGTATTTGTTACCGTTATCAATATGATACACTTCAAGCCCTAGGGGCTATTAGTTTTGTCTCTTCTTCTGAGACTTTAGAACAGGTTCGGGTCAGTTTGCAGATTCCATCTGAATCACAGTCATCCAATATAGTCATTAATTTACCGATAATAGCAATTACACAAGAAGAGCAAATGATTACTTTAACCGAGAGGGTTGATATACTTATTTTAGAAGTGACGCTTGAATGGACTGGAAAAGTATTAAGCGCTTATGACGATTTAATCATTGGTCTTTGGAATCTTAAGGAAGAAAAATAGTTGACACAAGTAGCTATTTGTGAATTGTTCTAATCGTGCCAAGGGACGTAGAATGCGTTAACATTAATGAAGAAATATACTAAGTAGTGGAGAAATCACCAATGGGAGGACTTCACTACTTTTTGTCTATGCTAAAGTGAAGATAGTTTGTTGAGTCGAGTCGCAGAGAGTGACACTTAATGGTTGTCGCAACAGCTGGCAAGTCAATTATGCAGATAACACTGTGTATTAAAAATGAAACGGCTAAACTAAAGCATTATTCAAAATAATGCAATACCACGCGCACTGTTTTTGAAATTGATATAAGCAAAATTAGCTTAGAAATAGATATTTTAGTCAATGGTGAAAATTTATAAAATCAACAATTTAATCAATAATTCTTAACAGTATTAAAAGCTACCCATTGTACAGTATGATTTGATTATAATCATTTGAAATTATTTCTGCTCCTTTTTGTACCCTTTTACTCTAATTCACACAATACCTCCACCGCATTCTTGACCACTACAACTTTTTCGCACCTTGGGGTAGTCTAGGTTTGGATATAGCCAGATCAACTGTATATTTAAAACGAGCAAATCTTAATGGATTGAAACAATTTGCTTGATTTATATAAAATTTTTTGTTAAAAATTGTATTATCTTATAAAGTTAAGTAACTTATTGTCTTATAAATGAGTAGAATATATTTTTGTCAACGTTTAGTAATCACTAAGAGAGATTACCTCAAATAAACTATTTATAAAGAAAGGCACTATTTATGAAAACTAAAAATCTATTTATAAAGGTTGCTCTGTACGTCTCAATAGTTTTATTAGCACCGAATGCTAGCAATTTTTTAAAATCAAGCAGCGTAGTATATGCAGAACAAACAAAAATATTCTCTACAGTAGATGAAGCTACCAAATGGGGAGAAAAACTAATAAAAAAAGCTTCTTATTCAGCTAAGGAAAAAAGTGAAATTTATAATTACACAAAAAATAGCTCCCAAATTAACACTGCTCTAAGAAATTCTAAAGGAATACTTGATCAGTTATCTCCAGATCTTCAAACTAGAATTAAAGTCTTAGATCAAGCAATTTTCAAGGTATCTACACCAGAACCCGTGACTGTTTATAGGTTATTAAACTATGATTTCCTTCAAAGCATACCTGGTCTTACTCAGGAAGATTTAGGAAATTTGAAGACGCCTAATAAAAAGCCTGATTCAAACTTAATTATTAAGTTACAGAGACTTATGAAACAAAAAATATATAGAGAAGATGGGTATTCAAGCACACAATTATTCAATGGTTCAGCCGTTGGAGGAAGACCTATCGAATTGCACCTAGACTTACCAAAAGGTACAAAACTAGCTTACATTAATTCTAGAGAATTAACGGCTTACTATGGACAACAAGAAGTGTTATTACCTCGTGGTACAGAGTATTCTGTGCAAGATGTAAAACTTTCTGCTGACCAGACTAGAATAATAATTCATGCAAACGTATTTAAAAAATAGACAATAAAACGAACTTTATAAGCTACTCATTTACAAAAAAATAACCCGCTCGGATTAATTTCTGAGCGGGTTGTGTCTTATTATTGTAGGTGGGGGTCGCCAGTGTCGGGCGATTTTTGCTATAATGCAGAGTTTATGATTGTGTAGGGCTGTCAATATGTTAAAAAATGCTTGTAGTGAAAGGGGCAATCAATAAACTCATTAACAAGACCGTAAATTATAAGAAGATAGTAGAAATCTTCCCGTTCTTTTGTTCCCATCATAAAAAGGATGGATATTCAAAGAAATAATGTGTAATAATAGCTTTTATTATTAATGGTACTTGATCGCTATTCATAAGAACAATCAACTTAGTTAAATCTGCATTTATAAGGTCTTCACTAACATGTCCTGTCGAAATAGGTCATGACAATACCGATCAAAATGATGTTATCGTCTTTATTTAATTTTATGCAATGAGTTGACCCTGCCTTTTGATCTAGAAATTATCTTTTTAAAATCATAGGCATTTTGTCCCCTTGCTTAGAAAGAGATGATACTTATATTATACTCAGCTTAATTTTCTAAAAGTCAGAACATTAGCATGTATAGGTCAACAGATCAATTAAGGCTGAAAAACTTATTCAAGCTTAGATATGTAAGAAATTTCTGTTGAAATGGTCAAGCATTGAAGAAGTGGAAATTGGGGTAATGATTTTTATGTCAGAATTACTAATAGTCTGCACAAGATGGATGAGACTATTTAAAGGAGATAAATGAAATGTGTCAAGTTTTTGAACAGATCTTTATATCGTATCAAATTCTAGTTTTTCCATGTTATTGTCTATAGTTTTAAAAGTTCTCTTTGGGTAGAATGGAGACAAATGAAGAGAGGAATTTATTATGACATTATCAATGATATTAATAGCATCGGTTTTTGTTGCAGGTTTGTTATCTTTTTTCTCTCCCTGCATCTTTCCGATTCTGCCTGTTTATTTAGGAATTTTATTGGATGCTAATGATTCAAGAAGTGTTAGCCTATTTGGAAAGAAGTTTTACTGGTATGGCATTGTCAAGACTTTGGTTTTTATCTTTGGCTTATCTACAATTTTTGTTATTTTGGGATATGGTGCAGGCTTTTTAGGAAATATTCTTTATGCAGCGTGGTTTCGCTATTTATTAGGAATTTTGGTTATTGTTTTGGGAATTCATCAAATGGAACTTGTTACCATTAAAAGGTTGCAATTTCAAAAGTCCCTATCCTTTTCTAAGGCTAAAACTCGTCATGGTTTGCTTAATGCTTTTCTACTTGGTATTACCTTTAGTTTTGGCTGGACACCCTGTGTAGGACCAGTTTTGAGTTCGGTTTTGGCTCTTGTAGCTTCTGGCGGTAGTGGCGCTTGGCAAGGGGGATTACTCATGTTTATCTATACTCTGGGGCTTGGGATTCCTTTTTTACTCTTATCTTTTGCTTCAGGGCTTGTTTTAAAACAATTTAACAAAATAAAGCCTCACATGGTTTTATTGAAAAAAATTGGTGGTTTACTCATTATTATGATGGGTGTTTTGTTGATAACAGGACAGTTCAATTTTTTAGCAGGATTATTTGGATAAAGGAGAAAATAATGAAAAAAAGTTTACGATTCATAATTGGTTTGGCTTGCCTTAGTTTACTGACCGCTTGTTCAACTCAGGACAAGATGACTAAAACAGAATTATCAAAGGATAAAAAGAGTTTGATTGATAAAAAGAAAGATAAAATGTCTACAAAAGATAGTACAGTGATGACCGACAAAAAAACAGATAAAATGGTAAATAAAGGACCGTTGGCAGCTGATTTTGAGCTTAAAGCTGTTGATGGTAAGACATACCGACTTTCTGATTTTAGGGGTAAGAAGGTTTATCTCAAATTCTGGGCATCATGGTGTTCTATTTGTTTATCAACTCTGGCGGATACAGAGGCTCTTGCTAAACAAACCGATAAAGATTATGTTGTTTTAACAGTGGTTTCGCCAGGGCATAAAGGTGAAAAAAATGAAGCCAATTTCAAAAAATGGTTTGCAGGAACGGAATATAAGAACTTGCCAGTATTGCTTGATCCAGATGGTAAATTGCTAAATGCTTACGGTGTCAGATCCTACCCAACAGAGGTTTTCATTGGAAGTGATGGTGTTCTAGCTAAGAAACATATTGGCTACGCTAAAAAATCAGATATTGAAAAGAATCTGAAAGCCATTAAATAGCATATGACGATTATTGAAGAAAGGGAGTTGTCTTATGGAGCACAAATGGAAATTGCTTGTTTTTATTATTGGACTTGTGCTGATTATTGGTGGGGTTTCTACCCTTATTCAAAGAGGTCAGGCAAAGACTTTTAATCAAAATAAGCCACAATTACCAGCAAAAAAGGTCAAAACGTCTAAAACAGATACGACAATGCCTGTAAATAAAAAAGTCATTTACTTAGCCGGCGGTTGTTTTTGGGGAGTTGAGGAGTATTTCTCACAGGTAGAGGGTGTTTTAGATGCTGTATCTGGCTATGCAAATGGTCGAGATGAGACGACCAGCTACCAATTACTTCACCAAACGGGACATGCTGAAACAGTTGAAGTGACTTATGATGCAAATCGTATTAGTTTGAAAGATCTTTTGTTGCATTATTTTAGGATTATTGACCCAACAAGTATCAATAAGCAAGGGAATGATCGTGGTAGTCAATACCGCACCGGTGTTTACTATACAGATAAGGCAGATTCAGCTGTTATTGATACGGTTTTTAAAGAAAAAGCGAACAACTATAAAAAGAAAATAGTGGTCGAAAAAGCCCCTTTGGAAAACTTTATCAAGGCAGAAGAACACCACCAAGATTACCTCAAGAAAAATCCAAATGGCTACTGCCATATTGACACTAATGAAGCGACTTACCCAGTTATTGATGAAAGCAAATACCCCAAACCAAGTCAAGAGGTTATTAAAAAGACTCTTTCTAAAGAGGAATACCGTGTCACTCAAAAAAATGAAACCGAAAAAGCCTTTTCCAACCGCTATTGGGATTCTTTTGAGACTGGTATTTATGTAGATGTGGTGACAGGAGAACCACTCTTTTCGTCAAAAGATAAATTTGAATCTGGTTGTGGTTGGCCAAGTTTTAGCCGTCCAATAAGTCCAGATGTGCTTCGTTACAAGGAGGACAAAAGCTTTAATATGACAAGGACAGAAGTTCGTAGTCGCTCTGGGAATTCCCACCTAGGTCATGTCTTTACTGATGGTCCAAAGGACCAAGGCGGGTTACGTTATTGTATCAATAGCTTATCAATCCGGTTTGTTCCAAAGACTGATATGGAAGCTAAGGGGTATGGCTATTTATTATCATCAGTAGAGTAAGGCATATCCTAAAAAATCTGATATAATAGAAACAAGAATGTATTGGGATTTTAAAAGAATCTAAGGATGATAAGGAGACACTCAGTGTACTCATTGTTAATTGTAGAAGACGAATACCTTGTCCGTCAGGGTATTCGTTCTTTGGTTGATTTTAGTCAATTTGGGATTAATCGGGTTAGTGAAGCTGAAAATGGACAGGTTGCGTGGGAACTTTTTCAGGCTAAACCGTTTGACATTGTTTTAACAGATATTAATATGCCTAAGTTAAATGGAATTCAACTAGCAGAATTGATAAAAAATCAGACACCACAGGCACATCTTGTTTTTTTAACTGGCTATGATGATTTTAACTATGCCTTGTCTGCTTTGAAACTTGGAGTTGATGACTATCTCCTCAAACCGTTTTCCAAGACTGATGTGGAAGATATGTTGTATAAAATTCAGCAGAAACTAGACATTTCTAGAAAGGCAGAAACGATCCAAGAGTTGGTCGAACAGCCGCAAAAGGAAGTTGCAGAAGTTGCGGCTATTATTCAAGACAGGTTGGCTGATTCTAGCCTTAGTCTAAAAAGTTTAGCACAACAAATTGGTTTTAGCCCCAATTATCTCAGTGTACTTATCAAAAGAGATCTGGGGGTGCCTTTTCAAGATTATTTGGTTCAAGAACGCTTAAAAAAGGCAAAATTATTGCTCTTGACGACAGATCTCAAAATCTATGAAATTGCAGAGCAGGTTGGGTTTGAAGATATGAACTATTTCTCGCAACGCTTTAAACAACTGGTTGGTGTTACCCCAAGACAGTATAAAAAAGGAGGGCAACCGTGAAACGGTATTCTTTACTTGTTCAGCTCATTTCCTATGTCTTTATCATGGTATTGGCACTTATCACGAGTCTTGGCTTGCTTTATTATCAGACAAGTTCACGTAATATTAGGCAGTTGATTGAGCGTGAAACCCGTCAAAGCATTCATCAGAGTTCTCAATTTATTAATGCTTATATGAAACCATTGAAGGAAACCACATCAGTATTGGCTCAAAATCCTGATATTCAACGGTTCGCTAGTAAGTCCGATCAAGTGGATGAGCAACAAGTATTGCAATTAATGAAAACAATTTTGGCGACTAATTCTGATTTACAGGCGGCTGTTTTGGTAACCAAAGATGGTAGAACAGTTTCGACAAATCCTCAACTGATCATGAGAACATCCAATGACATGATGGACGAAACGTGGTATAAATCAGCCATTGATCGTAAAGCTATGCCAATTTTGACGTCTGCTCGTCCATTGTCTGTTTCTTCTAAAAAGGACTGGGTGGTTTCAGTCACCCAAGAAGTGGTCAATCAAAATGGACAAAATTTAGGGGTGTTACGGTTGGATATTGCTTACCCGACCATTAAAGCGTCTTTGGATCAGCTGCAACTTGGTCGTAAAGGTTTTGCTTTCATTGTCAATGATAAGCATGAATTTGTTTACCATCCGAAAAAAAGTGTTTACAGTTCTTCTAAGGAAATGGCTGCCATGAAACCTTATTTGGCTACTAAGAATGGTTATGCCAAGAATAACACTTTTTTTGTTTATCAAACTGTGATTCCAAATAGTCAGTGGACTTTGGTTGGAGTTGCTTCGCTTGATCAATTACATCGCGTACAACATCAGATTTTTTGGTCTTTTCTTGGAACAGGAGTTCTTGCTTGTCTTATTTGTGGTTTTGTGACTATTTTGATTTTGCGAAAATGGATTCGCCCACTTCAACAATTTCAAAAAGTTATTCTTGCCATTCAAAATGGTGATCATCACCTGCGTGCCCAAGAAACAGGTTCAGCCGAATTAACAGATTTGGCTCGGCAATTTAATGCCATGTTGGATCAGATTGATAGCTTAATGATTGCTGTTGCAGACAAAGAGAAGGCTGTAGGGCAATATCGCTTGCAAGCTTTGGCAAGTCAAATTAACCCGCATTTTCTTTATAATACCTTAGATACGATTATCTGGATGGCAGAATTTAATGACAGCAAGCGTGTGGTGGAAGTAACGAAGTCTTTGGCAAAGTATTTCCGTCTAGCGCTCAATCAGGGGAATGAATCCATCAGTTTAGCCGATGAATTGGATCATGTGAGCCAGTACCTCTTTATTCAAAAACAGCGCTATGGAGATAAATTATCTTATGAGATTACGGGACTTGGGACTACAGATACTTTCTTCATTCCCAAGTTGGTTTTACAGCCGCTGGTTGAAAATGCTATTTATCATGGTATCAAGGAAGTGGATCGTAATGGTTTAATCAAAGTGGCTGTGACTGAAACTAACCATCACTTAATGTTAAGTGTTTGGGATAATGGTAAGGGGATTTCCGACGCTTTGGAACGGGGAAGTCAAACGTTGCTGGATAGAGGAGGAGTTGGTCTTAAAACGGTTGATCAACGATTGACACTTCAATATGGAGCAGCATATCAGATGACAATTAACAGTGAAAAAGACCAATTTACAGAAATTATTTTGGCGATTCCAAAGGCGGGTTTACTAGCTAAAACTCCTTTTTAAAGCCTTAAACAAACGGTTAAATATGATTAACATTCTAGAAAGGATTAGCATGCATTTTGTTTCTGACTATTTTAGTCATAAATTTCCATTGTTTGAACAGTTACTTGCCTATGGGTTTGAACAGCAGGGAAATGATTATATTTATAAAGAACAATTCATGGCAGGGGAATTTGAGGCGCAGATTAGGATTGATCAGTTTGGAAAAGTCTCTAGTAGGGTCATTGATTGCGATTTGGGAGATGACTATCTTCCCTTGAAGCAAGGTGGTGTTAAAGGCAATTATACTGGGCAAGTCAAGGCGGCTTATTTAGCACTTCTTGATCGTCTATCAGAAGCCTGCTTTGTCGATAAACCTTTTCGGAGTGATCAAGCTAACTGGCTTGCAGACCGTATTGTAACGGAGTGGTCAGACCCTATGGACTATCCCTTTGATTCTCATCCTGACTTTGCAACTTATCGTGTGGTGGGAAAGTGGTATGCGATGATTTTTCCTTTGTTGGCGGATAAGTTAGGTCATGTTCCAGATGATTTAAAAGGAAAAACAGTTGAAGTCATTAATCTTAAAGTTAGTCCTAAGAACATGTCTAACTTATTAGAACAAGAAGGGATTTATCCAGCCTATCACATGTCAAAGAAAACCTGGATAAGCCTTTTATTAGGTGGTACTATTTCTGATGAAAAATTATGGGAGTTAGTGGCGAACAGTCGTCAGTTAGCTCATCCTAATGGATTTACCAATCCTAACGGTTCTGATTATTGGGTGATTCCAGCGAATCTTAAATATTATGATATTGATGCGGAATTTGCTGTTAATGATGATATTCTGTGGACCCAAAAAGCAAGTATTGCAACAGGTGATTTTGTGTTGATTTATATTACCGCTCCGACTAAATCAATTCGTTATGCTTGTCAGGTTCTGGAAACAAACATTCCCAATCAAGGTTATCGCAAAACCTCTAATGTTGATAAACTCATGCGTTTAAGAAAATGCCATTATTATGAGGATGGTTTGCTTTCTTTTGAGTTGATGAAAGCCTATGGTGTGAATGCGGTTAGGGGACCAAGACGCTTAAGCCCGCAACTAATTGCTTTTTTAAAAGAAAAGGAGTATCTTAAAGATACTCAATCAAAGAGATGAGAAAGGAGAAACGGATGGTTCAATTTATAGCAGATCAAAGCTTTTGGGCTCTATTTCCTGATGCCAAATTAGGTGTTTTGTTGTTGAAAGACTGCCAAAATCAAGGAGTGTCATCAAAAGAAATCAAACAGCTCTTAATAGAAAGTCATGATAAGGCAAAAATTTATTTGACCGCAGATAACTTTAGCGATAATGGTGTGGTTCAAGTTTACCGTCAAGCTTATCAACAATTTAAAACTAAAAAAGGAGCACGCTCAAGTATAGAAGCTTTATTGAAACGTGTAGCCAATGGGCAAACCCTTCCGTCAATCAATCCTCTCGTGGATATTTACAACGCTGCCAGTTTACGTTTTGGCTTGCCGGTAGGTGCTGAAGATAGTGATCGGTTTGTTGGCGATTTACGTTTAACGATTACAGATGGTGGAGATGCGTTTTTTCTCATTGGAGATGACCAAAACAATCCAACCCTACCAAATGAACTTTGTTATAAAGACGATATTGGAGCAGTTTGTCGTTGCCTTAATTGGCAAGATGGTGACCGTACAATGGTCACTGAGCACACTAAAAATGCTTTTTTGATTATTGAAGCACTTGATGCAGGCGGTCAGGAAAGATTGCAAAATGCGCTTGATTTTATTGAAAGCAATGCCAAAATGTACCTCAATGCTAACACTGCGATATATATTTTGGATAAAGAAACATCACATGTGACGATTTAAGAATTGTCGTTAGGCAGTCATCTTGTTTGGAGTTGTTCAGGCAGGGGTTTAAATAGAATCATAATTAAAAGTTGCTAAATCTCTCCTAGGTGTTTCGTTGTCCCTGGAAGGGGTTTAGCGACTTTATTTTTACATACTTTATAAGGTATCCTTGTCAAGGGGAAACCTCTGCTTCACGGCAGACGCAGCAAACTGTTATTTCCGAATTATCGTACAGATGAGGACAGTCATTTTAGAGTTTTCTCTAGCAAAAATCTAAAAACAATCGGTCGTTTTGAAATGCCGAAACGTTGAAAAGCAATAAAGGTTATTTTTTATTGAAAATCTTTCATGCATATGGCATGCCATGAGGTCTTAAAAGGGTGGTCTAATCGGATCCTTTCAGTATTTTTACTATACCGTAAGTCCTTTGGTTCTACCCGTTTGAGTCTGTGTGACAACCTGACCAGTCCTGTCTTTATATCAGACTGTGATCATCAAATAGGACCCTTCTATTATTTATTGCTAAAGAAGAAAGGTGGCGTGTAGTGACTAAGGGTTTCGTAACAAGACTTGGCTTGCTTATTATCCTCACAGACAATCAGACAAGTATCATCCCCACAGACCGTTGCCACAATTTCTGGAATTTGCATGGCATCTAAAATGGAACCAAAAGATTGAGCCAGTCCAGGCAAAGTTTTTAGAATGATTTGATGTTGAACAACCTTTAACATGACTAACGCATCTTCCATATAAAACCGAAGGCGATGTTCCCAACGAGTCTGGGAAATGGCTAGTGCTTCGTAATGGGTATCATTGCCCGAAGTGACCTTGACTAAATTTAATTCTTTCATGTCACGAGAAAGAGTAGCTTGTGTAATAGTGATGCCATTTTTTCGTAATCGCTCTTGCAATTCCTGTTGTGTGTGTATGGTTGTCTCAGAGATGAGGGAACGGATCAACTGATGACGTGTCTCTTTCTTATTCATTTTTTATAATAATCCTTTAACGTAGTGTCTAACAACCCGAGTATAACAAAAAGACGATAGGGTGTAAAGTTTTTAATGAACCGCTTACAAAAGTAGTGCTTTTATGTTAGAATAGAGGTGATATTTAGAAAAGGAGACTTGTGTGATTCGAAGAGAAGATTATCAATACCTTAGAAAATTAAATGATTTTTGTCACTTTTCTATTGAGCAGTTTGACAAGATTGTAGGGCAAATGGAATTTCGGAAAGCCAAGAAGGATCACATTTTATTTTTTGAAGGGGATAAGAGAGATAAGCTCTTTTTAGTGACTTCAGGCTATTTTAAGATTGACCAGTCAGATCAATCAGGGACCTTTACTTACACTGATTTTATTAGACATGGGACCATTTTTCCTTATGGCGGATTGTTTACAGATGTTTATTATCATTTCTCGGTTGTTGCAATGACAGATGTGACTTATTTTTATTTTCCTGTTGATTTGTTTGAGGAATATTCCCTCCAAAATCGTCAGCAAATGAAACACCTCTATGGGAAATTATCGAAACTCCTCGAACTACATGAATTGCGAGTTCGTAATCTGATTACCTCAAGTGCCAGTTCACGTGTTACACAGTCTTTGGCGATTTTGCTAGTCGAAATGGGCAAAGATAATGATACCTTGCCATTTCAATTAACCACAACAGATATTGCTCAGATGAGTGGTACAACGAGAGAAACGGTTAGTCATGTTCTTAGAGAACTCAAAAAGAAAAACTTGATTGTGATGAAAGGGAAATACCTCACCTATCTTGACAAGCCTTACTTTTTACAATATACAAAATAAAGAATAAGTCAGAAAAACAGTTATTCAAAAGTTTTTCTGGCTTTTTGTCAATTTATAACTATAAATTTTTTCGCTAAAATGTAAAAAACATACAAGTAAACGGATACAAATTTATAAAAATAGAATGCTTGCACAAAAAATGTAATCGATTACACAAACTGAATGTGAGGAATATCCTATTTTTATCCCTTGCATAGAGTAAACTAGGGGTGTAGGCAAGAGTTAAGAATCTTGACGGTGAATTCACAAAAAACCAAATAGAAAGAGGTAATTCTTATGACTGCTCAAACACCAATTCATGTTTATTCTGAAATTGGCAAACTTAAAAAAGTTTTGCTACACAGACCTGGCAAAGAAATTGAAAACCTAATGCCAGACTATCTAGAACGCTTGTTGTTTGATGATATTCCATTTTTGGAAGACGCTCAAAAAGAACACGATGCTTTTGCACAAGCTTTACGTGACGAGGGTGTTGAAGTATTATACCTTGAAACCTTAGCGGCAGAATCTCTTATCACACCAGAAATTCGTGAAGCGTTCATTGATGAATATCTAAGCGAAGCTAACATTCGTGGAAGAGCCACTAAAAAAGTTATTCGTGAATTGTTGATGTCTATTGAGGACAATCAAGAACTGATTGAAAAAACAATGGCAGGAATTCAAAAATCTGAACTTCCAGAAATTCCAGCTACTGAAAAAGGCTTAACGGATTTGGTTGAATCAAATTACCCATTTGCCATTGACCCAATGCCGAATCTTTACTTCACACGCGATCCATTTGCAACTATTGGGACAGGTGTTTCTCTTAATCACATGTTCTCAGAAACTCGTAACCGTGAAACGATTTATGGTAAATACATTTTCACTCATCACCCAATTTATGGTGGTGGCAAAGTGCCTATGGTTTATGACCGTAATGAAACTACTCGTATTGAAGGTGGAGATGAGCTTGTTCTTTCAAAAGACGTTCTCGCTGTTGGGATTTCACAACGTACAGATGCTGCCTCTATTGAAAAGTTATTAGTAAACATCTTTAAACAAAACCTTGGTTTCAAGAAAGTTTTGGCTTTTGAATTTGCCAATAACCGTAAGTTTATGCACTTAGATACGGTATTCACCATGGTTGACTACGATAAATTTACCATTCACCCAGAAATTGAAGGCGATCTTCGTGTTTATTCTGTAACTTATGACAATGAAGAACTTCATATCGTTGAAGAAAAAGGCGATTTGGCTGAGTTACTTGCTGCTAACCTTGGTATTGAAAAAGTTGATCTTATTCGTTGTGGTGGTGATAACTTGGTAGCAGCTGGTCGTGAACAATGGAATGACGGTTCAAATACTCTTACTATTGCACCAGGTGTTGTTGTGGTTTACAACCGTAACACGATTACAAATGCCATTTTAGAATCCAAAGGTTTGAAATTGATCAAGATTCATGGCAGTGAACTGGTTCGTGGTCGTGGTGGACCTCGCTGTATGTCAATGCCATTTGAACGTGAAGATCTTTAATCGGTTCTGGTATTGGTAGCCAACTCTTTTTTCAAAGGACAGTCAGTCGGTCTTAATCTTTGCGTTTGAATTTTTGAAAGAAATGTTAATATGGCTGACGCATTTGATGTTAACAGTGAAAAAGGGACAGTGTTTGCGATTATTTATGAAGAAGATGATCAAGCTGTTTTAACGGAATATTTTTTGCCGATTCACAAACAGAAAGTGTTACTAAATATGAAGCAACCGTAAAAGTCTATCATCGGCGAGACAATGAGACATAAGTAATTGGAACACTAAAGACGAATCTAAATATGAGGGATTTTGTCTGTTTGCCATTGCTTTAGTGAATTGATAGTATGGTCTTTTTATGAAAATCTTGGTTACTAAACTTTTGGTTCTAAGTAACTCAAGATGGGGAGTTTTGTCAATCACTCATGAAAAGCATTGATAATTGGAGAAAAACATGGACATAGCAATGCTAGTTGCGATTGTTGGTGGTCTATTAGGCTGCTATCTCTATCTCACGAAACGTAATCAATAATAACTTCATTAAGACTTAAAGGAGAAATAGATGACTCAAGTATTTCAAGGACGTAGTTTCCTAGCAGAAAAAGATTTTACACGTGCTGAATTAGAATACCTTATTGATTTTTCAGCTCATTTGAAGGATTTGAAAAAACGTGGTGTGCCTCATCACTACTTAGAAGGTAAAAACATTGCTCTCTTGTTTGAAAAAACATCGACACGTACACGCGCAGCTTTTACAACAGCAGCTATTGACCTAGGGGCTCACCCAGAATACCTTGGTGCTAATGACATCCAACTTGGTAAAAAAGAATCAACAGAAGATACCGCTAAAGTATTGGGACGTATGTTTGATGGGATTGAATTCCGTGGTTTTAGCCAACGTATGGTTGAAGAATTGGCTGAATTTTCAGGTGTTCCAGTTTGGAATGGGTTGACTGATGAATGGCATCCAACACAAATGCTTGCTGATTATCTCACTGTGAAAGAAAACTTTGGTAAGCTTGAAGGCTTGACTTTGGTTTACTGTGGTGATGGTCGTAACAACGTTGCTAATTCACTTTTGGTAACCGGTGCAATCCTTGGTGTTAATGTTCATATCTTCTCACCAAAAGAACTTTTCCCAGAAGAAGAAATTGTTGCTTTAGCGGAAAGTTATGCGAAAGAAAGCGGTGCACATATTCTTATTACTGAAGATGCTGACGAAGCGGTTAAAGGCGCTGATGTTCTTTACACTGACGTTTGGGTGTCAATGGGTGAAGAAGACAAATTCAAAGAACGTGTTGAATTGCTTCAACCCTATCAAGTTAACATGGACCTTGTTAAAAAATCAGGAAATGACAACCTTATCTTCTTGCACTGCTTGCCAGCTTTCCATGACACAAACACTGTTTATGGCAAAGATGTCGCAGAGAAATTCGGTGTAAAAGAAATGGAAGTTACTGACGAAGTTTTCCGTAGCAAATACGCACGTCATTTTGATCAAGCTGAAAACCGTATGCACACTATTAAAGCGGTTATGGCAGCAACACTTGGGAACCTCTTTATTCCAAAAGTGTAATAAAGGATTGGTACTCTTTAATGAATTCTTATATAATTTAACAATTTAACTACTTAAAAACGTACTTTAACTACATGACAAGTCGTTCTGGTTCTCGTGTCCTTGACCGGAACTAGGACGGCTTATTTTATGAAAAGGTAAGAGGTAATCATTATGACAGAAGAAAAAAAACGTGGGTTTAAAATTCCTTCTTCTTATACCGTTCTCTTCATTATCATTGCCATTATGGCAGTATTAACCTGGTTTATTCCAGCTGGTGCTTATGAGACCGCCAAGGGTGGTGGTGTTATTTCAGGAACTTATCAAACTGTAAAATCAAATCCTCAAGGGTTCTTTGATATTTTGATGGCCCCTGTTCGAGGCATGCTGGGGGTCGAAGGGACTGATGGTGCTATTCAGGTATCTTTCTTCATCCTGATGGTTGGTGGCTTTTTAGGAGTTGTCAATAAAACAGGTGCTCTCGATACAGGCATTGCATCTGTTGTGCGTAAAAATAAAGGTAGAGAAAAAATGCTGATTGCTATTTTAATTCCTTTGTTTGCCCTAGGTGGCTCTACTTATGGCATGGGGGAAGAAACGATGGCTTTTTACCCTCTCCTAGTTCCTGTTATGATTGCTGTTGGTTTTGACAGTATTGTGGCAGTAGCGATTATTCTTATTGGTTCACAAATTGGGTGTTTGGCCTCAACGGTTAACCCATTTGCGACAGGTGTGGCATCAGATGCTGCTGGTATCAGCCTTGCAGATGGAATGGTTTGGCGCATTATCCAATGGTTTATTCTTGTTGGTATGTCTGTTTGGTTTGTTTATAATTATGCCAGCAAGATCGAAAAAGATCCAAGCAAATCCCTTGTTGCTGATAAGGCACAAGAGCATAAGGAATTCTTCCAGTTGCAAAATTCTGGTGAGGATCTCAGTAAACGTCAACGTCATGTTTTAGCAATCTTCACCATTACTTTCTTAATTATGATTATTAGTTTGATCCCTTGGGAAAAATTTGGAATTAAACTATTTGCCAATTTGAATAATGCTTTGACAGGTTTACCAGGTTTTGGAACTGCCTTTGGTAAAACAGCAGTTGCCTTGGGAGACTGGTACTTCCCTGAAATAACCATGCTTTTTATTATGATGAGTATCTTGGTGGCATTTGCTTATAAAATGTCTGAAGAGGATTTTTTAAGTTCATTCCTAGCAGGCTGTGCGGATCTTCTTGGTGTTGCTATTATCTGTGCCATTGCACGTGGTATTCAAGTCATCATGAATGGCGGTATGATCACTGCAACTATTCTTCATTGGGGTGAAACTGGACTTTCAGGTTTGTCCTCACAAATCTTTATCATTCTTGCTTACATTTTCTATTTGCCAATGTCCTTCTTGATTCCATCAACTTCAGGACTTGCTGGGGCAACAATGGGTATCATGGCACCACTTGGACAATTTTCAAATGTCCCTGCTCACCTTGTTATCACTGCATTCCAATCGGCATCTGGTATCTTGAATATGATTTCACCAACCTCAGCAATCGTTATGGGTGCCCTTGCTCTTGGTCGTATTGAACTTGGAACTTGGTGGAAATTTATCGGTAAATTTATCGTAATGGTAATGCTTGTTAGTGTGCTATTACTTGTGGTCGCAACGTTCTTTTAAAAGAATAGGAGATTCCTATGGAGACCTATATCAAACCTAAACATCAAAAAGCTTGTATCGCAGCCATTAAGACGATTGTTTCGTATCCTTCTGTCCTAAATGAAGGAGAAAATGGGACCCCTTTTGGTCAGGCGATTCAAGATGTTCTTGAAAAGACTCTAAGTTTGTGTCAAGAACTCGGTTTTAAGACTTATCTTGATCCTGAAGGCTATTATGGTTATGCCGAACTGGGTGAGCAAGAAGAAGTCTTAGCGATTTTGTGCCATTTGGATGTTGTTCCAGCAGGAGATCTTCAGTTATGGCGAACGGATCCATTTGAATGTGTGGAAAGTGATGGCTGTCTTTTTGGTCGTGGTACACAGGATGATAAGGGACCTTCCATGATGGCGCTTTTTGCTACAAAAGCCTTGATAGATGCCGGAGTAATCTTTAATAAACGGATTCGTTTTATCTTTGGAACTGACGAAGAAACGTTATGGCGTTGTATGAACCGTTATAAAGAGATGGAAGAAGCCACCTTTGGTTTTGCACCCGATTCGCATTTCCCATTAACGTATGCGGAAAAAGGCTTGCTTCAAGCGAAATTAATGGGGAAAGGTTCTGATCGTCTTAATCTTGAAGTTGGTCAAGCCTATAATGTTGTTCCTGCTAGGGCATCTTATAAAGGTGATAAACTAGACGCTTTAAAAGAAGAACTTGATAAGCACGGTTTTGAATACGTAGTTAAAGATGATGAATTGACGGTCTATGGCTTGGCGCAGCATGCTAAGGATGCCCCAGATGGCATCAATGCCCTTATTAGACTTGCCAAAGCTTTAGTGGTTCTTGAGCCGGATTCAACCCTTGATTTTTTAGCTAATGTCATTGATGAAGATGGTAGAGCGATTAATATTTTTGGTCCTATTCAAGATGAACCATCAGGATCATTAAGCTTTAACGTTGCAGGCTTGACTTTAAATAAGGAAATAACAGAAGTCCGTTTGGATATTCGCATCCCTGTTCTTGCAGACAAGGAAAAATTAGTAGCTCAACTGTGTCAAAAGGCAAAAGAATACGGGCTAATTTATGAGGAATTTGATTATCTAGCACCTTTATATGTACCGTTAACTAGTGACTTAGTAACGACACTCCTTGATGTCTACAAAGAAAAAACAGGGGATCAGAGTCCAGCTCTTTCATCAGGCGGTGCAACATTTGCCAGAACAATGTCAAATTGTGTCGCATTTGGCGCTCTATTTCCAGATGCCAATCAAACAGAACATCAAGAAAATGAAAACATCAACTTGGCAGATGCCTACAAAGCAATGGATATTTATGCGGAGGCTATCTACCGATTAACACGATAAGAAAGACATGAGGAGAAACGATATATGACGAAACAAAAAATTGTTGTAGCTCTAGGTGGGAATGCTATTCTTTCAACAGATGCCTCAGCAAAAGCACAACAAGAAGCATTAATCTCAACTTCAAAATCACTCGTTAAACTGATTAAAGAGGGTAACGAAGTGATTATTACTCACGGTAATGGACCACAGGTTGGTAATTTATTACTGCAACAAGCTGCAGCTGATTCTGAAAAAAATCCAGCGATGCCTCTAGATACCTGTGTCGCAATGACAGAAGGAAGTATTGGCTTTTGGTTGGTGAATGCTCTTGATAATGAATTACAAGTTCAAGGCATCCAAAAAGAAGTGGCTGCAATCGTAACGCAAGTTATTGTTGATGAGAATGATCCAGCCTTTGAAAATCCAACAAAACCGATTGGTCCATTCTTAACAGAAAAAGATGCTAAGAAACAAATGGAAGAAACAGGAGCTAGCTTTAAAGAAGATGCGGGTCGTGGTTGGCGCAAGGTTGTACCATCACCAAAACCAGTTGGAATCAAAGAAGCTAATGTGATTAGGAGACTCATTGATTCTGGTGTTGTTGTGGTTAGTGCTGGTGGGGGCGGTGTCCCGGTTGTTGAAAATCCAGAAACAAAAGAACTCAAAGGTGTGGAAGCTGTTATTGATAAAGATTTTGCCAGTCAAACCTTATCAGAATTGATAGATGCAGATATGTTCATCATTCTTACAGGTGTTGACAATGTTTATGTAAACTACAATAAACCTGATCAGGAAAAATTAGAAATTGTAACCGTTTCAAGAATGAAAGAATATATTACACAAAACCAATTTGCCCCAGGGAGCATGTTGCCTAAGGTTGAGGCAGCTATTGCTTTTGTAGAAAATAGACCAAATGCCAGAGCTATCATTACATCATTGGAAAATATTGACAATGTTCTTTCTGCCGGTGCAGGGACACAGGTGGTTGCAGATTAATAGTGGTTTAAGTCTTGGAAATTTTCCAAGACTTTTTTCACGAAAGGCATTTTAGAATACACTGAATGGGCGGAGAAACCACCATTTTCAAGAAACGGTTTTCCATTTGAACTGAAAATAATCTGGTTTAGAAATAAAAACGGTGAGAGCTTTTTGAAAAAGTGCTTGTTTTCTCTTTTGACGTATGATGTGATTTGAGGAAATGGTATTTTCATTTGTCAAAAATAAGTGTATAATAAGGGATATTTTACTTTTTAAGGCAATATAAAGTGAAAATCAGTCATCATAAAAAGGGAGGCGCTATGAAGAAAAGTTTTATTCATCAACAAGAGGAAATTTCCTTTGTTAAAAATACATTTACACAGTATTTGATTGCTAAACTTGATGTTGTTGAAGTGCAAGGACCCATTTTAAGTCGGGTCGGAGACGGTATGCAGGATAATTTGTCTGGTATTGAAAATCCCGTTTCCGTCAATGTCTTGAAAATTCCTAATGCAACCTTTGAAGTGGTGCATTCGTTAGCAAAATGGAAACGTCACACTTTAGCTCGTTTTGGCTTTAATGAAGGTGAAGGTCTTGTTGTTAATATGAAAGCTCTTCGGCCTGATGAAGATTCCCTTGATCAAACGCATTCCGTCTACGTTGACCAGTGGGACTGGGAAAAGGTCATTCCTGATGGCAAACGTAATCTAGCTTATCTAAAAGAAACGGTAGAAACCATTTACAAGGTTATTCGCCTAACAGAATTGGCAGTTGAAGCCCGATATGACATTGAAGCAGTCTTACCAAAGAAAATCACTTTCGTTCATACTGAAGAATTGGTTGCAAAATACCCTGATCTAACACCAAAAGAACGTGAAAATGCCATTACTGAGGAATTTGGTGCCGTTTTCTTGATTGGTATTGGTGGGGTTTTAGCAGATGGCAAACCTCACGACGGTCGTGCCCCTGATTACGATGATTGGACAAGTGAATCTGAAAATGGCTATCATGGGTTAAATGGTGATATTCTTGTCTGGAATGATCAGTTAGGTTCAGCCTTTGAATTATCTTCAATGGGTATCCGTGTTGATGAAGATGCTCTGAAACGCCAGGTGGAAATAACTGGTGACCAAGATCGTCTGGAATTTGACTGGCACAAATCATTGTTAAATGGTCTTTTTCCACTGTCAATTGGTGGTGGTATTGGTCAATCACGTATGGCAATGTTTTTGTTGCGTAAAAAGCATATTGGAGAAGTTCAAACGTCCGTTTGGCCACAAGAGGTTAGAGATCGTTTTGATAATATCCTGTAACCTATACAAGAATAGAGTAATCTATTCTTTTTTACTAAAAAATGCAAAATCGAATGATTTCTACTAGGATACTTTTATTATTTTGCTATAATGAGAAGTATGAGAATTATATCAGGTGAATTTGGTGGGCGTTTTTTGAAAACGCTTGATGGAAAAACAACCCGTCCCACTTCAGATAAGGTAAGGGGAGCTATTTTTAATATGATTGGTCCTTACTTTGATGGAGGTCGTAGTTTAGATTTATTTGCGGGGTCGGGTGGCTTATCCATTGAGGCTGTTTCTCGTGGCATATCAGAAGCTGTTTTGGTAGAACGTGACCGTAAGGCACAGGCTATTATTCAAGAAAATATTAGGATAACTAAGACTAATAGCCGGTTTACTTTACTGAAAATGGATGCAGAACGAGCAATTAATCAATTAAATGGTCAATTTAACTTAGTTTTTTTAGATCCCCCTTATGCCAAGGAAACGATTGTGGCAAATATTGAGGCTCTAGTGGTCAAAAACTTATTAAGTGATAATGTGATGGTGATTTGTGAGACGGACAAAAGTGTCATCTTACCAGAAGCGATTGCAACCCTTGGTATTTGGAAAGAAAAAACCTATGGAATTAGTAAGGTAACGGTTTATGTCAAGTAAGATAGGACTTTATACAGGCTCATTTGATCCAGTGACAAATGGGCATATTGATATTATTAAGAGAGCCAGTTGTTTGTGCGACCAACTCTATGTCGGTGTCTTTCACAATCCTAACAAAGAAAGCCTTTTCGAACTCGAAATACGACATTTGATGCTTTCACAAGCTCTTGAGAAGTTTATGAATGTAACCGTTGTCATGGCTAAAAACCGCTTGGCTGTTGATTTAGCACAAGAGTTGCAAGTTACCCATCTGATTAGAGGATTACGCAATCCTACAGACTTTGAATATGAAGCAAACTTAGAATATTTTAATCATATGTTGGCACCAAGTATTGATACCCTTTATTTTATTTCAAAGAATGAGTTGCAACCTCTTAGTTCTAGTCGTATTAGAGAACTGATTCATTTTCAGTCCTCTTTGGAAGGTTTAGTACCTCAGTCTGTTATTACTCAAGTGGAGAAAATGAATGAAAACAATTAAAAAAATCAAGTGGTGGCTGATTAGTCTCTTTGTTTTAGTAGCCTTATTGGTAGCCCTATTTTTCCCATTACCATATTATATTGAAATGCCTGGTGGTGCCTATGACATTCGTTCCGTTTTGAAAGTCAATGGGAAAGAAGACAAAAAGAAAGGATCCTATCATTTTGTAGCAGTTAGTCTTAGTCGGGCAACTTTGGCACAGCTAATTTATGCTTGGCTGACACCTTTTACAGAAATTAGTTCTGCAGAGAATACAACGGGTGGTTATAGCGATGCAGATTATCTTCGTATCAATCACTTTTACATGGAAACCTCGCAAAATAGCGCTATTTATCAAGCTTTGACGTTGGCTGGAAAAAAAGTCAGTTTGGAGTATAAAGGAGTTTATGTGTTAGATGTCAGTAAAAAGTCAACCTTTAAGGGCTTATTGAATCTAGCAGACACAGTTACTGGGGTTAACGGTAAGAAATTCACTAGTTCAGCAGAGCTGGTTAATTATGTTTCTCATTTAAAACTTGGAGATAAGGTCACGGTTCAGTTTATCAGTAATAATAAGCTGAAAACGGAAACAGGCAGGATTATTAAACTGAAAAATGGCAAAAACGGTATTGGCATTGTCCTAACAGACCATACCAAGGTCAATTCAGAAGATAAAATTGATTTTAGTACAAAAGGGGTGGGAGGACCGAGTGCTGGTCTCATGTTTACACTTGATATTTACGATCAAATCAGTAAAGAAGATTTGCGCAAGGGGCGTGTCATCGCAGGAACTGGGACGATTGGCAAAAATGGTGAAGTGGGAGACATTGGCGGTGCAGGACTAAAAGTTGTAGCGGCAGCAGATGCTGGAGCAGACATCTTCTTTGTGCCTAACAATCCTGTGGATAAAGCCCTAAAGAAAGTTAATCCAAAAGCAATTACTAATTATGAAGAAGCCAAAAGAGTTGCCAAGCGATTAAAAACAAAAATGAAGATTGTTCCTGTCACAAATGTGCAAGATGCTTTGAATTACCTTCGAAAATAGAATGGGCAGTGACCTAGCTGAAGAAAACTAAATAATGAACAATGATTGAGTAAGAACATTTGACCAAGAATTGGTCTGTCTATCTTACTCAATTTTTATACGTAACGTGATAAAAAGAGTCAGAAGTTGATTGGACATTTGAGGTAAGGTGGTACTAAAGCAAACTGAAAGCCATTATTTAGTGATAGTTTTGGTATAATACCAGATTATTAAAAGGACATAGAGTCCCTTTAATTGTTGTCCTAAATGAATGGAAGTAACAATGTAAGCTCTTTTTCTCTGTATGGTTGATGTATTAGATCAAAGAAAGGAAATAAATCAGTTAACAAAGAAAAATGGCAAAAATTTTAAAAAGGATACTGCCCTTTCTCTTGTGCGTTTGTCCTGATGACAGATTTCCTTTTCTTACAAATTTTAGAAAATAGTGTATAATAGAAGAGTTATGGGTAATGGTGAGAGATTTCGCTATATTTGTCTGACTAGTTTTATTTTTTGCCAAGTAATAGCCCTAGATCAGAAATTTTTACCCTATTACCAATTTATTTAATACGACTGGATTCTCAAGAAAGGAGTCATATGAAAAAAGACATTTCACCAGAAATGTATAATTACAATAAATTTCCTGGACCAGAATTTATCCATTTTGACCATCATGTTAAAGCAGATGAGATTGAGTTATACCTACTAGAAAATGTTAAAGATGCTTTTAATACGACAAGCTTTAGTCAACGTTATACAGACATTTTATTGAAATATGATTATATTGTTGGAGACTGGGGCAATGAGCAGTTACGTCTAAAAGGATTTTACAAGGATACGAATGACGTCAAAAAGACGAATCGCATTTCCCGGCTAGAAGATTATCTTAAAGAATTTTGTAATTTTGGCTGTGCTTACTTTGTTTTAGAAAACCTGAATCCTAAAGAACTGACCTTTGAGGAGGAACGTCAACCGAGACGTAAAAAATCATCAAAACCCAATCGCCGTAGACCAAACCAGCTGGGATCTAAGCCTAAAAGTAAATCAAAGAAGGCTTCTAGAGAAAAACAGCCAGAAAAACAAGCTTTTACCAGTAAGAAACGCCGAGAGACTAACAACACAGTAAAAAGCCAGACCAACCAACTGAACGCTAAGTCTGATCATTTTATCATCAGAAAGAAGGATAATTAATCCATGAAACCATCTATTTACAGCTTAACCCGTGATGAGTTAATTGCTTGGGCAATCGAGCACGGTCAAAAGAAATTCAGAGCTACTCAAATCTGGGACTGGCTTTACAAGAAGCGTGTGCAATCTTTTGGAGAAATGACTAATATTTCCAAAGAGTTTACTGCTATCTTAACCGAAAATTTCTGTGTCAATCCCCTAAAACAGCGTGTTGTTCAAGAATCAGCTGATGGTACAGTTAAATATTTGTTTGAATTACCAGATGGTATGCTTATCGAAACGGTTTTAATGCGTCAGCACTACGGGCATTCTGTTTGTGTCACCACTCAGGTTGGTTGCAATATTGGTTGTACTTTTTGTGCGAGCGGTTTGATTAAAAAGCAACGTGACTTGAATAGTGGTGAAATCACAGCCCAAATCATGTTGGTTCAAAAATATTTAGATGAACGTGGTCAAGATGAACGCGTTAGTCACGTGGTTGTTATGGGGATTGGGGAACCCTTTGACAATTATCAAAATGTCATGAGTTTCCTTCGGACGATTAATGATGACAATGGTCTTGCTATTGGTGCCCGACACATTACGGTGTCAACATCAGGTTTGGCTCATAAAATTCGTGACTTTGCCAATGAGCGGCTTCAGGTTAATTTAGCAGTATCTCTTCATGCTCCAAATAATGAACTGCGTTCAAGCATCATGCGTATTAACCGTTCCTTTCCACTCGAAAAACTCTTTGCGGCTATCGAATATTATATTGAAACGACTAATCGTCGTGTGACTTTTGAGTACATCATGCTTAATGGAGTTAATGATGGTATTGAACAAGCTCAAGAATTGGCAGATTTGACCAAAGCTATTCGTAAATTATCTTACGTTAACTTAATTCCATATAATCCTGTGTCAGAACATGATCAGTATAGTCGGAGTCCTAAAGAACATGTATTAGCCTTTTATGATGTCTTGAAGAAAAATGGGGTTAACTGTGTTGTTCGTCAGGAGCATGGAACAGATATTGATGCTGCCTGTGGTCAGCTACGCTCAAATACCATGAAAGAAGATCGTCAAAAACTAGTGATAGCAGCAAATGAAGTTTTATGAGGAGACAGATCTTTGACGAACAGGGATTAGCTAAAGGAAAGTGGCGTTACTTTTTAAGTATTGTTTTAGGCTGTTATAGTCTAGTAATTCTCTTAGTCTGCTTTATCCCACAACCACAGTTATTTGAGACAATTCAAACCCCAAATGTTATGTCAGTGGGGCGCTTTCGATTGCTTTTAGTGCCCTTAAATAGTTTATGGTCCTTGTCTAAATTAACTAGTGGGACATCTATCTTGTGGGTTGTTGGGCAAAATATTATGAATATCTTTTTGCTTTATCCCTTGGTTTTCTTGAGTCATTGCCTTTGGAAAAAATGGCAGAGCCCTCAAAAAAGTTTGTGGTTAGGCTTTAGACTCAGCCTTACGATTGAATTAACTCAGTTATTGCTAGATTTTTTGGTTAATGCTAATCGGGTATTTGAACTAGATGACCTTTGGACAAACACTTTAGGTGCTTTATTGGCTTTTTATACTTACCAGTGGTTGCGTCGCAAACTACTGATAACCTGATAATTTTACTTTCTCTCCTATGGAGAGACTTTTTATTACCGAAGTACAGTTAGATTGATATATTACTTAGAGGGAGAAAACATGTCAACGTTAAAACATTTGTGGTGGTTTTTTAAGCAAGAAAAGAAGCCCTACCTTATTGGTATTCTATCGTTAAGTTTAGTGGCTTTTTTGAATTTGATACCTCCAAAAATCATGGGAATCGTTATTGATGGGATTACTAGCCAACAGCAAACGAAATCACAACTGCTTTGGTACTTGTTTGGGTTGATTTTGACAGCAATTACCATGTATGGTTTGCGTTATGTGTGGCGTATTTGTATTTTTGGAACGTCCTATCGTTTAGGTCGTATCATGCGTTTTAGATTGTTTGAACATTTTACTAAAATGTCTCCCTCATTTTATCAGCGACATCGGACTGGGGATCTGATGGCACATGCAACTAATGACATTAATTCGCTGATACGTTTAGCAGGAGGAGGTGTGATGTCAGCGGTAGATGCTTCAATTACGGCGATTGTGACCCTTCTGACCATGCTTTTGACCATTTCTTGGCAAATGACTTTGATTGCGGTTTTACCTTTGCCTTTTATGGCTTATGCGACTAGCCGATTAGGACGTAAAACCCATAAAACTTTTGGGGAATCACAGGCTGCTTTTTCTGAACTTAACAACAAAGTCCAAGAAAGTATTGCAGGTATTAAAGTTACTAAATCGTTTGGTTACCAAGCAGAAGAATTAGCCGCTTTCCAAGAAATCAATCAAATGACTTTTCAAAAAAATATGAAAACTATGTTTTATGATGTTATGTTTGATCCTTTGGTTCTTTTGTTTATTGGGCTATCCTATGTTTTGACCCTCTTAGTTGGAGCCTTTATGATTAAAGCAGGTCAGGTTTCAGTTGGGGATTTGGTTACTTTTATGACTTATTTAGACATGTTAGTATGGCCATTAATGGCAGTTGGCTTTTTATTTAATATGGTTCAACGTGGAAGTGTGTCTTATGAACGAATTCATCACCTTTTAGAAGAAAAATCAGGTGTTGATGAAAGTCGTCATCCACTAAAAACGATTGTCAATGGTCCTTTGGAATACAAGATTAACCATTTTTATTACGATAAAAAAGAGACATTAACAGCTATTCATTTTAGACTTGAAAAGGGACAGACATTAGGACTTGTCGGTCAAACTGGTTCTGGTAAAACGACTCTAATCAAGTTATTGCTGAGAGAGTATGATGTTACGGATGGTGCCATTTATTTAAATGATCACAATATTAAGGACTATCGTTTGTCAGATTTACGTCACTTAATGGGTTATGTTTCTCAAGATCAATTTTTATTTGCAACCAGTATTTTAGAAAATATCCGTTTTGGAAATCCCAAGTTATCCCATAACCAAGTAGTGGAGGCAACTCGTTTGTCACAAGTTTATGATGATATTATGGCGATGCCTCAAGGATTTGATACCTTGATTGGTGAAAAAGGGGTTTCTTTATCAGGTGGGCAAAAACAGCGGATTGCCATGAGCCGGGCTATGGTTTTAGATCCGGACATCCTTATTTTAGATGATTCACTTTCTGCAGTTGACGCAAAGACAGAGCATGCTATTATTGAAAATCTTAAAGCAACTCGTCAGGATAAAACAACTATTATTACGGCCCATCGACTCAGCGCTGTTGTTCATGCAGATATCATTTTGGTTATGCAAGATGGTCGCATCATTGAACATGGTCACCACGAGGAATTAGTAGTAGCAGGTGGTTGGTATGCGAAAACCTATGCTTCACAGCAATTAGAAATGGAGGTTGAAACCCATGATAGCAACTAATCAATGGCAAGTTTTCAAACGTCTCTTATCTTATTTAAAGCCTTCAAAATGGCTGACCTTTTTTGCGCTTGTGCTTTTATTGCTAACGACAGTCATTAAGAGTATTATTCCCTTGGTTGCTTCTCAATTTATTGATCGTTATTTGACAAAATTAAGCCAGCCGGCATTTCTTCTTTTACTGGGATATTATGGGATGTACCTTTTTCAAAGTGTGATTCAATACTTGGGTAATCTTTTCTTTGCACGTGTTTCTTACGGCATTGTTAGGGATATTAGGCGTGATGCTTTTGCTAATGTGACATCATTGGGGATGTCTTATTTTGACAAAACACCAGCAGGATCAATTGTTTCTCGAATCACAAATGATACCGAAGCTATCAGTGATATGTTTTCGGGGATTTTATCAAGCTTTATCTCAGCGATTTTTATTTTTACGGTTACCCTTTATACAATGTTGCTTTTAGATATAAAATTGACTGCTCTTGTAGTTGTTTTTCTACCATTTATTGTTATTTTGATTAATCTCTACCGAAAGAAATCGGTTCAAGTCATTGCTAAAACTAGGAGTTTAATGAGTGACATCAATAGCAAGTTGTCAGAAAGTATTGAAGGGATTCATATTATTCAAGCTTTTGGACAGGAAGAACGTTTAAAGAATGATTTTGAAGCTGTTAATGAGGAACATGTTTGGTTTGCTAATAAGTCGGTTGCTCTTGACAGTATTTTTCTACGTCCTGCTATGTCTCTTCTAAAGTTACTGGCTTATGCAGTGCTTATGGCATATTTTGGTTTTAAAGGGATCAATGGTACTATCACAGCTGGAATGATGTATGCTTTTATTCAGTACATCAATCGTTTATTTGATCCCTTAATTGAAGTGACACAAAATTTTTCAACCCTACAGACTTCAATGGTATCCGCAGCTCGCGTTTTCAAATTGATTGATGAAACTGATTTTGAGCCGAAACAAGCTAATAAGGCTATTAAGGTTACTGAGGGAAATATTGCCTTTAAGAATGTTTCTTTCTCTTACGATGGCAAGCAAAAAATTCTAGATAATATTTCTTTTGAGGTTAATAAAGGAGAAACCATTGCCTTTGTTGGTTCAACTGGTTCAGGAAAATCTTCCATTATCAATGTCTTTATGCGATTTTATGAATTTCAGTCGGGGCAAGTATTACTGGATGGACATGATATTCGAGACTATTCTCAAAAGGAATTGCGGCAGTCGATTGGGCTTGTTTTACAAGAACCTTTCTTGTATCATGGAACTATTGCCTCTAATATTCGGATGTACCAAGACCTTAGTGATGAAGAAATACAAAGAGCCGCAGAATTTGTAGATGCAGATCAGTTTATCCAGAAGTTACCTGATAAGTATGAATCGACAGTCAGTGAACGTGGCTCTGGTTTTTCGACAGGTCAAAGGCAGTTAATGGCTTTTGCCAGAACAGTTGCAAGCAAACCTAAAATACTGATTCTTGATGAAGCGACTGCTAATATTGATTCAGAAACAGAGACAATTGTGCAGCACTCGCTAACAAAGATGCGTCAAGGGAGAACAACGATTGCCATTGCTCATAGGCTTTCTACTATCCAAGATGCTAACTGTATTTATGTTTTGGACAAAGGAAAGATCATTGAAAGTGGTTGTCACGAAGAACTCCTCGATCAAAGAGGAACTTATTACAAAATGTATCAATTACAAGCAGGTATGTTATAATTCCCTCTTTCCTAGTCATTCCCATGGCTAGGTTTTTTGATGACAATTGTCATCTCAAACGATGACAGAACCAACTAATATCTGATACTCTATTAGTTTAAACTGAATAACAGATAGATAAGTGGAAAATGAAAAGGAGCTTATTGATGAAAGATATTCTCAAAGTTAAGCAATTAACCAAAACCATAAAAAAGAAAACCATATTAACTGATATTACTTTTCAAATTCAAAAGGGAGACTGTGTCGCCTTGATTGGCCCAAATGGTGCTGGAAAAACAACTTTATTTAACTGTTTATTGGGAGATTATAATACAGCAGAACAGGCCATCAGCATTTTTGAACAAGCACCCAAATCTCCAAAATTAAATCATCGACGAGCTGTTTTATTTCAAGAAAATAGGGTTGAAGGAAAAATGACAGTTTTGGACTTAATTCGTTTTCAACAACATATTGTGGATAATCCTTTAGGTATGGGAGCCATTCAAAAACTATTGGGATTTTCCGAACAGCAATATCATCAATTAGCAGAAAAATTATCAGGTGGTCAAAAACGTCTCCTATCCTTTGTCTTGATTTTGATTGGGCAACCAGAACTCTTATTCTTAGACGAACCAACTAGTGGTATGGATACCTCTACTCGGAAACATTTTTGGACAATTATTAACGATCTTAAAAAACACGAAGTCACTATCTTGTATTCTTCTCATTATATTGAAGAGGTTGAACATACTGCTGATCGTATTTTGGTCTTGAATCAAGGTAAATTAATTCGAGACACCACTCCTTATGCCATGTCAGCAGAAGAGCAGGAGAAGGTCATGACGATACCTCTTAGTTATCGGTCCTTGATATTATCGAACCCTCAACTGAATGTAGAGGAAGTTGTGGAGAAAAGAGATAGCATCACTTTTGTTACAAAGACCCCCAAAGCTATTTGGGAGTGCTTAGAAGCTGCTGCCTGTCCTATCGACAGTATAGAAATGACAAATCGTACCTTGCTGGATCGTGTGTTTGCTACAACGAAAGGATAAGTTATGAAAACCTTTAAAGCCTTATTGCGAACAGAATATTTATTAACTATTCGTTCTCTGCCATCTCTTGTGTTATCAATTGGAATGCCTGTTTTTTTCTTTCTTTTTTACTCTTCTTTTGTTTCAGATTCACAAACTATTTTAAAGCTTATGATGTTTAATATCACAGCTTTTTCAAGTATTGGCTTTGCCTTATTTACCTTACCGTTTGCTTTACAGGAGGATCGCAGGAGTAACCGCTTGAAATCTATTCGATATTCACCAGTACCACTTTGGCAATATTACCTTGCTAAAGTGATTAGGGTTATCGGTTACTATCTGTTATCGTGTGGTATTGTTTTTATCATCGGTTATTTTATGCGGGATATTAGAATGACTGTGGGAGATTGGTTAATCGCAGTGGCTTTGCTTGTTTTTGGAGCGGTAGCCTTTATTAGCCTTGGTTTACTGCTATCCCAAATCAAATCGTCAGAAGTCCTGTCAGCTTTAGCTAATATCTTATATATTGGTTTAGCTATTATAGGAGGACTTTGGATACCAGTTAGTAGTTTTCCTAAGTGGTTACAGGCTATTTCACGATGGACACCGACCTATCATTTTGGAAATTTATTTGAGCATTACCTAATTCATGGTACAATAAGTTTAACTTCCGTATCTTATCTGATTGGCTTCTGTATGTTGTGTTTATTAGTTACCTATTTTATGACAAAATTTTTTGAGGTTCATTAATGTTTAGACCTTTTTACACTACCGATATTCCTTATTATATTGGACTTGTCTTTCTTGCCTTTCCTTATATGGGTGCTTTTTATTACGATTATCCTAAGTGGACTTTAATCATCACGACACTTTTTATAGTAGCTTACCTTGCTTTGATTCATCTGAGAGATAGATACCAAAAGACCATTAATTTATTATGGCTCTATCTTTTGTTCTATGTCGCTTACATGACTTGTTTGAGTGATGGGAATATGATTTGGTTCTTTTTCTTCCACGCTAATTTATTAATTTGGCGCTTTGAGAATGATATACAATCTTTTCGAGGGCTGACTTTTTTATTGGTCTTTTTTGGAACCTTTATCTATCTGTGGTCGCACCCCCAGTCGCTTAGTTCTCGCGTTATGTTAGTGGTTATAGCATTTTTTATAGTGGGTCTTACCTATATGAACATGTGGCTGCAAAAAGAAGAGGACATGAAGGCTGCTATATCAAAACAAAACCAAGAAATTAATTTCTTAATGGCAGAAAATGAGAGAAATCGTATTGGACGTGATTTGCATGATACCCTAGGTCACACCTTTGCCTTGATGACGATAAAAACAGAATTGGCGATAAAACAATTACAACACGGTCGATTACAAGCAGTGGAAAAAGAGTTAACAGAACTTAATCAAATTAGTCGAAGATCTATGGAGGAAGTGCGCCAATTGGTTAATAACGTAACTTTTCGTAGTTTATCAGAAGAAATAGTTGCTATTTCTGATTTGTTTGATTTATCAGGAATCCAATTTACCTTTGAAAAGAAAATCAGCGATGATCAATTAAGTCCGCTGCTTCAATCGACACTAGTAATGTTGGTTAGGGAATTAGCAACAAATGTTATTAAGCATGCCAAAGCTAGTCATTGCCAGCTAAGCCTTCATCGACAGGATACTCATGTCATCCTACAAATTGAAGATGATGGTATTGGATTTAAAGATGTGGATGTGGAGGTACCGCATTCTATCAAAGAAAGGCTTTTACTAGTTAAAGGAGAAGTTGAACTTAGCTCCTTAAAAAAACCTACAATAATTACAATTTATCTAAATGAAGGAATGTGTCATGAAATTATTAATTGCTGAAGACCAAGTGATGTTGAGAGATGCTTTAAAGCAATTATTACTAATGGAAGAATCAGTTGAATCTGTCGAAGCTGTGGGAAATGGAAAAGAAGCCCAAGTCCTTTTGCAAAAGAAAGCAATTGATGTGGCCATCTTAGATGTAGAGATGCCAGAAATGAATGGTTTAGAAGTTTTGGAGTGGCTTAAAAAAAGAAGTGATACTAAAGTTATTATCGTTACTACTTTTAGACGTATTGGCTATTTTCAAAGAGCGGTTAAGGCTGGCGTAGATGCCTATGTTTTAAAAGAGCGCTCTATCTCTGAATTAATGAAGACTATTCACACTGTTTTGGAGGGAGGCAAAGAGTACTCTCCAGAATTGATGGAAAATCTTTTTGTAAATCCAAATCCTCTAAGTCAACAGGAAATGACCATTCTTCGGTTAATCAACCAAGGAAAAACAAGTAAAGAAATAAGTCAATTACTTTTCTTATCTAGTGGAACTATTCGAAATTATAGTTCATCAATTTTTGATAAACTTGGTGTTTCTAATCGTATTGAAGCTATTAGTCTTGCTAAGCAAAATGGTTGGTTATAATATAGTCATTTTTTCAAGAATAAGGACACCAATCAGACCAAAACTTAAATAAGGAATAAAAGGAATTCGTTTGACTGCCAATACTAAGCAGGCAATAATGCCTAATAGACTGGCTAACTGAATAATCCAAAGAAGTGATATGAGATCAAATACTAAGGCTAGATTAGCAAGATAAAAAAAGTCTCCAGCACCAACCGGAAAAGTTAAAAAACAAGCTAAAAGACCCAGTAAAAGGAGAAGAAGTGTCACATGATTAAGAGGATAAAAGATCAGCAGCGCCAGAAAACTCACGAGCCACAAAAGGAATGGGTATTCTTGGAAATGCCAATCAAATAGACTAAATAACAGGGAAATCATTGCCAAATAGCAGTAAGTGGTAGTTAGCCAGTGCAGCTGGTAGCTAAATAAAATTGCCATTAGGCTTAACTCTAGACTAAGTTCTCTTTTTTTATTAGCTGAAAAATGTCTTAAACCAATTAGAAAAAGTGATTTTTGAGTCTGAAAGGTTCTGCTTGGTTTTACTGCTAGATTTTGATCATTGTTTGAAAAAAAGTTGAGAAGGTATCTGAAACATTGGGCTAAAATAATGCCAAAACTAATACTACAAAAAACTATCATACTTAGTTATTCGAAAATAAATCAAATACTTGCAATCTTTTTTAAAACGTTGTAGAATAAAACTATAAAAACAAGAATGATTCTAATTAAGGGAGTTCTTTGGTTAGATTCAGTCTGTTAGTGTCGAATAGAATTTGGAAACGGTCGTTACTTGCAATAGTTGCGGTGTTCGATTTAGTTCTATTCTTGCCCTATTAACTTAAATGTGAGGAGACGATTATGACAAACACACTTGTTGAAAATATTTATGCTTCAGTGACCCACAACATTTCTAAGAAAGAAGCAGCAAAAAATGAAAAAACAAAAGCTGTTTTAAATCAAGCAGTTGCAGATTTATCTGTTGCCGCCTCAATTGTTCATCAAGTTCATTGGTATATGCGTGGTCCTGGATTTTTGTATCTTCACCCCAAAATGGATGAATTATTAGATAATTTGAATGCTAATTTAGATGACATGAGTGAGCGCTTGATTACCATTGGTGGAGCACCTTATTCCACATTAGTAGAGTTTTCACAACATTCTAAATTGGACGAAACAAAAGGAACTTATGATAAAACAGTTGCTCAGCATTTAGCAAGATTGGTAGAAGTTTACCTTTATTTGAGTAGCCTTTACCAAGTTGGTTTAGACATCACTGATGAAGAAGGTGACGCAGGAACCAATGATTTGTTCACAGCAGCAAAAACAGATGCTGAAAAAACCATCTGGATGCTTCAGGCAGAACGTGGTCAAGGTCCAGCAATCTTTTAAATGATAAGATGATAGTATTCAAGAAGTCGATAATAATTATTGGCTTCTTTTATCTTTGAGAAAGCTCATAGTGTTTTCAGAAATGTAGAAAGCGATTGCATCATTATCTTGAAATCTTCCTTAGAATTTGCTAAAATTTAGTTATTATGAAAACATTATATGATGTGCAGCAATTATTAAAAAACTTTGGTATTTTTGTTTATCTTGGAAAGCGTCTTTATGATATTGAGATGATGAAAATTGAACTTCAAGGCTTGTATGATAGCGGGTTGTTAGATAAGTGCGAGTACCTAAATGCAGAGTTGATTTTACGGCATGAGCATCGTATAGAAATGGAAAAAGAAGGGCAGACAAATGAGGCAAAAATTATTGGGGATTGATTTAGGTGGAACAACTGTTAAATTTGGAATTTTAACGTTAGAAGGTGAAGTACAAGAAAAGTGGGCGATTGAAACTAATATTTTAGAAGGGGGCAAGCACATTGTTCCTGATATTATTGTCTCCATAAAACATCGCTTAAAGTTGTATGGTCTAAGCAGTGATGATTTTGTGGGTATTGGTATGGGTTCGCCAGGAGCTGTTGACCGTGATACTAATACGGTTACAGGGGCTTTCAATCTTAACTGGAAAGAGACTCAAGAGGTAGGTTCAATGATTGAGAAAGAATTAGGCATTCCTTTCGCTATTGATAATGATGCCAATGTTGCTGCCCTTGGTGAACGTTGGATTGGAGCTGGTGAAAACAATCCAGATGTAGTCTTTATGACATTAGGAACAGGTGTTGGCGGAGGCATTATTGCTGATGGAAACTTGATTCATGGGGTTGCAGGAGCAGGTGGCGAGATTGGTCACATGATTGTTGAACCAGAAAATGGTTTTGCCTGCACTTGTGGCTCATATGGTTGTTTAGAAACGGTTGCTTCTGCGACAGGTGTCGTTAAGGTTGCTAGACTTTTAGCCGAAGCCTATGAAGGGGATTCAGTGATTAAAGCAGCTATTGATAATGGCGAAGGAGTAACCAGTAAGGATATTTTTACAGCAGCTCAGGCAGGGGATTCTTTTGCAGACTCAGTCGTTGAAAAAGTTGGGTATTATCTTGGACTTGCTTCAGCCAATATTTCCAACATTCTTAATCCAGATTCAGTCGTGATTGGTGGAGGTGTCTCAGCAGCTGGAGAGTTTTTACGCTCGCGCATTGAAAAATATTTTGTTACCTTTACTTTCCCACAGGTAAGAAACTCTACTAAACTTAAAATTGCAGAGCTTGGTAACGATGCTGGGATTATCGGTGCGGCTAGCCTTGCAAGGCAATTTATCACAGAATAGGAGTTAATGATGTCCCCAATGACATTTATCGGATGGTCGCTCCTAGTTGGAGTTGCTGCTTATTATACATGGAATTATTTCTCTTTTAAGAGAATGGCAAAGCAGGTAGACAATGACACTTTTAAAGACTTAATGCGTCAAGGTCAACTAATTGATTTACGAGAGCCTGCAGCTTTTAGAGCCAAGCATATTCTAGGAGCAAGAAATTTTCCTGTGCAACAATTTGATGCTGCTATCAAAGGGTTGCGTAAAGATAAACCGGTCCTCATTTACGAAAACATGAGACCTCAATACCGTGTGCGTGCGGTCAAAAAGCTTAAAAAAGCTGGTTTCAACGATATTTATATCTTGAAAGAGGGGCTTGATTATTGGAATGGCAAGGTCAAATAAAGCCTAAAATATAAAGAGATATAGTGTAGAAAGTTAGATCTATTGAAATCAAACGATTTTAATCAGACTTAACTTTCTTTTTTAGCTGTAATCAACTCCTAAAATACTGAAAACATTTACAATTAACTAAAATCAGTTTTTTGAAAAAATTTGTGTTATAATCTATAGGTTAAAATATATTTACTTAGAGGAACAAATGATTAATTTAAGAACTGACATCCGTAATGTAGCGATTATTGCTCACGTTGACCACGGAAAAACAACACTTGTTGACGAATTATTAAAACAATCTCATACTCTTGATGAGCGTAAAGAGCTTCAAGAGCGTGCCATGGATTCCAATGACCTTGAAAAAGAACGTGGGATTACTATCCTTGCGAAAAATACTGCGGTAGCTTACAACGATGTTCGTATTAACATCATGGATACTCCAGGACACGCGGATTTCGGTGGCGAAGTTGAACGTATCATGAAAATGGTTGACGGGGTTGTTCTTGTTGTGGATGCCTACGAAGGAACTATGCCTCAGACACGTTTCGTATTGAAAAAAGCGCTTGAGCAAAACCTTATCCCGATTGTTGTTGTTAATAAGATTGACAAACCATCAGCTCGTGCAGCTGAGGTTGTGGATGAAGTTCTTGAATTATTTATTGAACTTGGTGCAGATGATGAGCAACTAGAATTTCCAGTTGTTTACGCATCAGCAATTAATGGAACCTCGTCATTATCAGATGATCCGGCTGATCAAGTGCATACAATGGCACCGATTTTTGATACTATTATTGATCATATTCCAGCACCAGTGGATAATTCGGATGAGCCTTTACAATTCCAAGTATCACTTCTTGATTACAATGATTTTGTTGGTCGTATTGGTATTGGTCGTGTCTTTCGTGGGGCAGTTAAAGTCGGTGACCAAGTTACACTTTCAAAACTAGATGGCACAACGAAAAACTTTCGTGTCACAAAACTGTTTGGTTTCTTCGGTTTGGAACGTCGAGAAATCCAAGAAGCTAAAGCTGGTGATTTGATTGCTGTTTCTGGTATGGAAGACATCTTCGTTGGTGAAACCATTACACCGACTGACTGTGTAGAGGCTTTGCCGATTCTTCGAATCGATGAGCCAACTCTTCAAATGACTTTCTTAGTAAATAATTCACCATTTGCTGGTCGTGAAGGAAAATGGATCACGTCACGTAAAATTGAAGAGCGTCTCTTAGCTGAATTGCAGACAGATGTTTCGCTTAGAATTGATCCAACAGACTCTCCAGATAAATGGACTGTTTCGGGTCGTGGAGAGTTGCACTTGTCTATTCTTATTGAAACCATGCGTCGTGAAGGTTATGAACTGCAAGTGTCACGTCCAGAAGTAATTATCAAGGAAATTGATGGCGTGAAATGTGAGCCATTTGAACGTGTGCAGATTGATACACCAGAAGAATATCAAGGGGCTATTATCCAATCTCTTTCAGAACGTAAAGGGGATATGCTTGATATGCAAATGGTTGGTAATGGACAAACCCGATTGATTTTCTTGATTCCTGCTCGTGGGCTGATTGGTTATTCAACAGAGTTTCTTTCGATGACACGTGGCTATGGTATCATGAATCACACATTTGACCAATACATGCCGGTTGTTGCCGGTGAGATTGGTGGCCGTCACCGTGGAGCTCTTGTTTCTATTGATAATGGTAAAGCAACCACTTACTCAATCATGCGTATTGAAGAGCGGGGCACAATCTTTGTAAATCCAGGAACGGAAGTTTATGAGGGAATGATTGTTGGTGAAAATTCACGTGACAATGACCTTGGGGTTAATATTACAACTGCTAAACAAATGACAAATGTTCGTTCAGCAACCAAAGACCAAACCGCTGTTATTAAAACTCCTCGTATTTTGACTCTTGAAGAATCATTAGAATTTTTAAACGACGACGAATACATGGAAGTAACACCAGAGTCAATTCGTTTGCGTAAACAAATTTTGAATAAGGCTGCGCGTGATAAAGCGAATAAAAAGAAAAAATCAGCTGAATAAGTGTAATCACTGGTTTAGCCCTCAAAAAAATGTTTAGAATAGATGATTTGAAGGGCTTTTGGGTCTAAAAACGTCTTAGTCTTGATACAAATGAGAGGGAAAGGAGATTGTGATGTTTTATCTTATCATTGCCGTCTTAATCACTTCCTACTATCTATTTATGGCACCTAAAAGTGTCCGTAATACGCTCGGTATGATTGGTTTGGTCGGTTTAGTGGCTTTGCTGATTGTTCTGGCAGGTCTCAGTTTTATAAAAATAATGCAGACACCACCTGAAATTTTTGTAGGAATTGGACTGATTATATTAGGTTATTTTGCCCTCAAGGATTTGTTAAAAATGCCTAAAAAAACTAGAGTCAAATAAATGTAATCTGTTATTTTCTACCTTGATTTCAAATTTAAGGACTTAAAACATTAATTCATTAACATTTCATTGTGAAGGGCTGAGCTCTGTTTTATACAGAGCTTGGTCTTTTTTCATTAATGGGATCCCTAAAAATTAAGGATTAAGCACGCTATGACTATAGGAGTGGGTAATTAGATAGAAAAACGATGAACTTATTTTGAGGGTGTTTAAATCACTCTTATCATTACAGCAGATAAATCATTAATGAATTTATCTTTTTTAATAATATAATATAATGATATTAGAAAATTATGGAAAGAAAAGGAAAATTAGTGATGAAAAATATACGATGCCGATTAGGACTTGTGGTGCTTTTGACCTGTCTTGGGTTAGCACCGATAAATGCAAACGCTTACTCCAATTATTCAAGTATGGTATCAAGTGAGCTTGATCGAAAAGATCACCTTTTACAAACCGATCGTCTTGAAAAAGTTAGTGTCAGTGCCGAACAAGTATTACAAGCGCTTGCTCAAGAAAGAGGTGGTGACCGTGTCTCAAGTCTAAATGTTTATGTGCTGGGAACAAATGAAAGTTTCAGGGTTTGGTCTTTTGAAATTGAAAGGGGTTTATCTAACCAATTAGGCTCAGATTATCACACGAAATATGATTTTGTAAAAACCAACAATAAGTGGATCAGTGGAGGAGAAACGCTTTTACTGATTAAAAAAACGGACTACCTTCTTAATAGCTTAGAAGAGTTTAATGCCATAGTTCGTAAAACAATTCAGGATTTTGATTTGAAAGAGAAGTCAGTTTTTGCCAGTTTTAACTTAAATGAGAGTATTCCTTTAAAATTATTATTAGCTAATGCTGGATTGTCAATTGGTCAGCAATCTTATCAAAAAACAATGGGTTCTCAAACGATTTATTCTCGGAAAATTCGAATGATGAATTACGTGGAAGGTGTTGGAAATGGCTCTATTAGAGGGTATGAAAATACCAATGCTGGACTTTATCGTTATCTTACTAATGACGAAAAAATTAAAGAATTGATAAAAAAATCAGGAGCTTTGAGCGAAACTACGGAAAAAGGAAGATTGAGAAAGTGGTGTCTCTATGTTACAAATACATTTCAATATGATTTAGGAGGTGGTAGCATTGATGACAAGGCTGCTTATTATAGAGCTGCGGATATTTTTTCTGTGACAGAACGCCAAAAGGCTGTTTGTGTCGGTTATAGTGCTATCACTGCACGAGCACTTAACTTGATGGGAATCAAAGCCTATGTTGTTGGTGGTATCAACCATAAGGGAATTCCTCATCAAATAACTAGGGTTCATTATGATGGTTCTTGGTATTTTCTTGATACAACGAGTGGCAATCTTCCAGGGAAAAGGGTTAAAATAGAATACTTTGGTAGAGTTTATACCCCGGTAGAGATGACAGTGCGTGAGGCAACTGGAATTGGAGAAATGGAGTATAGTAAAGATTTTGAAGATTGGATGGTTCGTAGTCAGCCAAGCGAATGGCTCATTTATGGCAGTAATATTAGTGGAGAGAAAGCTAGTGCAACAACCTACTTGACTGATAATGCTTATGCAAACCTTTTTAAATCTAATCTTGAATCAAGAACAAATCTTTTCACGATTCCAAAAGAAAGCTTTGATACTTATACCAATCAAAATGGCTCAGTCATTTCTAAACGCCAAAAGGTTTCTAATAGACCAAAGACTTCAGATAGTATCGTCAGTGAGGGCGTATGGTATCGTAATGAATGGGGGTATTACCGTTACGCTGTGAATGGCTATTTTGTTCAAAATAAATGGGTAAAAGATGGCCATAACTATTATTATTGTGACGATGATTGCAATGCTGTTACAGGTTGGCATCAGATCGATGGAAGTTGGTACTTTTTTGACCGTTTTGGAAGATTATCTTAACAGAGTAAGGGAAGTCTAGAGGTCAAGTATTATGGAAAGAGGCTGGGCAAAAAGTCCAATCTCACCTCTCATAGTTTGCGTAAACCTCTCAGCGCAGTGGTTGATTGGCAGATTTGTTCGTATTTTACACTCCAAATCCGGTCTAATCAACTGTGCAGGGGGGACGAACTCTTTTTTGATTGCTTGAGTTTTTCCCCGCTCCCTTTTGGTTTTTCTGGTGCTTAATGACTTTGACATAGAATTGAAATGAAAAGGAACGACCGTTCTTGTTTAAGAATGTCAACTTTTAAAATCTTGAAAAAGCGGTTAAATAAGGGTAAAATAGAAACTAAATAGAATAGATAGTGTGGGTTTAGATGAAAAAAATCAGAGATTTTCAGAACAAAAAAGTATTAATATTAGGCTTAGCCAGATCTGGTGAGGCAGCAGCAAGGCTTTTGACCAAGTTGGGTGCCCTTGTTACCGTAAATGATGGCAAGCCTTTTGAAGAAAACCCTACTGCACAGTCTTTGTTGGAAGCGGGTATTAGGGTGGTTTGTGGCAGTCATCCTCTATCATTGTTGGATGAGGAATTCCAGTATATGGTTAAAAATCCAGGAATTCCTTACCATAACCTAATGGTTAAACGTGCGCTTGATAAACAAATTCCGATTTTGACTGAAGTCGAATTGGCTTATTTAGTATCTGAAGCACCAATTATTGGTATTACGGGTTCAAATGGGAAAACAACCACTACAACAATGATTGCCAATGTCTTAAATGCAGGTGGGCAATCGGCTCTTTTATCTGGTAATATTGGTTATCCTGCTTCAGAAGTTGTTCAAAAAGCAACTGCTGATGATACTTTGGTCATGGAACTTTCCTCTTTTCAATTGATGGGGGTTGAAGCTTTCCATCCTCATATTGCAGTTATTACTAACCTAATGCCAACTCACCTTGATTACCATGGGAATTTTGAGGATTATGTGGCTGCTAAATGGATGATTCAAAAACAAATGACAGTAACTGATTACCTTGTTTTAAATGCAAATCAGGAGACTATGAAAGCGTTGGTACCAAAAACGTCAGCAACGCTAATACCTTTTTCAACTCAAGAGGTGGTTGATGGCGCCTACTTAAAAGATGGCATGCTCTGTTTTAAAGGTGAAGAGATTATGGCAGCTACGGATATAGGGGTTCCAGGTCAGCACAATATTGAAAATGCACTAGCGACTATTGCCGTCGCTAAATTACGTGGTATTGAGAATGCAGTGATTGCAGAAAGGTTAGCACAGTTTGGTGGGGTCAAACATCGCCTTCAGATGGTTGGTCAAGTTAATGGCATAACCTTCTATAATGACAGTAAATCGACTAATATATTGGCTACTCAAAAAGCATTATCAGGTTTTGATAATAGTCGTGTTATTTTGATTGCAGGCGGTTTAGACCGTGGTAATGAGTTTGACGACCTAGTGCCTGATCTTCTAGGAGTTAAAAAGATGATTATTTTGGGAGAATCAGCAGAGCGGATGAAACGAGCTGCTGATAAGGCAGGAGTTGCTTACCTTGAGGCAAAAGATGTTGCAGCCGCTACCCAACTTGCTTTTAAACAGGCTCAGAGAGGTGATATTATCTTACTAAGTCCAGCCAATGCCAGTTGGGATAGGTATCCTAATTTTGAAGTCCGTGGGGATGAGTTTTTGGCGACCTTTGGTCGCTTAAAAGGAGAAGCCTGATGTCCAAAATTATTTTTACAGGTGGCGGAACGGTTGGTCATGTTACCTTAAACCTGATTCTTATTCCCAAGTTTATTCGGGACGGTTGGGAAGTTCATTACATTGGTGACAAAAATGGTATTGAACACAAGGAAATAAAAAAGTCAGGACTTGATGTGACATTCCATTCAATTACGACAGGGAAGTTGCGCCGTTATTTTTCATGGCAAAATTTGGTAGATGTGTTCAAAGTTAGTTTTGGCTTACTGCAATCTCTAGTGATTATTGCTAAAATAAGACCTCAAGCCTTATTTTCTAAAGGCGGTTTTGTCTCAGTGCCACCTGTTATAGCTGCAAAATTACTTGGAAAGCCTGTATTTGTACATGAATCAGACCGTTCTATGGGTTTAGCTAACAAAATTGCTTATAAATTTACCACAATTATGTATACCACTTTTGAGCAATTAAATGGCTTAAATAAGGTCAAACATGTAGGAGCTGTTACCAAGGTCGCAAGTGAAAGGTTGATGAAACCTTATCCGGAATTAAGAAAAATCAAGGAAGTTTTCAATCCTGATTTAAAGACGTTACTTTTTATTGGCGGTTCAGCAGGGGCAAAGGTTTTCAATCAGTTTATTAGTAACTCCCCAGAGTTAAAAGAAAGCTATAATATCATTAATATCACTGGAGACTCTAGTTTAAATGAATTGAGTGATCGCCTTTATCGGGTGGATTACGTGACTGATCTTTACGAACCTCTAATGGGTATGGCTGATGTGGTTGTTACTCGTGGAGGCTCCAATACCCTTTTTGAGCTATTAGCCATGGCGAAATTACACCTGATTGTGCCTCTTGGAAAAGAAGCTAGCAGAGGAGATCAATTAGAAAATGCCAACTATTTTGAAATGAAAGGTTATGCTAAACAATTACTAGAGTCGGAATTAACATTAGACAATCTAAAAATAGCGATTGTTAATTTATTAGAGCATCGGGCTGATTATATTTCAACCATGTCAGCGACTAAAGAAATTCAGTCGCCAGACTTGTTTTATGAACTTTTGAGAGCCGATATTAGCTCCACAATTAAGGAGAAATAAATGGCAAAAGAAAAAAATAAGCAAGCAGAAGAACTGGTCGCTTTAACAGAATGGCAGAAACGTAACATTGAATTTTTAAAGAAAAAGAAACAGCAAGCAGAAGAGGAAAGAAAACTCAAAGAGAAACTATTGAGTGAAAAAATACCACTTCAAGTGGATTCTGAAGTGGTTGAAACTAAGGAAATATCAGAAGAAGTCAAAGAGAAAGCGGTTGAAGAAAAGGTAACTTCTAAACTCAAAAAAGAGAAAAAAATTAAAGCACCTAAAGAGAAAAGTTTAGGGCAACTGGCTTTTCAAAAGGCCTTACCAGTCTTACTGTTAGCTTCAGTAGTTATGGTAGCGTCAATTTTTATGATTACGCCTTACAGTAAAGTCAAAAAATTTTCGGTTAAGGGAAATCGTCGAACTAATCTTGAAGCGTTAGTTAAGGCTAGCAAGGTTAAAACAACAGATTACTGGTTGACGTTACTTGCCTCACCAGGTCCCTATGAGCAAGCTATTCTTAGGTCTAACCCTTGGGTGAAAAGAGTTAGTATCACCTATGAATTTCCAAATCATTTTCAATTTAATGTGACAGAATTTGATATTATTGCCTATGCACAAGTTGATGGTGGTTATCAGCCGATTTTAGAAAATGGCAAACGTGTTGCTAAAATTACTCAGTCAGAATTGCCAAAATCTTTCTTGATTCTGAATTTGGAAGATGAGCAAGCGATTCAGGATCTGGTTAAGCGGCTTTCAAAACTACCTAAAAAATTAGTGAAAAGTATTAAATCAATATCTTTAGCGAATTCAAAAACGACACCGGATTTATTATTGATTGAAATGCAAGATGGTAACCTTATCAGAGTTCCTCAATCACAGGTGACTGTGAAACTCCCTTATTATCAAAAATTGAAAAAAAATCTTGAAAGTGGCAGTATAATTGATATGGAGGTTGGAATTTATAGGACAACAGAAGCTATTGAAAATCAACCAGAAACACCGATTAAGTCACAACAAAACGATTCTGACAAGAAAGATGAGAAATCTGTCGACAATCAGGAACAAACAAGAACAGAACAAACTACTGAGACAAGGTAGGTCTGCGACAGAGTTATCAGCTAAACATAGCACAACAATCTCATTTAACTAATTAGATGAGAGAATAAAAACGGCATTGAAAACCTTTGAAAAATCTTTGAAAAAAGGTTTTGTTGAATCAACTAAAAAAATTAAGTTTATATAACAAAATGCGTAAAATGATAACATTTTACGTTTTTTTATGTTATAATATTTTCTGAATAATTCTGTTTTTAAGCAGTTTTTAGAATAGTAAAAGTTTGGAAAGTAAGTGAGGTCAAGTGAATGGCTAGAAATGGCTTTTTTACTGGTTTGGACATTGGAACAAGCTCAATAAAGGTTTTGGTTGCAGAATTTATTTCTGACGAAATGAACGTTATTGGTGTGAGCAATGTTCCAAGTACCGGCGTAAAAGATGGCATAATAATTGATATTGAGGCAGCAGCAGCTGCTATCAAAACTGCGGTAGAACAAGCTGAAGAAAAAGCAGGAATAACAATCGAAAGGGTAAATGTTGGTTTACCAGCTAATCTTCTTCAAATTGAACCAACACAAGGAATGATCCCTGTTCCAAGTGAGTCAAAAGAAATTAAAGATGAAGATGTTGATAGTGTTGTTAAATCAGCCTTAACAAAGAGCATTACACCAGAGCGTGAAGTCATTTCATTGGTTCCAGAAGAATTTATTGTTGACGGTTTCCAAGGGATTCGTGATCCACGAGGTATGATGGGAATTCGGTTAGAAATGCGTGGATTGATTTACACTGGACCAAGTACAATCTTACATAATCTACGTAAAACGGTTGAACGTGCAGGCATTAAGGTTGAAAATATTATTATTTCACCTTTAGCGATGGCTAAAACTGTTTTAAATGAAGGTGAACGTGAATTTGGAGCCACAGTTATTGATATGGGTGGTGGCCAAACGACTGTTGCCTCAATGAGGGCTCAAGAATTACAGTACACTAATATTTATGCTGAGGGCGGTGAATATATCACTAAGGATATTTCCAAAGTGTTAAAAACCTCTTTGTCTATCGCAGAAGCCTTGAAATATAATTTTGGTCGAGCTGATGTGGTCGAGGCTAGCTTAACAGAAACGGTTAAAGTGGATGTTGTCGGTAGTGAAGAACCGGTTGAGGTCACCGAACGTTATTTGTCTGAAATTATTTCAGCCCGTGTTCGTCATATTCTGGATCGTGTCAAACAAGATTTGGAAAGAGGACGTTTGCTTGATCTACCAGGTGGCATTGTTCTGATTGGCGGTGGTGCGATTATGCCGGGTGTGGTTGAAGTGGCCCAAGAAATATTTGGAACAACGGTTAAGCTTCATGTTCCTAATCAGGTTGGTATTAGAAATCCAATGTTTGCTAATGTTATCAGCTTAGTGGAATATGTTGGCATGATGTCTGAAGTGGATGTTTTAGCACAAAATGCAGTGTCAGGTGAGGAACTCTTGAGACGTAAACCAATTGACTTTACAGGTCAAGAGACCTACTTACCAGATTACAATAATTCTAGAGTGCCTGAGTCAACAGTTAGTTATGAGCAACAGGTACCACAAGCAAATTATGAGCCACAAGCACCAGATGAACCAAAACAAAAGATTTCAGAACGGGTACGTGGTATTTTTGGAAGCATGTTTGACTAAAAGTAATAAAGTGAGGAAATAAAATGGCATTTTCATTCGATACGGCATCAATTCAAGGTGCAATCATTAAAGTAATCGGTGTTGGTGGAGGTGGCGGTAATGCTATCAATCGTATGATTGATGAAGGTGTTGCAGGTGTTGAGTTTATCGCTGCAAACACTGATATTCAAGCATTAAGTTCATCAAAAGCTGAAACAGTTGTTCAACTTGGACCCAAATTAACTCGTGGTCTTGGTGCTGGCGGTCAACCTGAAGTTGGTCGTAAAGCGGCAGAAGAAAGCGAAGAAATCTTAACAGAGGCGCTTACCGGAGCTGATATGGTCTTTATCACAGCTGGTATGGGCGGTGGTTCTGGGACAGGAGCTGCTCCAGTGATTGCGCGCATTGCAAAAAGTTTGGGTGCTCTTACCGTGGCAGTTGTTACTCGTCCTTTTGGGTTTGAAGGAAATAAACGTGGGAATTTTGCGATTGAGGGTATTCAAGAATTACGTGAGCAAGTTGATACCTTATTAATTATTTCAAACAACAATCTTCTTGAAATTGTTGATAAAAAGACCCCTTTGCTTGAAGCGCTTAGTGAAGCTGACAATGTTTTACGTCAGGGGGTTCAAGGAATCACTGACTTGATTACAAGTCCAGGTCTCATTAACCTTGACTTTGCTGATGTGAAAACGGTTATGGCAAACAAAGGAAATGCTCTTATGGGGATCGGTATTGGGTCTGGTGAAGAGCGTATTGTCGAAGCAGCCCGTAAGGCTATCTACTCACCACTTCTTGAAACGACTATTGATGGTGCAGAGGATGTTATCGTTAATGTTACTGGTGGTCTTGACATGACTCTTACAGAAGCCGAAGAAGCTTCTGAGATTGTTGGTCAAGCAGCTGGTCAAGGTGTTAATATTTGGTTGGGAACATCTATTGATGACACCATGAAAGATGAAATTCGTGTGACGGTTGTTGCAACAGGTGTGCGTCAAGATAGGGCTGAGCAAGTATCGGGTTTCCGTCAACCTCGCACATTTACTCAAGCTAATGCTCAACAAGCAGCAGGTGCTCAGTATGCATCAGATCAGGTGAAACAACCTGTTCAATCTGGTTTTGATCGCCGTTCAAGTTTTGATTTTGACATGGGTGAGACACGTGAAATGACAAATACACAACAAGCAATTTCGCCGCATAATCAAAATCAAGGATCAGCATTTGGAAACTGGGATTTAAGACGTGATAATATCGCTCGTCCAACAGAAGGCGAACTTGATAATCAATTAAACATGTCAACATTCTCAGCAAATGAAGATGTTGATGATGAGTTAGAGACACCACCATTCTTTAAGAATCGTTGATAATGGATTTACAAAAGAATAAAACGATTGTTTTTGAAAATATCCGCTTAGCCACTAAAACAGCTAATCGACCTGAAAACAGTGTTTCAGTTATTGCTGTGACAAAATATGTGGACAGTGCAGTTGCAGGTCAGCTTATTGATACAGGAGTTGAGCATATTGCTGAAAATCGTGTTGATAAGTTTCTTGATAAATATGAGGCTTTAAAAGACAAGCCAGTGACATGGCATCTGATTGGAACCTTACAACGTCGTAAAGTGAAGGAAGTTATCAATCTGGTTGATTATTTTCATGCTTTGGACTCTGTAAGATTGGCTTCAGAGATTGAAAAGAGAGCTGACCATCCTGTAAAGTGTTTTCTACAAGTTAATATTTCTGAAGAAGAAAGTAAGCATGGCTTTAAGGTTTCTGAAATCGAAGAAGCGATTGATGAGATAGGTAAGATGGAAAAAATCCAGTTGGTGGGTCTAATGACCATGGCACCAGCAGATGCTAGCCAAGAAAGCATTGCAGCTATTTTCCAAGAAGCAAATCAATTGAGAAAAAACTTGCAGTCAAAAAAAAGAAAGAATATGCCATTTACAGAATTGAGTATGGGTATGAGTCGCGATTATCAAATTGCTATTCAAGAAGGCTCAACCTTTGTTCGTATTGGAACGTCTTTCTTTCACTAAATGGAGAATAAGATGGCAATTAAAGACACATTCAATAAGATGATTTCTTATTTTGATACTGACGGGGTTAACGAAGTGGAGGAGGAAACAACTGCTTCAAAGAAAGAAGAAGCTGTAACAAGAACGCAGCAGTCAGTTAGACCTAGTAGTCAGCCACAAGCTTCTAGACCAAAACACCCCCAACAGGTTCAACAAACAAGACCTAAGCCTCAACCGAGACCGAAACAACCCTCTTCTGAGCGCCCATACCAGTCATCTCAAGCTAGGGTTCCTCTTGAGACAACTGAAAGAAAATCGAATAAAGCAGTGTCTTCTGCTGCTAGTCGTCGTGAACAATATCAGCATTCAAATCAATCCAATCAAACAACAATTGCCTTGAAATACCCTCGTAAATATGAAGATGCTCAAGAAATTGTTGATCTTCTGATTGATAATGAATGTGTTTTGATTGATTTTCAGTATATGCTAGATGCTCAAGCAAGACGGTGTTTAGATTTCATTGACGGTGCTAGTAAGGTTCTTTATGGGACATTAAAAAAAGTTGGGGCATCTATGTATCTGTTGACCCCATCAAATGTATCTGTTAATATTGAAGATGTGAATATTCCAAATAACGGTCAAGACATTAGTTTTGATTTTGATATGAAGCGAAGGTAATTAAATGACAGTGATATTACAGATTCTTCTTCAGCTAATCAGAGTTTACAATTACTTACTTGTGGCTTATGCCTTGTTATCTTGGTTTCCTGGGGCTTATCATTCTTGGATTGGTCAGTTACTCAGTGGTATTGTTGAACCAATCTTAAAACCATTTAGGTCATTGAATCTACAATTTGCTGGTATCGATTTTACTATTTTTGCAATTATCATTGGTTTAAATTTCTTGAGTCAAATTTTGGTTAAAGTGTTTGTCTGATGGTTGTTCAAAAAGACCTTTATCAGCATTTTCATCCGGATGAATATCCCTTTATCGAAAAAATGTCTGATATTGTTGACAGAGTGGAAAGTCAATACCTTTTAGAGGTTACAGATTTTTTAAATCCCAGAGAAATTGCAATCCTTAAAAGTTTGGTTGCACCGACTGATTTAACCATTTTTGCCTCCACTGATTATTATCCTAGTGAGTATGGTCGTGTGATCATTGCACCAGATTATTATGAATTGGACAAAGATGATTTTCAAATAGCCTTGGTAGGTATTACCTACCATGCAAAGTTTAATCAGTTGACGCATGGTCAAGTTTTAGGAGCCTTGATCAATGAATTGGGAATACGGCGTGATCTAATTGGTGATATTTTCGTAGAAATAGGACACGCGCAGTTCATGGTTAATCGGCAGTTATTAAGTTATTTTTTAGGGAATATTTCTAAAATAGCGAAAGTGAGTGTTAAGTTAGAGGAAATCAGTTTTGATCAGTTGATAATGTCAAGTGGGGAAGTGAAGCATATGGATATTATGGTTTCAAGTCTTCGTCTTGATCGCCTGATTGCAAGTGTGTTAAAGCAATCTCGCAGTCAAGCTATTAAATTGATTGAATCTGACAAGGTTAAAGTGAACTATCGGCTTGTCAACAAGGTATCTGATAATGTAGCTATTGGTGATATGGTGAGTATTAGGGGCTATGGTCGGTTTACTCTTTTAACAGACAATGGTTTGACCAAAAATGAGAAATACAAATTAACACTCAGCAAGATAATGCATAAATAAGGAGAAATAATGGCACTTACAGCACTAGAAATTAAAGATAAAACATTCAAAATGAAGTTCCGCGGATACAGCGAAGAAGAAGTTCATGAATTTCTTGATATTGTTGTTGACGATTATGAGGCTTTAGTTCGTAGAAACCGTGAAAATGAAGCTAGGATTAAAGATCTTGAAGAAAAATTATCTTACTTTGATGAAATGAAAGAATCACTTAGCCAATCTGTTATTTTGGCGCAAGAGACAGCGGAAAAGGTAAAAGCAACAGCAAATGCTGAGGCAACAAACTTAGTAAGCAAGGCAACTTACGATGCCCAACATTTACTTGATGAATCTAAAGCAAAAGCCAACCAAATGTTGCGCGATGCCACTGATGAAGCCAAACGTGTTGCTATTGAGACAGAGGAATTGAAACGTCAGACACGTGTTTTCCATCAACGTTTGATTTCATCTATTGAGTCTCAACTAAGCTTGTCAAATTCACCTGAATGGGATGAATTATTACAACCAACTGCAATTTACCTTCAAAATTCTGATGCAGCTTTTAAAGAGGTGGTTAAAACAGTTCTCAATGAAGAGATTCCTGAGTCAGATGACAGCACGTCATTTGATGCAACACGCCAGTTTACTGCTGAAGAACTAGAGGAGTTACAACGTCGTGTGGATGAAAGTAATAAAGAATTGGAAGCTTTCCAGCTTGAACATCATGACAATCCAGTCGTTGAGCCCGAAGTAAACCTAAGTGAGACACAGACATTTAAATTGAATATTTAATTAAGAAGAAAAACACGATTGCTTGCTTATAATCACAGCAAGCGGGAGATGATGAAAGTCCCGCATTCCCTAAGCATAAGATTATCATTTTCTTAAATCTTTGCTGAATTAAAGTAAGCAAAGAGGACGGCTCACCTTACGAGCAAAGAGGGAATAGTGAAGGCTTTTTACTATTCTGAATTAAAGGTGGTACCGCGAGCTTTCGTCCTTTTTAAGGCGAGGCTTTTTTAGTTGTGAGATTGCTTAAAGGAGTTTGATATAATGAAATTAAAAGAAACACTTAATCTAGGGAAAACAGCTTTTCCAATGCGTGCTGGTCTTCCTAATAAAGAACCACAATGGCAAACCGCTTGGGAGCAAGCAGAGCTTTACAAAAAGCGTCAAGAATTGAATGCTGGTAAGCCAGCTTTCCATCTTCATGATGGACCTCCGTATGCCAATGGAAACATTCACGTTGGACACGCTCTTAATAAGATTTCAAAAGATATTATTGTCCGTTCCAAATCTATGTCCGGCTTTAATGCCCCATATGTTCCTGGTTGGGACACACATGGTTTACCTATTGAGCAAGTTTTGGCAAAACAGGGTGTTAAACGTAAAGAAATGAACTTGGCAGAGTATCTTGATCTGTGTCAGCAATATGCATTAAGTCAAGTGGCTAAACAAAGAGATGATTTCAAACGTTTAGGGGTTTCTGCGGATTGGGAAAACCCTTATGTCACTTTGGATCCACAATTTGAGGCTGACCAAATTCGTGTTTTTGGTGCCATGGCTGATAAAGGATATATTTATCGTGGTGCAAAGCCGGTTTATTGGTCGTGGTCATCTGAATCTGCCTTGGCAGAAGCCGAAATTGAATACCATGACATTGATTCTACTTCTTTATATTATGCCAATAAAGTTAAAGATGGTAAGGGTATTCTTGACACCGATACTTATATTGTTGTTTGGACGACAACACCATTTACAGTAACAGCCTCACGTGGGTTGACAATTGGACCTGATATGGATTACCTCGTGGTTAAACCTGCTGGTTCAGATCATAAGTATGTTGTGGCAGGAGGTCTTTTGGATAGCCTTGCAGGTAAATTTGGTTGGGAATCATTTGAAATAGTGGCTAGCCATAAAGGGGTTGACTTAGAATATATTGTGACAGAGCACCCATGGGATACTGATGTGGAAGAATTGGTTATCCTAGGCGACCACGTTACCCTTGAGTCAGGGACAGGGATTGTCCACACAGCACCAGGTTTTGGTGAGGATGACTACAATGTGGGGATGAAATACCGATTGGAAGTTGCTGTGACAGTTGATGAACGTGGTCTAATGATGGAAAATGCAGGGTCAGATTTCCACGGACAATTTTATGATAAGGTAACACCGATTGTTATTGATAAACTTGGTGATCTCTTGTTAGCACAAGAAGTGATCAATCATTCTTACCCATTTGATTGGCGGACGAAAAAACCAATCATTTGGCGTGCTGTACCTCAATGGTTTGCTTCGGTTTCTGACTTCCGCCAAGATATTCTGGACGAAATTGAAAAGGTCACCTTCCATCCATCATGGGGTAAAACGCGGCTTTACAATATGATTCGTGATCGTGGTGATTGGGTGATTTCACGTCAACGTGCATGGGGAGTTCCCCTTCCTATCTTCTATGCTGAAGATGGTACAGCTATCATGACAAAAGAAGTGACAGACCATGTGGCCAATTTGTTCCAAGAAAATGGGTCGATCATCTGGTGGCAAAAAGAAGCTAAAGACTTATTGCCAGAAGGCTTCACTCATCCAGGATCACCAAATGGTGAATTCACGAAAGAAACAGATATTATGGACGTCTGGTTCGATTCAGGCTCATCTTGGAACGGTGTCATGAATGCCAGAGAAAACCTTACTTATCCAGCAGACCTATATTTGGAAGGTTCTGACCAGTATCGTGGCTGGTTCAACTCATCTTTGATCACATCTGTGGCGGTTAACGGTCATGCACCGTACAAAGTCATCTTATCTCAAGGCTTTGTTCTTGATGGTAAGGGTGAGAAAATGTCTAAATCAAAAGGTAATATTATTTCACCAAGCGATGTGGCTAAACAATATGGTGCTGATATTCTTCGTCTTTGGGTCGCTTCTGTGGATACGGATAACGATGTGCGTGTGTCGATGGACATTCTTGGTCAAGTATCTGAAACATACCGTAAAATTCGTAACACTCTTCGTTTCTTGATTGCTAATACTACTGATTTTAATCCAAGTACAGATAGCGTTACATATGCTGATCTTGGTGCTGTTGATAAATACATGACCATCAAATTTAATCAATTAGTTGCAACAATTACAGCTGCCTATGAAAATTATGATTTCATGACCATTTATAAAGCGGTTGTTAACTTTGTAACGGTTGATTTATCGGCATTTTATCTTGATTTTGCTAAGGATGTGGTTTACATTGAAGCAGCTAATAGTTTAGAACGTCGTCGCATGCAGACAGTCTTTTACGACATTTTGGTTAAAATCACTAAATTATTAACACCAATCTTACCTCATACAACTGAGGAAATTTGGTCATATTTAGAACATGAGACTGAAGAATATGTTCAATTATCTGAGTTGCCATTATCAGAAACCTTCACTGGACAAGAGGAAATTTTAGAAGCCTGGGAAGCCTTTATGACACTTCGTACTCAAGCGCAAAAAGCTTTGGAAGAAGCACGTCATGCTAAAATTATTGGTAAGTCTTTAGAGGCTCACTTAACCATTTATGCTGGTGAAGAAGTAAAAACACTATTATCTGCTCTAGATAGTGATATTGCTCTTCTTTTGATTGTGTCTCAATTAACGATTGCTGATTTGGCAGATGCGCCTGCTGAGGCGGTAGCATTTGATGGAGTTGCCTTTACTGTAGAGCATGCCATAGGCGAGGTCTGTGAGCGTTCGCGTCGCATTGATCCAACGACTCGTATGCGTTCTTACAATGCTTTTGTTTGTGATCATAGTGCTAGAATTATCGAAGAAAACTTCCCAGAAGCTGTTATCGAAGGCTTTGAAGATAATTAATTGATTACCATTAGCTGTTCTTTATTAGAAAAGCTAAAAACTAGGCTTAGTTAATAAAGTCTAGTTTTTTTGGATTTTTGATCAAAAAAACAACAAAATCCCCTTTAGGTTTTTCAGAAAATTGAAAATCCTAAAGGGGTAGAGTTTGTCGGTGTCGTTTGACGCTTATACAGAGGTTTGAAATGAAATTTCAATGAGGTTATTGGTGTGGAGGGTTTTTGATTGTCCAGGAATAATAATTGAGGGATCGATTTTGCGCTTTAAGAAAAATTCACGAATCACTTCAAGTTCATCCTCTTTGATCGCACGGTATTTATTTGAAATTAATAATTCATAATGTTTCGGTGCTTGAGTAAAGATAACATCTGTATTTCCTGCTGAATAGACTTCAACTAAATGAGCATCTGTATTTTGCAACTGGTTTCTGACGAGTTCGGGGTGACTACTAGTTGTGTTTATGAGTCTCATGAATGTCCTCCTGAGTATTCCTGTGTTATTATAGCATTATGTTAAAGAATTGGTAGATGGCTGTTTTTTTTGCCACTCTGTGACTCCCCACTTATGACTGCCACGTTTTAATTTCGCGATGGCTTCATCGGCAGGAAACCAAGCCAAATGATTAAAATCTTCTAAAGGTTTTGAAATAGCTTGGAAATCAGTTACTTCGTAAAGGTAGGCAGGGTGATAAAAATGAGTATCACGATGGCTGGAGTAGAAGTATTCGTCAGCTTGGCCGTAATAGGAACCAATCTTGACGGTGAAACCAAGTTCTTCAATCAATTCACGCTCTAGTGCTTGGAGATGGTTTTCACCGATCTCAATTTCACCACCAGGTAAAAACCAAGCGCCATTAGGGGCTTGAACGAGAATAATTTTAGAGCGGTCTTGATTAGGAATAACGGCGTAGACACCCTGACGTGTCACGTAGTTTTCATGCTCATTCTGATTACCAAAAGTTGGAATTGTCATCGTATCACTCCTTTGTTTTATTATACTAAATTTTAAGCAATTATTCTTATAAAATTTTGCATTTTATCAAAAAAATAGCACCTAACATTAAAAGAGAGATTTCTAAGCAGAATCTCTCTTTTAACTTCAATTTTCTATTTTGTCATTCTTGTCGGAAGTGATGACTTCTCCTTTTTTAATGCCTTTAATCACAATGTTGCCATTGCTTGTCATCACAGCACGTAAGTTTTTTTCTGTTGGATGATCAAGGTAATAATCGGTGATGGCATCTTCAATATAATCTTGAATAGTACGACGTAAAGGTCTAGCTCCCATTTTTGGATCATAGCCGAGGTCAACTAATTTTTCCTTGACTTTTTGTGTGATGTCAAGATGAATAGCCTTATAAGCTAAACGTTTATTAACATCATCAAGCATTAGGTCAACGATGTGAAGGAGATTATCTTTGCTCAAGGCTTTAAATTCGATAATGCCATCAAATCGGTTTATAAATTCTGGGCTAAAGAAATGACTCAATTCTCCCAAGACGGAGTTGGTTCGTCCTTCTCTAGCAGCACTAAAGCCGACGGAAGCTTCTGTTTTGCCCGTTCCTGCATTGGAAGTCATGATGATAATGGTATCTTTAAAACTGACCGTACGACCTTGACCATCGGTTAGTCGACCATCGTCAAGAACTTGTAAGAACATGTGCATGACATCTGGATGGGCTTTTTCGACTTCATCTAAGAGAATGAGAGAATAAGGATTCCGGCGAATTTGTTCGGTTAATTGTCCAGCCTCTTCATAGCCAACATAGCCTGGAGGGGCACCAACTAATTTTGCGACAGCATGTTTTTCCATGTATTCAGACATGTCAAAACGAATCATATTATCAGCAGAACCAAAGAGTTCAATGGCTAGCTGTTTAGATAATTCTGTTTTACCAACTCCAGTTGGTCCGACAAAGAGGAAAGAACCAATTGGGCGATTTGGGGTGCCAAGACCAACACGATTACGACGAATAGCTTTGGCGATTTTATCAACAGCGTCATCTTGACCAATCACATGAGCTTTCAAATCATCCGCTAAGCGAACTAACTGAGATTGTTCTTTTTCTTTGAGATCGCCAACTGGAATGTTGGTTTTTTGTTCGACAATAGCTTCAATAGTCTTTTCAGTAATAATTGGAATATCTTGCTCATCGACTTTTTGGGCTTGCATTTCTTTGTATTTGGCAATTTGATCACGGAAATAAGCGGCACGTTCGTAATCTTCATCACGGGTAGCTTGAGCTTTTAAGTTTTCAGCTTCAACTAAACGGTTGTCAATCTCTTTTGGATCAACAAAGTTGAGGGTTAAATTCATCTTAGAACCCGCTTCGTCCAAAAGGTCAATGGCCTTGTCTGGAAGGAACCGGTCTTGGATGTAACGATTTGATAGTTTAGCAGCAGCTTCAATAGCAGCTTGGCTATATTTGACATGATGATAATCTTCGTATTTGGGTTGAATCCCTTTTAAAATGGTAATGGTTTCCTCAACAGAAGGTTCATCAACTTTAACAGGTTGCATCCGACGTTCAAGGGCGGCATCTTTTTCAATGATGCGGTATTCATTTAGTGTTGTGGCACCAACTAATTGTAACTCACCTCGTGCAAGAGCAGGTTTCAAGATATTGCCAGCATCCATATTGCTATCACCAGTAGAACCCGCTCCGACAATTTCATGGATTTCATCAATGAAGAGAATAACATCTTTACGGTTGCGAATTTCTTCCATTAATTTTTGCATGCGTTCTTCAAATTGTCCACGAATGCCAGTTCCTTGAACGAGGCTGACCACATCAAGGCGAATAACTTGTTTGCCTTGCAATTTGTGAGGGACATCCCCATCAACAATCTTTTGGGCTAAGCCTTCGACAACGACTGTTTTACCAACACCAGGCTCTCCAATAAGGACAGGATTATTTTTAGTTCGGCGATTAAGAATTTCAATCACACGGATAATTTCCTCATCACGACCAATAACAGGATCAATATCACCAAATCTAGCAATATCGGTAACATTGATGCCAAATTCTTCCAACAACCCTTTGGGTTGGCTATTTGGTGATTGTGATTGTGGAGAACGCTGATTATTATAACCACCATTGTGGTTTCCGTTATTGCCAGTTGCTCCAAGAGGAGTATTTGGTAATTTTCCAAAAGGTCTAAAATGATTTAGATCACCAAAGAAATCATCGAAGAAGGGAGTTGATGAGCGTTCCTGAGTTTTTTGTCCACCGTTTAACTCGCCTAAAGGACCGGCTTTCATGATTTGATAACAATTTTGACAAAGGTCGATTTGTCTTTGTTTTCCATTAATATTTGTATAAAGGTGAATGGTTGATTCGTTTAAATTACAATTTTGACAAAGCATGGCATACCTCCAAAGGTTTATCTAAAAAGTTAAAAACATTTAGTCAAAAATGGTCAAACTTTATACTCATATTATAGCACCACCGCTTGGGAAAGCAAGTAAAAAGTTTATGATTTTAGCACTATCGCATGTGGAGTGTTAATTCTTAGTCAGTTTTGCTATTTCCCTAATAAAGACAGTTGAAAGGTGTCACAAAGGGCTAAAAATCAGTAAATATTGAGAAATATGCTACTTTTCTTGTTTGTTTCCTCTGATTTGTGTTAAAATAGTAGGGATAAAAAACGAATAGGAGAAACGAAATGGAATCACATTTGGTGAGAATCATCAATCGCTTGGAATTGATGGTGACAGATGGCGGTAATCTTAAACGAAACTTTGAGCGTGATGGTGTTGTTGTGGCAGAAGTTGCCTTTTCAAATGATCCGGAAAATGGACCAGTTTTTACGTTGCGTGATGTTGAAGCCCGTGAGTCATATTCTTTTGATAGCATTGACTTGATTGCGATGGAAATCTACGATTTATTATATTAAATTTGAGTATAGTAAAGAGACTTGCCCGAGGCAGGTTTTTTTAATAACCAAAAAGCATTGTATTAATATTCATTAAATGGTATAATTATCTTTATTGCGATGACCATGTCGCTTATGAGGAGATATAAATGGATTTTTCATTCTTACCCAAATACTGGGCCTACTTTAACTACGGTGTCTTTGTTACCATTATGATTTCAGCTAGTGTCGTTTTTTTTGGAACCATTTTCGGTGTCCTGGTGACTTTGATTAAACGAAGCGAAGTCAAACCGTTGACTTGGTTAGTTCACCTTTATGTTTGGGTCTTTCGTGGAACACCTATGGTGGTTCAGATCATGATAGCCTTTGCCTGGATGCACTTTAACCATATGCCAACCATTGGATTTGGTGTCTTGAATTTGGATTTTTCAAGACTTATTCCCGGTATTATTATCATCTCGTTGAATAGTGGTGCTTATATTTCTGAAATTGTCAGAGCAGGTATTGATGCTGTTCCAAGGGGGCAATTAGAGGCGGCTTACTCATTAGGGATTCGTCCTAAAAATGCCATGCGTTATGTGATTTTACCTCAAGCGTTAAAGAATATTTTACCAGCCTTGGGAAATGAATTTATTACGATTATTAAAGACAGCGCTCTCCTACAAACGATTGGAGTTATGGAACTTTGGAATGGGGCACAGTCTGTTGTGACAGCAACCTATTCGCCAATTGCTCCATTATTGTTTGCTGCTTTCTATTATCTGGTGATAACGACAGTGATGTCACAGTTGTTGAGAATATTGGAACGCCGTATGGCACAAGGAGGTAATCACTGATGGTTGGCGCAATTATTTCAATTAAGGATTTGCACAAATATTATGGTCAAAATGAAGTTTTAAAAGGTATTGACCTTGACATTATGCCGGGTGAAGTGGTGGTGATTATTGGTCCATCTGGCTCAGGGAAATCAACCTTGTTGCGTACCATAAATTTATTGGAGATTCCAACCAAAGGACAAATTACTTTTGAGGGGGTTGACATTACAGACAAGAAGAATGATATTTTCAAAATGCGTGAAAAAATGGGGATGGTTTTTCAACAATTTAATTTATTCCCTAATATGACTGTTTTAGATAATATCACCTTGTCACCTATTAAAACAAAAGCCATTCCTAAGGCAGAAGCTAAAAAGGCAGCATTGAGATTGTTGAAAAGAGTTGGATTGGCGGAAAAACCCAATGCCTATCCAGCTAGTCTTTCTGGTGGGCAACAACAGCGGATTGCGATTGCACGTGGTCTGGCTATGGATCCAGACGTCTTATTATTTGATGAACCAACATCAGCACTTGATCCAGAAATGGTGGGTGAAGTTTTGGCAGTTATGCAGGATTTGGCTAAATCAGGAATGACCATGGTGATTGTTACCCATGAAATGGGCTTTGCCAAAGAAGTAGCAGACCGTGTTATTTTTATGGATAGTGGTCTCATTGTGGAAGAAGGTAGTCCAAGCCAGTTATTTGAACAGACCAAAGAAGAGCGGACAAGAGATTTTTTAAGTAAGATTTTATAGAGTTTTAAAGCTTGGGAAGTTTCTCGGGCTTTTTTGTTTAAAATATTCTAATAATAACTCATAAAAGTATGAGCTCCTTTTGGGCAATCCCTTTATTAGAGTCATTCTTATCTGAGATTAAAAAGACAAAAAACTAAAATAAGAATGAGTGGGTCATTGGATAATATGCTATAATTGACAGTGTAATTAAAAGGAGCTTTTATGGTGAAATTATCTCAAGCAACCATTGGAATAGATTATCAGGTTGTTAAAATTGGCTTGTCAAAAGATCATCAAAGACATTTGGCGCATCTTGGAATCAAGGAAAAGAGTCATTTAAAAGTGATCTCAAAAACCAAGCAAAGTGCTATTATTGTAGTTAAAAAAAGCCGATTGGCCTTTGATGATAGTATTCTAGAAGCAATTGAGGTTAGTGAAATAGCGGAGCAAGAACACCGTTTTCCTTTGTCAGAACTAGCTGTTTCCGATTTTGCTGTGATTCAAGATATTTATGCTAGCAAAGAAGCTAAGCGCCGTTTAATGGACATGGGGCTAACTAGGGGGACAACTATTCAGTTGCGTAAACGGGCCCCTTTGGGTGATCCTTTAGAAATTAGTTTGAGGGGCTATGAATTAAGTTTACGTCAGTCGGAAGCCCAATTAATTTCGGTGAGGAAGCTAGAAAAAGAGGATTTACTATGAAAAAAATAGCTTTAATTGGTAATCCTAATAGTGGAAAAACGAGTCTTTTTAATTTGTTAACCGGAACGAATCAGCGGGTTGGGAATTGGCCTGGGGTAACAGTTGATCGAAAAAGTGGTCTTTTAAAGTCTGATAAGGAGATTGAAATTCAAGACTTACCTGGTGTTTATTCCATGTCACCTTATAGTCCTGAAGAAATGATTGCAAGGGACTATCTCTTGGGTCAAGAAGCTCAAGCGATTATTAATGTGGTGGATGGCACTAATCTAGAACGTAATCTTTATCTGACAACCCAGCTTATGGAAATGGGGTTACCCTTGGTCATGGCGCTCAATATGTCAGATATTTTAGAAACTAGCCAAAAACAGATTAATCTTGATCAGTTGAGTTACCAACTTGGCATTCCAGTTATAGCAACGAGTGCTTTGAAAAATAAAGGTCTTAGCCAGTTAGTTAACAGTTGCAAGCAAGAAATCGCACATCCTAAAGAAGTTCCTTATTTTCCTCTTTACGATAATCGTTTAGAAGCTGCGTTGGTACAAATTGTTGATGTATTGCAAGAAGTTGATTTAGCTAATAGAGCCCGTTATTATAGCATTAAATTATTTGAGCGTGATCCCTTGGTTCAAGAGACATTGGCATTGGATCAAGAGGTGGTAGCTGAAATTGAAAACATTATTAATATCACAGAAGCGGTCTTTGAAGAAGAGGCAGAATCGATTATAATTAATGAACGTTATGCCTATATTGAGCGGGTTTGCCATATGGCACAAATTGAGATCAATGATTTTGAGTGGCGATTGTCAGACAAGATTGATAGGATTGTCACCAACCGTTTCTTGGCCCTACCAATTTTTGCCTTGGTGATGTTTTTGGTGTACTTTCTATCAATTCAAACGGTTGGAACATTAGGAACGGATTGGGTGAATGATGTTTTGTTTGGTCAGTGGCTTCCTGATGCAACTAAGGCATTTTTGATTTATGTAAACGTTGAACCTTGGTTGCAATCCTTGATAATTGATGGCATTTTAGCAGGAATTGGGGCTGTTTTAGGTTTTGTTCCCCAAATTTTTGTTCTTTTTATCTGTCTAGGTATTTTAGAAGATATTGGTTATATGAGTCGGATTGCTTTTGTTATGGATCGTATTTTTAGACGTTTTGGTCTTTCTGGGAAATCTTTCATTCCGATGCTTATCGCTACTGGTTGTGGTGTACCGGCTATTATGGCAAGTCGTACGATTGAAAATGAACGTGATCGCAAAATCACTATTATGACGGCTACTTTTATGCCTTGTTCTGCCAAGTTAGCTATTATTGCCCTTATTTCGGGTGCTTTCTTCTCTGATAATCCGTTCATCGCTCCAAGTGCTTATTTTGTTGGCATTGCTTCGATTATTTTATCAGGAATTGCGCTTAAAAAAACCAAGCTTTTGGGTGGTCAAGCCAGTCCTTTTATTATGGAACTGCCAGCTTATCATCTGCCAAATCTGTTGACAGTTACTCACTATGCTTTGGGGAAAGCTTGGAGTTTTGTGAAACGGGCGGGAACCATTATTTTTGTACTAACCATCTTGATTTGGTTTATGTCTAACTATAACATTCGGCTACAGGCTGTTGAGACGGAGCAAAGTATTTTGGCTCATTTTGGTCACTTATTTGCTTGGATTTTCAAGCCTTTAGGCTTTGGGAACTGGAAAGCAACAGTAGCGGCTCTAACTGGCTTGTTGGCCAAAGAAACAGTCGTTGCTACTTTTGGTATTTTATATCATCAGGTAGATGCCAGCGAGACAAGTCAAGCCTTGTGGTCCAGTTTGCAGATGGATTATTCTGCTTTGGAAGCCTATTCTTTCTTGCTCTTTAATCTTTTGTGTGCCCCATGTTTTGCAGCGATTGGTGCCATAAAACGTGAAATGAGTAGTGTTAAGTGGTCTTTAGCAGCGATTGGTTTTCAAACAGGGTTAGCCTATTTACTAAGCATGATTTTGTATCAATTTGGGTTATTGCTAGCAGGATCTCCTGTAAGTTTCTTTACAATCTGGGCATTGATTTGTTTGCTAGGACTTTTGTATGTTCTTTTTAGAAAACCTTATACGGGTTACTCTCAAGTAATTGGTATCACTAATCTTGAAAAAATGAGTCAGGAGGAAGATTACTAATGTCAACATTACTCATTGCTGTGTTATTAGGTATTTTGGTTATTTTAAGTGTTACTCACTTGCTTAGACAAAAGGGAGCTTGTGGCGATTGTCACTGTTCTTGTCCGATTAAAGATGAAATGAAGTCTTCTAATAAATCAACTCTTAGGTAAATGACATATTATGATAATTGGTTTAGGAACTGCCTAGACCATTTTTAGCGACATAATTATTCAAGATGTCCTTAGCAGGTCAAAGTAATTGTATAAGGTGCAGTTAATTAATAATTTAAGTTGACTTTACAACGGTTGTTTGTTACCATTTAGATAGCTCTTTCAATGAAATGAGTGTCTCCTAATGGGGTGAATTTTACCATTTGGTCTTAGAAGAGGATAAGTAATATGAATGACAAAGACATTTACCAAGAGTGGCTAGCCAATGATTTTCTAAGTCAAGACATTAAGACAGATTTAGAAGCCATTAAAACTGACGAGGCTGAGATTCAGGATCGTTTTTACAAGACACTTGAGTTTGGAACCGCAGGGCTAAGAGGAAAGCTTGGTGCAGGTACTAATCGTATGAACACTTATATGGTTGGTAAAGCAGCGCAGGCGTTAGCTGATACGATTATTGATTATGGACCTGAAGCAGTGGCACGTGGAATTGCGGTCAGTTATGATGTTCGTCATCAGTCTAAGGCATTTGCAGAACTCACCTGTTCTGTTATGGCAGCAAATGGCATTAAGTCTTATCTTTATAAAGGGATTCGTCCGACTCCAATGTGTTCTTATGCCATCCGTGCTTTGGGATGTATATCAGGTGTGATGATTACCGCCAGTCATAATCCAAAAGATTATAATGGTTATAAGGTTTATTGGGAAGAGGGCTCGCAGATTTTAGAGACGATTGCTGACCAGATTGCCACTCACATGGCAGTTATTACAGATTATCAAGCGATTAAACAAATGCCTTTTGAAGATGCCTTAACGAGTGGCTTAGCAAGTTATATTGATGAGCATATTGAAGAAGCTTACAAAGAAGAAGTGCTTGACTTGTCCATTAATGACACTGCTATTGATAAAACTGTGCGTGTGGTTTATACGCCGCTTAATGGTGTTGGGAATTTACCAGTGCGTGAAATTTTGAAACGTCGTGGGTTTGATCATGTTTATGTTGTTCCAGAACAGGAATTGCCAGATCCTGATTTTACGACAGTGGGCTACCCAAATCCAGAAGTTCCAAAAGCCTTTGCTTATTCAGAAAAACTGGGCAAAGCTGTTGAGGCTGATATTCTTATCGCAACTGATCCTGATTGTGATCGATTAGCTCTAGAAGTCAAAGATGCAAGCGGCAATTATGTCTTTCTGAATGGAAATAAAATAGGTGCCCTGCTTTCTTACTACATTTTTTCACAACGTTTTGCCTTGGGGAATTTACCGGATCATCCGGTTTTGGTAAAATCGATTGTCACGGGAGATTTGTCACGGAAGATTGCCAATCAGTATGGTATTGAAACTGTCGAAACTTTAACTGGCTTTAAAAATATTTGTGGTAAGGCTAATGAATATGAACTGACCAAATCAAAGACTTATCTGTTTGGCTACGAGGAAAGTATTGGCTTTTGTTATGGCACTTTCGTGCGAGATAAGGATGCTGTTAGTGCTTCAATGATGGTAGTGGAAATGGCTGCTTATTATAAAAAAAGAGGACAGTCTCTTTTAGATGTTTTACAAACCATTTATACGGAGTTCGGTTATTACAATGAACGTCAAATTGCTTTAGAATTAGAGGGTGTTGAGGGTCAAGACCGTATTGCTAGAATTATGGAAGATTTTCGGCAAAATCCGATACAAACGGTGGATGACATGACCTTGAAAACAAGAATTGATTTTAAAGACGGCTATCAAAATTTTCCAAAACAAAATTGTCTAAAATATTATTTTAATGAAGGGTCATGGTATGCCCTTAGACCATCAGGAACAGAGCCTAAAATTAAACTATATCTCTATACTATCGGTCAAACGCAAGCAGATAGCATTGCCAAGTTAGATGCTATTGAAGCAGCTTGTCAGGCAAAAATGGATAACATCATTTAAAAAACGATAAGAGGCGATGAGAGAAACTCAAAGTCTCTTTTGATTTATAACCAAGGTCAGGTAAGAGGAATTTAGTAACATCAAAAGATAAAATAAGAGAGCATAATGCCATTTTTTGATATAATATAGAGAATTAACATGAAGGGGGATGTCGATGACTGAAATAATTAATGGGAAGGTCCTAGCCCAAAAAATGCAAACAGAATTGACGGAAAAAGTTACCCAATTAAAGCGGGAAAAAGGGATTGTTCCAGGTCTAGTAGTGATTCTCGTGGGAGATAATCCTGCGAGTCAAGTCTACGTCCGTAATAAAGAACTTGCTGCCCTTGCAGCTGGTTTTAAGAGCGAGACCGTTAGGCTATCAGAATCAATTTGCCAAGAAGAACTTATTGCAGTGATTGAACACTATAATGTAGATGACTCTATTCATGGTATTTTGGTACAACTCCCTCTGCCAAAACATATTAATGATAAAAAGATCATTCTCGCCATTGATCCCAAAAAAGATGTTGACGGTTTTCATCCTATGAATACAGGTCATCTTTGGTCAGGACGTCCCTTAATGGTCCCTTGCACACCAGCTGGAATTATGGAGATGTTTCGTAACTATAAAGTTGACCTTGAAGGCAAACATGCGGTTATTATTGGAAGATCAAATATTGTTGGAAAGCCTATGGCACAGCTGTTGCTAGATAAAAATGCAACAGTAACCCTAACGCATTCTAGAACTCGTCACTTAAAAGAGGTTTGTCGTCATGCGGATGTTCTCATCGTGGCAATTGGTCAAGGGCATTTTGTCACAAAGGAGTTTATTAAAGAGGGGGCTGTTGTGATTGACGTTGGCATGAACCGTGATGATAGCGGTAAATTGATTGGTGATGTCGCCTTTGACGAGGTTGCAGAAGTTGCTAGCAAGATAACCCCTGTTCCGGGTGGTGTTGGTCCGATGACCATTACCATGTTGTTAGAACAAACTTACCAGGCAGCTCTTCGTAGCGTTAGTCATTGAAGTAGTAATCGTTCAACTGGTTTGATAGATATAACAGAAAAAGGAGTCGGACTTGGCTCTTTTTCTGATCTTCTGCTCACTATTTATTCCAAAAAATGGTATAATTGCGTTAGTATACATTGGTATCCTAATAATTCAAATAAGTGAAAGGTGGCTTGATGACAGAATATTTAACGGTTACTCATTTGACAAAATATTTGAAATTGAAATTTGACCGGGATCCTTATTTGGAGCGAGTTTATCTAACTGGTCAAGTTTCCAATTTTCGCAAAAGACCGACCCATCAGTATTTTTCATTGAAAGACGAAGGGGCTGTCATTCAAGCCACTATGTGGGCGGGAGCCTATAAAAAATTAGGGTTTGATCTTGAAGAGGGCATGAAACTTAATGTTATCGGTCGTGTGCAGCTTTACGAACCCGGAGGGTCTTATTCGATTATTATCGAAAAAGCAGAGCCAGATGGTGTTGGTGCCTTGGCTTTGCAGTTTGAACAATTAAAGAAAAAATTGACAGCTGAGGGATATTTTGATCAGAAACATAAGCAACCTCTTCCACAGTTTGTGTCAAAAATCGGAGTTATTACGAGTTCAAGCGGAGCTGTTATCAGAGACATTATTACGACCCTATCTAGACGATTTCCGGGGGTCGAGATTTTGTTATTTCCCACCAAAGTTCAAGGAGAAGGTGCGGCGCAAGAAGTTAGAACTAACATTATGAGAGCCAATCAGAGAGATGATTTAGATCTTTTGATTGTTGGGCGTGGTGGCGGTTCGATAGAGGATCTTTGGGCCTTTAATGAAGAAATAGTGGTTCAAGCCATTTTTGAATCTAAGCTTCCAATTATTTCTAGTGTTGGTCATGAAACCGATACAACCTTGGCAGATTTTGTTGCAGATCGTAGAGCCGCTACACCAACAGCTGCTGCAGAACTGGCAACCCCGGTCACAAAAGCAGATCTTATTTCTTGGATCGCACAGCAGCAAAATAGGTCTTATCAAGCCTGTTTACGTCGGATTAAACAAAATCAAGAAAAAGTGGCGAACCTATCCCAATCAGTTATTTTTAGACAGCCAGAACGGCTTTACGATGCTTATGTGCAAAAAATTGATCGCTTTGATGTTGCCTTGAGAGCCAATTTGAAAGATAGGATAACAAAGGCAAGGGAAAGAAAATTACAACTTGATCATCAACTGATTGGTTTACAGTTACAAACAAAAATTGAGCGCTATCAGGACCGTGTTAGAACTACAAGTCGTTTGCTCATCTCCAATATGACAAACCAGTATGATGGTCAATTAGCACGCTTTGAGAAAGCACAGGATGCTTTGTTGTCGCTTGATACCAATCGCATTATTGCACGTGGCTATGCTATGGTAAAAAAGGATCAAGAACTTGTGGCTTCAATACGAGACGTTGTCAAAGGAGATCAACTGAGTATTATGATGCGTGATGGTCAATTAGAAGTAGAGGTAAAAAATGTCAAAAACGAAAACATTTGAAGAAAACTTACAGGATTTAGAAGCGATTGTCACTAAACTTGAAAATGGTGATGTGCCTCTAGAAGAAGCTATTTCAGAATTCCAAAAAGGAATGCTTCTGTCAAAAGACTTACAAAAAACCTTACAAACAGCAGAAAAAACACTTGTTAAGGTAATGCAGGCAGATGATACGGAAGTGGAAATGGACACCTAATGAACAAATTAGCTAAAATTGATGCTGCTATTTGTCGATACTATAAAAGTTCTTTGACAGTTTCTGAGGAACTTACAGAAGCTATTTTATATTCTATTAACGGTGGTGGCAAACGCATTCGCCCACTGTTGTTATTAGAAGTTTTGGAGGGCTTTGGTGTCATTTTAAATGAGGCACATTTTGACCTCGCTGCGGCACTTGAAATGATTCACACAGGTAGCCTTATTCATGATGATTTACCGATTATGGATAATGATGATTATCGTCGTGGGAGATTGACCAACCACAAGCAGTTTGATGAGGTAACCGCTATTTTGGCTGGAGATGGTCTGTTTCTAGATGCTTTTGGACTTGTTGCACAAGCTAGCTTACCAAGCAAAATCAAGATTCAGTTAATTCACCATCTTTCGCTTGCCTCTGGAACCTCTGGCATGGTAGGTGGTCAAATGCTAGATATGAAAGGGGAAAATCAAAACTTGAATAGTTCCCAATTATCAGCGATTCATGCCAATAAAACAGGAAAATTACTAGCCTATCCTTTTTTGGCAGCTGCCATTGTGGCAGAGCAAGCAGAACATATCTGTCAACAATTATGGCAAGTGGGCCTGTTGGTTGGGCATGCTTTTCAAATAAGAGATGATATTTTAGATGTCACAGCTAGCTTTGAGGATATTGGAAAAACACCTCAAAAAGACTTGGCAGCTGAAAAAGTGACTTATCCAAGTTTACTTGGGCTAGAACAATCCTACTTTGTCTTAAATGATACATTAGATCAGGCTCTTGCTATTTTCCGAACATTAGAAAGTGAAATAGACTTTAAACCTCAGACTATTATTAAAATGATAGAAGGGTTGCGACTCAATGCCTAAGGAAAGAGTAGATGTATTAGCCTATAAGCAAGGGTTATTTGAAACACGAGAGCAAGCAAAACGTGGTGTTATGGCGGGCTTGGTGGTTTCAGTCATTAATGGTGAACGTTATGATAAGCCAGGAGAAAAAATTGATGACGGCATAGAATTGAAGCTTAAAGGTGACAAACTCAAGTATGTTAGCCGAGGCGGTTTAAAATTGGAAAAAGGGTTACAAGTTTTTGGCTTATCCATTGCCGCAAAAATTGGTATTGATATTGGCGCTTCAACAGGTGGCTTTACAGATGTCATGCTGCAAGCAGGGGCAAAGTTGGTTTATGCAGTTGATGTTGGCACCAATCAACTAGCATGGAAATTGCGACAAGATCCTCGTGTAAGAAGTATGGAACAGTACAATTTCCGTTATGCCAAGCCAGCAGATTTTACTGAGGGTCAACCAGAATTTGCCAGTATTGATGTGTCTTTTATCTCGCTTTGTTTGATTTTACCAGCCTTGCATGCTATTTTGCCAGATCAAGGGCAGGTTGTTGCCTTGATTAAACCGCAATTTGAAGCGGGGCGTGATCAAATTGGCAAAAAAGGGATTGTTAAAGATCGACAGATTCATGAAAAAGTTATCCAAAAAGTTGTTGATTTTGCGCTAGATTACGGATTTATAGTTAAGGGGCTTGATTTTTCTCCTATCCAAGGTGGTCATGGCAATATTGAGTTTTTAGTTCATCTTATTAAATCAGATGTTCCTGAAACGGTGGCATCTCATGTGATTCAGGAAGTGGTTACCAATGCACATAAGGAATTTGAGAAACATGAAAAAGAATAAACGACTTGAATTAATTAAAAAGATGGTTTTGACACATGCTGTTGAGACGCAACATGATTTGTTGAAATTACTAAACGAGCATGGTTTGGAACTGACACAGGCAACAATTTCAAGAGATATGAATGAGATTGGTATTGTCAAAATTCCATCAGGAAGTGGTCGTTACGTTTACGGTTTGTCACAAGATAGTGGTAAGAAAGTTATCCAAGGTCCAAGGTCTATTAAAAGTACTATTTTAGGCATCTCTGATAAGACAGAAGGTTTGGAGCAACACATTTATTTAAAGGTTGTTCCTGGAAATAGCAAATTAATCAAGCGTTACCTACTAACAGATTTTTCAGAAGCTATTTTTAGCCTTATTGCAGATGACGATAGTTTATTATTGATTGCCAAATCAGAAGCAGATGCTAGTCTTATTCGTCAAGAGGTATCACTTTGGATGAAGGGTCTAGCCTAAGAAAATAGGGAGAAATTGATGTTATTAGAAATTTCTATTAAGAATTTTGCCATTATTGAGGAAATCTCCCTAAATTTTGAAAATGGTATGACAGTCTTAACTGGGGAAACTGGTGCAGGAAAATCCATTATTATTGATGCGATGAATATGATGCTAGGGGCGCGTGCTAGCATAGAGGTGATTCGTCATGGAGCTAATAAAGCAGAAATTGAAGGCTTCTTTTCAGTGGATGCTAGCCCTGGTTTAGTTGCTTGTTTGGAAGCTTCAGGTATCGCGATGGAAGAGGAATTAATTATTCGTCGTGATATTTTTGCTAATGGCAGAAGTGTTAGTCGCATTAATGGTCAAATGGTCAATTTGGCAACCTTGAAACAGGTTGGTCGATTTCTAGTCGATATTCATGGTCAGCACGATCAAGAAGAGTTAATGCGACCACAATTGCATCAACAGATTTTAGATGCGTTTGGTGATGCTGATTTTGATCATGCCAAAAAAAACTATCAAGTTATTTTTGATCGTTATAAAACCTTACGACAACAAGTTGTTGAAAAGCAAAAGAACGAAAAAGAGCACAAGGCTCGTATTGAGATGTTAGCTTTTCAAATAGCAGAAATAGAAGCAGCAGATCTAAGTCGAGGAGAAGATGAGCGTCTAAATCAAGAAAGAGACCGCCTACTGAATCATAAGAAAATTGCAGACACCTTGACTAATGCTTATGCCATGTTAGATAACGAAGATTTTTCAAGTCTTTCCAATATTCGTTCTAGTATGAATGACTTGCAGTCTATTGAAAGTTTTGATTCTAATTATAAAACCATGTCAGCAACGATTTCAGAAGCTTACTATATTTTAGAAGAAGTGAGTAAACAATTATCAGCTACCATTGATCAGTTGAATTTTGATTCAGGAAGATTGCAAGAAGTTGAGTTTCGCTTGGATACTCTCAATAGTTTAACCAAAAAATATGGTGGGAATGTAAATGATCTTCTTGATTACTATGACAATAGTCTAAAAGAGTATCAATTACTAACAGGTAATGATGGTTTTTCAGGAGATTTAGAGTTGGAATTAAAAGCACTAGAAAGGCAATTAGTTACTGCTGCATTAGAATTGAGTGAACAACGCCATGCCCTTGCCGAACAATTAGAAGCGGCTATTAAAGCTGAACTCAAAGATCTTTGCATGGAGAATGCCGATTTTAGCGTTCAGTTTACCAAATCAAAATTTAATCGTGAGGGGAATGAGCATCTAGAATTTTATATTTCAACTAACCCTGGCGAGGGCTTTAAACCTTTGGCAAAAGTCGTTTCTGGTGGTGAATTATCACGGTTAATGTTGGCTATTAAAGCAGCCATTTCAAAAAAAGAAGATAAGACAAGTATTGTCTTTGATGAGGTTGATACTGGTGTTTCAGGACGTGTTGCCCAGGCAATTGCACAGAAAATATCTAAAATTGGTCGCCATGGTCAAGTTTTGGCGATCTCTCATTTGCCCCAAGTGATAGCTATTGCAGATTATCAATATTTTATTTCTAAAGAAAGTAAGAAAGATTCAACCGTTTCTACAGTAAGACTACTCACATCAGAAGAGCGTGTTGAAGAAATTGCAAAGATGATTGCTGGTACTGATATAACTGAGGCTGCCTTGACACAGGCTCGCGAATTGCTATTCAAGTATTAATAATCATATAGAGTAAAAAATGGAGTTGTAAAGCGGGCAGCTATGTTTTGTTAGTTCTCTTGACAAAGCTATGATAAATAGTAGAATAGATAAGAGAATTTTAAGCTGGGAGGCATAGATGCTTAATAAAAAAGTGTGTTTAGCGAGCATTATTGTGTTAGCAACTTTGAGTTGTGGCAGTTGGACGATTACAGCCGATCAGCTTTCGATGATGGAAACAAAGGTGGAAAAACAGATGTCTCCTACTGAATCCGCCTTACCCTCTAAAGAAGAACATGTGATGGAAGATCAGACGGGGGAATCGACAGAAAAGACGTTTGAAGATTTTCCGGAAGCTTCTCAAATAGAAAAATTAGAAAATGTGACTCATGGGCAGTTCTCATCGTCTCAGTTAGATAAGTCAGTCAATCTAGACAATTCAGAGGATCTTAAGCCTTTACCTATTCGTGGTGGAGAGAGTGATAATTTACCTTTAGAAGATGCCAGAGTTACTTGTTTACCTACTGCTGATGACCAATTAGATACCAATCCAACACCACATATGAGGAGTTCATCAAGTTCAATTCTAAGATACATGATAGCTAAACATAACTTATTTGAGAAAATGGAAGCTTTCAATAGTGCCACTGCCAAATTCACTACGATGATGGCGCAAAAATCTGATTTGACGACTCAAGTTTATTCTGTTGGTGACTCTTTTGGTGAAGTAATGGCTGCTTACCACGAAAAGAAACAAATGGAGCAATCTCTTTATAAAACTAAATACCTCGATCAGACCATTGAAAAACCAAGTGCCATTATTGATGAGTTGGGGCGCCTTATTTCCTATATTGGAGGCTATAAAAAGGATATTTCCATCCCTTATAACCGTAAAGTGAGCATGGTTGTCACCAAGAAAAAGATAACTCTCCCAGCAACGAGAGACAAATCGTCCATGCTAATTTCCTTACTAGGGATAACTTCTTTAGTGGCAGCCTTGTTTATCAAATTAAGAAAGTCAACAAACTAATCAAAGCATTCCTTTCAAAGGGGAACAATTATGATTAATTAACTCTCAAATTGTCAAATTAAGTTGGACATCATGATGTGACTCAGAAATAGTTGGTAGGGTGTTTTATAGTCCAAGGATTTTCGTGGGATTATGTTCCTCTTATCAGCTATGTCTGATAATACTTCTTGAGAAATGCCACTAAAGTCCATTTGTTTGGGTAAACCATGCCTTCTTAGGAGACCATTCGAATGCTCGTTGAGACCACGCTGACCTGGACAACCAGGATCCGTAAAGAAAATGTCAATATCGTGCGCATTGGACAGTGATTTCCAGTTTGAAAATTCCTTGCCACAATCAAAGGTAATGGACTTGAACACATGCTTTGGAAATCTAGCCAACCAACGATGAATAGAGGTTTCGACATCGCTAGCTTTTCTTCCATTTGTTTGAAGGGTAATGATGGCTTTAGATAAGCGTTCTACCAAGGTGATAACAGCACTCTTATGGTTCTTACCGACAATGGTGTCCCCTTCTAAATGACCAAATTCTGTCTCAAAGTCAGGGTATTTCTCGGCTCGCTCACGTAGATTACGTCGAAAAGCTTGTTTCCCACGTTTCTCTGAATAACCATTTGGTCTCCGTTTGCCTTTCCAAGGCATCTCCTCTGCCTTGAGTCCCCCACGATCTACCAGACGATACAAGGTTTTCATAGAATAAGAAATGCAGTCTGGAAAGGTCCCTTTAATCACATCTAGGCTCCAATCTTGCTTCAGATAACTTTGGATGAAGGTCTTTTCATCATCAGAAAGAATAGCTTGACGACGTCCACAGCGAGATTTATTGGCCTTGTAGAACTGATAATAGTCATTGGCTGACTTTCCTTGTTTTAGGAAAGTTACAACCTTATGAATCGTTTGTCGGCTTCGCTTAAGCGATTGAGCTATTTTGA